>CAZJJC010000264.1:0-5191 GCA_964546195.1 uncultured Enterobacteriaceae bacterium | reverse complement strand
GCGAACACCGGGGCGGAGAGGACGGCGAACGACACTGCAGCGATGAGGCGTTTCATGATTCGGTTCCCTTCAGTGGAGTGGTTGGTTTGTATTGCGACAGTTCCAGTTTGGCGGCCGCGAATGTCGGTTCGATTTCAGATGGGCCGGAGGGCGTTACAGCCGAAACCGCGTAGAAAGCGGCCTCCCGACGTGGATCCGTTCAGGGGAGGGGAGGGGAAGGATCCAGTGCTGCTGTCGGGAGGCCAAAGACTGCGAGGGAGGCGTCGCTGAAGGCTTCGATGACGGCAAGCCCCGAGCCCGCCAGCCGGAAGCGCTGCCCGGGCCGGAGCACCACGTCGCGCGTCAGCCCGGCGGATTGCAGCTCGATCTTCATGGAATGGAATGGGCGGTGGGCCAGGCGCATTCCACGCCGAGCGCTATGCCGTCGTACGGGTCGGGCTCGGCGAGCTCGGCCGGTGCCGGCTCGGCGGATTCGGGGAGCGGCGGGGTGTCGAACATGGCGCCATGCTGGGCGGCGCCGGTTGCGCGGCGGTTTCAGCTCGCTTACAGCTGTAACTCAGGCCGGCGTGAGCGCGCGCGCCAGGGCAGCGGCGAGCTCGCGCGACTGCACCGGCTTTTTCAGGATCTCGTCCACGCCGGCGGCGAGCGCGCGTTCGCTCATCATCGGGCCGATGTAGCCGCTCACCAGCACGATAGGCAGGTCGGCGCGGTGCGCGCGCAGCTTGCGCGCGAGGTCGGTGCCGGTAAGTCCCGGCATCACTTCGTCGGCGATGACGGCGTCGAAGCGCTGCGGCGCGGCTTCGAAGCCGGCGAGCGCGGCGGCGCCGTCGGAGAAGGCGACCGGCTCGTAGCCCAGGCGCTTGAGCACCTCGGAAGTCAGGGCGACCAGCGCGGCCTCGTCGTCGACCACCAGCACGCGCTCGCCGCGCCCGCGCGCGACCGGCGCAGCGTTTTCGCCTTCGGCCACCGCCGGAGAATCGACCCGCGGCAGGTAGATCACGAAGCGGCTGCCGCGGCCGGGCTCGCTTTTCACTTCGATGGCCCCCGAGGAGTCGGTGACGATGCCGTAGACCAGGGAAAGGCCGAGCCCCGTGCCCTTGCCCACTTCCTTGGTCGTAAAGAAGGGCTCGAAGAGGCGCGCGAGCGTGCTCGCCTCCATGCCGCTGCCGGTGTCCTCCACCGTCAGGCGCGCATACGGCCCCGCGTGCAGCGTGGTATGCGCGAAGACGCGTTGCTCGGAGACCTCCTCGGCCTCCAGCGCCACGCGCAGGGTACCGCGCTCGCCCATGGCGTGGATCGCGTTGGTGCACAGGTTCATCATGATCTGGTGCAGCTGGGTCGGATCGCCGACCACGAACAGCGGCTTCGCCGGCAGCGCGCTCTCGAGCCGGATGCCCGCGGCCAGCGAACCGCGCACCAGCTCGAGGGTCTCGGCCACGATGCGGTCGAGCTCGACCGGGATGCGTTTGCCGCGCTGGCTGCGGCTGTACCAGAGGATCTGCTCGACCAGGGCGCCGGCGCGGTTGGCGGCGGTGAGCACGTTCTGCGCGTAGCGCTTCTGGGGCGAGCCGGGCTGCGCGCCTTCGACGAGCATCTCGGCGTAGCCCAGGATGCCGCCGAGGATGTTGTTGAAGTCGTGGGCGATGCCGCCGGCGAGGCGCCCGACCGCTTCCATCTTCTCGGCCTGGCGCAGCCGCTGCTCCAGGCGGGCGCGCTCGGCGTCGGCCTGCCTGCGCTCGGTGATGTCGCGCAGGTTCAGCACCAGCGCGCGCACGCTCGGCTCGTGCAGCAGATTGCTGTGCGTGTTTTCCGTCCAGCGCCAGGAGCCGTCCTTGTGCCGCACCAGCGTCTCGCTCCTGACGACCTTGCCCGGCGTGCGCAGCAGCTCATCGCGCCGGCGCAGCGCGTCGGCCCGGTGGTCGGGGTGCAGGTGATCGTAGGGCTGCTGCCCGCGCAGCTCCTCCTCGGCGTAGCCGAAGATGCGCTCGAGGGAGGGGCTGGCGTAGAGGATGCCCGTATCGGGATGGCTGAGAATCGCCGCATCCGAGCTGTGCTCGATCATCGCGCGGAAGCGCTTTTCGCTCTGCTGCAGCGCGCGCTCGCGTCGCGCAAGGCCCCATGCGGCGAGCGCGATGAGCTCCAGCATCGCCGCCGAGGCGAGCAGGGTCCGCATTGCGATGAGCGCCGCCTGGTCGCGCCAGGGCTGCAGCACGGCGCGCTCGGTGCTGCCGGTGGCCACGAAGAGAGGGAAGCCGCGCACCGCCGAAGCCGCAAGCAGCACGCGATCGTTGATGATCGGACTCGTCGTCCAGCCTTCGAACGCGCTGTCGTTGCGAAGCTGGGCGACGATGTCGTGGTTGTGGAAGCGCCGGCCGCGAACATCGATCGGGTCGGGCACCCGCGTCATGACCACGCCCTCGAGGGTCAGGAGCGTGATGTAGCCGCCTGCGCCCACATCGATGGTGCGGTACAGGCGATCGAAGTTCTCGACCTCGAGGATCGCGGCCAGGACGCCGCCGAACCCGCCGCCGGGATCGTTCAGCCGCCGCGAAAGAACGAAGCGCCAGCTGGTGGCGACCGGCCCGCCGAGGAAGGGCTCGCTCAGGATCGGTCCGTCGCCGGCGCTTTGGCGGTGCGCGGCGAAAAAGGGCAGCTTGGCGAAATCCGGGTCGATGGTCGGCAGCTCGTTGGTGCGGGCAAGCTCGCGGCCGTCCCTGTCCAGCACCACGAAGGCGGCGATCTGCGGCACGTGCATCAAGTCCTCGCGCAGGCGCTGCACCATGTCGGCCGCGCGCGGCGCCGTGCTTTCGCGTGCCACGTCCCTCAGCACGGCGTCCGCAGCTTCCAGCGTGGCGGCCGTCTGCGCCGCCAGCAGCCTCGTCAGGTTGGAGAAGTCGCGTTGCGCACGCTGCTCGGTATTCTGCCGGTCGGCACGGATGTCCCAGATTGCCGAGCCGACGTTGATCGCGACCAGCACCACGCCAAGGCCTATCAGGGCACGGGTCAGCGAGATACGGTTGAGCGCCGCGCGCAGTGCCGGCGGCATCCGGCTAGCGGGCCGGGGCACCGATGAGCTCGGCCACCGCGCGCAGGAACTCGGCGCGCTTGACCGGCTTGGCGAAGGCGCGGTCGGCGCCGGCGGCGAGCGCTTCTTGCGCGCTCAGGCCCTGGCCGGAGTTGAAATGCCCCGACACCGCGATGAGCGCCATGCCGGGGTGCTCGCGCTTGAGCTGGTCGATCGCCTCGAGCGCGCAGGGCCCCGGCATGAACATGTCGGTGACCACGAGCGCCGGAACCTGCCGTCCGAGCTCCTCGACCCCGGCGCAGCAGTCGGCGACCTTGCGTACCCGGTAGCCCGCGCCCTCCAGCCAGTCGGTCACCAGGTCGCGCAAAATCGCATCGTCGTCGATGACGAGGATGTCGGCGGGACCGCTGGCGGGACCTGTGCTCACCTGTGCATTCCACATTGCCCCAATTGCGTGTAATTTACACGTACGGGTAGGGGCCATTACAGCTGTAACACAGGCCGGGGCCCTTCCCTAGACTCCCCCGGCGATGAGCAGCGAACTCACCATGAGCAATCCGTCCCAGGCTTCTCCCCATGCCGCAGTGCCGCATGTGCTGGTCGTGGACGACGACCCGACCATCCGCGAGCTGGTGTCGGATTACCTCGCCAAGAACGAATTGCGCGTCACCGCCGTGGCCGACGGCCGCGCGATGCAGACCGTCCTCGCCGAGCAGGTCGTGGACCTGCTGGTGCTCGACCTGAAGCTCCGGGTGGAGGACGGCATGGCGCTGGCACGCCGCCTGCGCGACGAGTCGGAGATCCCGATCGTCATGCTGACCGGCCGCAGCGAGGAGGCCGACCGCGTCATGGGCCTGGAGCTCGGTGCGGACGACTACCTCACCAAGCCGTTCAGCCCGCGCGAGCTGCTGGCGCGTATCCGCAGCGTGCTGCGGCGGCGCCGGGCGGAAGTGCGGCAGGGCAAGCCCGAGGGCATCCGCGCCTACCGGTTCGACGGCTGGGAGCTCAATCTCAACACCCGGCGCCTCACCGCGCGCGACGGCCGCACCGTCTCGCTCAGCAACGGCGAGTTCAGCCTGCTCGTGGTGCTGCTCGGCGCGCCCAACCGGATACTCTCGCGCGATCAGCTGCTCGATCTGTCGCGCCTGCATAACGACGAGGTCTACAACCGCTCGATCGACGTGCAGATCCTGCGCTTGCGCCGCAAGATCGAGAAAGACGCGGCCGAGCCGCGCTACATCCGCACCGAGCGCGGCGCGGGCTACCTCTTCGGCGTCCCGGTCGAAACCGTCTACTAGCGGTATAGTGGGGCGAATGCCCTACTCGGTCGAAGGCAAGCTGGTGGTCGCGATTTCCTCGCGCGCGCTGTTCGACTTCGAAGAAGAGAACCGCGTGTTCGAGCGCGACGGCGAGGACGCCTATATCACGCTGCAGTTCGCCCGCCTCGACGTGCCGGCGCGCGAGGGGGTGGCGTTTCAGCTGGTGAAGAAGCTGCTCGCGTTCAACACGCCCAAGGCGCAGCGCGTCGAGGTCGTGATCCTTTCCAAGAACGACCCGGTGTCGGGGCTGCGGGTATTCAAGTCGGCCGCGGGCGCCGGCCTGCGCCTGGAGCGCGGGGTGTTCACGCGGGGCCGCGACCCCTACAAGTATCTGGATGCATTGAAGGCCAATCTATTCCTGTCCGCCAACGAGAGCGACGTGATGAGCGCGCTCGAGGCGAAATGCCCGGCGGCGCGCGTCTACCCGGAGTCGGCCCAGGCGGCGAGCCGGCACGCCGACGAGGTGCGCATCGCCTTCGACGGCGACGCGGTGCTGTTCTCCGACGAAGCCGAGGCGGTCTACCAGCGCGACGGGCTGGAAGCCTTCACCCGGCACGAGACCGTGAACGCGCTGCAGCCGCTGCCGCCGGGGCCGTTCAAGCCGCTGCTCGAGGCCCTGCATCGATTGCAGTCCGAAAAGCACCTGGCCATGAAAGTAAGACCGGCGCTCGTCACGGCGCGCAGCGCGCCGGCGCACGAGCGCGCGGTCAGGACTCTCTTGTATTGGAAGATCGCAGTGGACGAGGCGTGGTTCCTCGGCGGCCTGGCCAAGGGCACCTTCCTGAAGGCCTTCGAGCCGGATTTCTACTTCGACGACCAGCGCGGCCACATCGATTCGGCGCGCCTG
>CAZJJC010000263.1:0-10249 GCA_964546195.1 uncultured Enterobacteriaceae bacterium | reverse complement strand
GTCATATTGCGGCGCGGCGAAGGCTCGTAGTACCGGCCGTTGCCGTCGTTCACGATCACCGAGCCGGCGTAGTCGCGGTCGGCGAGGTTATCCATCCGTACGAATTCGGTGAGGCGCCAGCGCCCGCCCTGCTGCACCAGGCCGGCGACCGCGTTGAACACCGTGAAGCCGTCCGCGAACTCGGAATTCTGGTCGTTTACCGCCACGCGCGAGCGCCGCAGCCCCTCGAGCTGGGCATAGAAGCCTTCCCGGCGGTAGCGCAGCTCGCCGTAGAGCTGGCTGCGCGGCACCCCGGGGAGGAGGCTCCCGGCCGGCACGGTCACCGTGCCCGTCGGGAAACTCTCGCGGAACGTCGCCTCGAGGTACGACCACGCTGCGCGCGCCTCCCAGGCGCCGCCAAGCACCGTCTCGGCGCCTATCTCAAAGCCCCGGCGGTCCGTGTGGCCGGCGTTCTTGAATATCGCGCGCCCGCCCTGGTTGACATCCACGACGATCTCGTTCTCCGTGACGATGTCGAACAGCGCCGCGTTGATCCGCAACGCGCTCGCCACAATGGCCTTCGCGCCGACCTCGGCATGCCGGCTGCGGCTCGCCTCGAGGTCGAAATTCAACCCGGTGCCTGTGCGGCGGTAGGCCAGCTCGACGAAGGTGGGCGTCTCGAAGCCGCGGCCCAGGTTGCCGTAAAGGGAGACTCGCGGGGATGCCCGGTAAAGCAGCCCCACCACGGGCGTAGTCGCCCGGAAATCGCGCTCGCCGCTGTCGTCCGGATTATCGGCAGTGATGAAGCGATCATCGGACGTAAAGCGCACTTGGCTGTGACGTGCGCCGCCGTGCAGCGACCAGCGTTCGGCAAACCGCCATTCGGCCTGTGCGTAGACGTCGCTGCTCGTCACCTGGTTGTCCTCGTCACGCCTGAGGACGCCCGCGAGGCCGTTCTCGTTGTTGAAGCCCCTGCGCCGCTCGTCCATGCGCTCGTGCTCGATACCGACCGACAGCCTTACCGCAGCAAGATCCGCGGAGTAGCGCAAGGCGCCGCCTCCATAGGTGCGCTCGAGATTGACTACGCCGCCGGAGTGCGTAGGAGAAGCGTTCTGGACGAAAAGCGGTATGGCGAGGAACTGCTCGACGAACCGCTCGCCGCCGTAGAGCGTCGCCTCGACGCGCCCCTGCCCCAGCCGGTGGCTGAGCGTGGTGCCCACCTGGTCCTGGTTCACGGTCTTGCGGGTATTAAACAGCAGCGCATTCGGATGCACCTGCCGTGGATCCGCCTCGAAGTCGGCACGCGACAGCCCGAGCGGATCCTGGGTGTCCGGCTGGCGCAGGCTGTTGGCCAGGAGCGTGAGGGAGGTATCGTCGTTGAGGCGGTAGCGCAGTTTTGCGTTCAGGTGGTCGCGCGTCGCCGCGCTGTGCTCGCGATAGCCGTCGGTCTCGAAGCGCGCAAGGTCGCCGATGGCGTTCAGCGCGCCCCATTGGCCGCCGAACAGGAGGCCGGCGCGCCAGGTGTCGTAGCTTCCCGCGAGGAAGCTTGCCTCGCCGGTGGGCGTTTCGGGCCCGTCGCGCGTCTCGATGGCGATGACGCCGCCGGAGGCGTTGCCGTACAGGCTGGAAAAGGGGCCGCGCAACACCTCGATGCGCTCGGCCGAGCTGAGGGAAAACGTGGCCGCCTGGCCCTGCCCGTCGGGCATGGTCGCGGGGATGCCGTCGGCGATCAGGCGGATGCCGCGCACGCCGAAGGTGGAGCGCGCGCCGAAGCCGCGCGAGGAGATCTGCAGGTCCTGGGCGTAATTCTGGCGGTTCTGCACCACGATGCCCGGCACGCGGCCGAGGCTTTCGGACAGGTTGACCTGCGGCCGCCCCTCGCGGATCTCGTTGGCCTCGATACGGTCCACCGACGCCGGGACCTGCAGGCTCGGCTGCGGGGCACGGGTGGCGGTGACCACCACCGCGTCTTCCTGCGCCGCGGCGCAAAGATGCGTGAGCGCGAACGCGCCCGCGAGCAGGGTCTTGTTCATTTTTGCTAGGCTAACGCGAAATGCGTCTCGCCAGCTATCTGCTCGTCCTGCTGTTCGCCTCAACCGCGTGGGCGCAGCCCCCGGCGGATATCGTAGAAAGGCTGCGCGAGGGCGGCTACGTGCTCTATATGCGGCATGCCTCGACCGACTTCAGCCGGAACGATGCGCGCATGACGAGCTACGAGGACTGCGCGAGCCAGCGCAATCTCACCGACGCGGGCCGCGAGGAAGCGCGCGAGATCGGCGCGCACGTGAAGCGGCTGGGCATCCCGATCGGCGAGGTTCTCGCCAGCCCCTATTGCCGCACGATGGAAACCGCCCGGCTCGCTTTCGGCAAGGCGCAAGCCACGAACGACGTGCGCGGCGGCCCGGTGCGCAGCGACGACCCGAAACGGTACGACGCTTTGAAAAAATTGCTTTCCTCGGAAGTCCTCAAGGGACAGAACCGCGTCATATCCAGCCATGGCAACCCTTTTCAGGCCGTTGCCGGTTCGCCCTATCTGCTCGAAGGTGAGGTTGCGGTGGTGCGACCGGAGGGCGCGCTGCGCTTCAGCGTGGTCGCTAGGATTCGTCCGCAGGACTGGTCAGGTCTTCGAGCCGCCGGCGGTCGCGCTTCGTAGGCCGGCCTTTGATCGCGGCGGCGGGCTCGGCGCCGAAGCGGCGCAGATCGCTGCGCCGCTCGCGCTCGGCGCGGCTCGCTTCGGTCTCGGCATAAAGCGTCCTCGCCTGCTGCGCCGGCGCGCGCTTGTCCGACAGCCCGACGACCTTCACCTGCCAGTCGAGCTCGCCGATGCGCACCGACACCGAATCGGCGACCTTGAGGACATGCGCGGGCTTGACCCGTTCGCCATTGAGCTTGACGCGGCCGGCGGCGATCGCCTGCTGCGCCAGGCTGCGGGTCTTGAAGAAGCGCGCCGCCCACAGCCATTTGTCGAGCCGCATCAGGCTTTTGCCAGCACTCCGACCGGACAGCTGACGCCGGTGCCCCCCAGGCCGCAATAGCCGTTCGGATTCTTGCCGAGGTACTGCTGGTGATAGTCCTCGGCGTAGTAGAACTCGGCCGCCGGCCGGATCTCCGTGGTGATGGGGCCGAAGCCTTTGGCTTTGAGCGCCTGCTCGAAAGCTCGCTTCGATTGAGCGGCAAGCCGCGCCTGCTCTTCCCCGTAGGTATAGATCGCCGAGCGGTATTGCGAGCCGGCGTCGTTGCCCTGGCGCATGCCCTGCGTAGGGTCGTGACTCTCCCAGAAGCGCTTGAGCAGCGCCTCGTACGCGACCACGTCCGGATCGAACACGACCAGCACCGCCTCGGTGTGGTTGGTGAACCCGCTGCACACTTCCTCGTAGGTCGGGTTCTTCGTCTCGCCGCCGGCATAGCCGGCCGCGGTCGAATACACGCCGGGCATTTCCCAGAACACGCGCTCGGCGCCCCAGAAGCAACCCATGCCGAACTGCGCGAGCTGCAGGCCCTGGGGGAACGGCGGCTGCAGCCGGTGGCCGTTGATGAAGTGCTTCTCCGGCACCGGCATCTTCGCCGCGCGGCCGGGCAGCGTGCTCTCGGCCGGGAGCAGCTTGGTCATTTTCTTCATGAAGCCGAACATGGAAACCTCCTGCTTTTAGAATAACACCATGAAAATCTGCGTCTACGGCGCGGGGGCGGTAGGAGGTTTGATCGCCGCCCGGCTGCAACGTTCCGGCCACGACGTGTGCGTGGTCGCGCGCGGCACGCAGCTCGAGGCGATCGGGCAGCACGGCCTGCGGGTGCGCGACCTCGCCAGCGGCAGGATCGAAAGCCACGCGGTCCGGGCGGAAAGCGAGCCGGCCCGGCTGGGCGTGCAGGATTACGTCGTGGTATCGGTCAAGGCGCAAAGCCTGCAGGAAGTCGCCGAGCGCATCGGCCCGTTGGTCGGCCCCGACAGCTCGATCATTACAGCGATGAACGGCGTGCCCTGGTGGTTCTTCGACCGCCTTCGGTTCGGCGACGGAAAGCAGAGGCTGGAATCGCTCGATCCGGGCGGCCGGCTTGCCCGCGCCATGCCCACCGAGCGCATCGTCGGCTGCGTGATCCACCTCGCCGCCTCGACCCCCGAGCCCGGACTCGTCAGCCACAACATGGGCACCCGGCTCGTGCTGGGCGAGCCCGGCGGCAAGAACACGCAGCGCACCCGGCGCATTGCCGAGGCGCTCTCCGGTGCGGGCTTCGACATCGCGGTGAGCGAGTTCATCGAGAAGGATTTCTGGGTAAAGCTGCTGGGCAATGTGAGCTTCAACCCGGTCTCGGCCCTCACCCTGAGCAGCGCCGACCGCCTGATCCAGGACCCGGAGGTGAAGAGCTACATGGTCCAGATCATGCGCGAGGTGCTCGCCATCGGCCGCGCCGTCGGCGTCGACGCCGACATCGATCCCGAGGCACGCATCGACATGGCGCGCCAGCTCGGCAAGTTCAAGACCTCCATGCTGCAGGACCTCGAGGCGGGCAAGCCTCTGGAGATCGACGGCCTGCTCGCCGGCACTCTGGAGATCGCCGCCAAGGGCGGCGTGCCGGCGCCTTTCACCCGGAGCCTGTTCGGCCTGATCCGCGCCCGCGCTATTTCGAGCAACCAATACCAACCTGCCAAATGACCAGACTTTCGCTGCTTATCGGCTTCGCTGTGTTTGCAAACCTCTCTCACGCGCAATACGAAGGCCCCGCGCTGGAGGCCTGCCGCGCCTACGCGAAGAAGGAGGCCGAGCGCGAGGGCATGCGGGTCAACGACGTCGTCCTGGAGCGCGACGCGAGCCTCGCCATGGAGCGCTACGCGCGCAAGGTCGGAAACCAGCCCGTCGGCTCCATCCTCACCGGCAACGGCGCCGTGGTCCTGCCCGGCGCTCCCAGCGCCGAGCTGTCCTTCATCTGCCTGCTCGCCGACGAGAAGCGGCCGGTGTTCTTCAACTGGCTGCCGCGCCAGAACGCCGCCGCCCTGGCGCAATGCCGACGCAGCGAGGCGGTGCGCGCGCAAGCGCGCTCCTGCCTCGAGCTGCTGCTGCGTACCGCCGAGATGGACCTGACCCAGGTGTACGCGAACGGCTTCCAGCAAGCCAACGAGCGCGGCGCGCAGGCGCTCGCGGCCTACCGCAAATCGAACGACGAATGGCTGCAATACCGCGACGCGGAATGCGCGCGGCGCCGGGAATTCCCGCCCGAAGGCGTCGCGCCCGAGGAGGCCCGGCTCGCGTGCACGGTGGAGATTACCCGGCGCCGCGCGCTGGACATGAGGTAGCCATGGGGCTCGACTTGTACCCGCCTGCGTGCTCATTCAAGCGTGCATGCGCCGCTGAGCGCCTCGCGCCCCGCGAGCCGCCATTCGGTGCGGTGGCGGTATCCCATCGGCTCTGCGGCCGCCGCATCGAGGCAGGGCGCCATTTGCCGCACCGGTATCAGCAGGCGCCGTCCGGGCGCTGCGCCCAGCCAGGCGGCCGCGTCCCGGGTTTCCGCCGCCGCCGCGCGACGGAAGCCGAAATGCACGACCGGCCGGTCCGCATGCAGCAGCAGCTGCTCCTTCCAGCCGGCCATCCCCAGCTCGGTGCCGGGCGGCAGCGCCTGCGCCACCCGCGCCATGAGCTGCGCGCCTGAGCGTGCAGGGTCGAGCAGCGGCGTAGCCCACCAGCCGAAGATCTGCCAGCAGGCGAAGATCAACAGCGCAAGCGCCGCAGCGCCGCCCAGCTTTGCGCCGAGCGCCGCCAGCACCCAGGCGAGCAGCGCCACGGCCGCGAGGATTGCCGTGGGATCGAAATCGAGCGAACCGGCGAGCGAGGATGCCCACGGCAGCGCGACTGTAGCGGCTGCCGCGAAGCCGGCCACCGCTAGCCATGCAAGCCGCTGGACGGCGCGCCGCTGCAGCAGCGCGGAAAGATGAGGTGCCGCAGCGAGCACTACCGCCGGCAAGGCAGGCAACAGGTAGACGTGCCGCTTGCCCGGACTGAGCGTGAAGAAAATCAGCACGCACGCTGCCCAGCCCAGCAGCAGCCAGGTTGCAGCGTCTCCCATCCGCAGCCGTCGCCACCAGGCGGGCAGCAGCCACGGCAGCGCGAGCGAAAGCGGCAGCCAGGCCCAGGGGATGACTTCCAGGTAGAACCAGAACGGCTGGTGGTGGTGCCAGGCATCGAAATAGCGCTCCGAGGTCTGGCGCAACAGGATTTCGTCGCGATAGGCGGCCAGCTCGGGCGAGCCGCTGGCCGAGACGTATACGAGCATCGGCACGAGCCAAAGCGCGACCGCGAGCAGCATCGCGGGCGGCCCGGACCACCACCGGCCGCGCGCCGTGTCGATCCGTGCCAGGCTTTGCGGCCAGCGCCGGCGCAGCAGCGCCCAGGGCAGGAACATCAGCAGCGGAAGAAAGCCCACGCCCTTTGTGATGATGCCCAGTCCCATGGCGACCCAGGCCGCGATATACCAGCCCCAGTGCGGTCCCAGCAGGAAGTGGCGCAGCAGGCCGTAGACCCCGAGCGTGGTCCAGAACGTCACCAGCGCGTCGATCTGCGCGCTGCGTGCCTGCAGCGTGAATTGCACCGTGAGGAGCAGCAGCAGCCCCGCCAGCAAGGCCGCCTCTCGTCCCCATAGCCGGCGCGCCAGATCGTGAACCAGCACCAGCGTTCCCAAGCCGGCGAGCAGCGAGGGCAGCAGAAACGCGATCCGCAGGTTATTTGTGAGCCAATAGAAGCCCGCCACCAGCCACATGAATAACGGGGGCTTGTCGGGATACAGCTGGCCGCCGACCCGCGGGATCAGCCACTCCCCGCTCAGCACCATGTCGCGGGCGATCAGCGCGAAGCGCGGCTCGTCCGCGGGCCAGGGATCGCGCAGCCCGAGACCGGCGGCGAAAACGCACAGCCCGAGGAGCACGAGCGCCAGCCTATGGCTGGCCGGGCTCAAGCGTGGCGGCGCTCGAGCATGATCAATTGCAGATTGCGGCCGTAGATGAACAAGCCGGTCAGCTGGCCCACGATGAAGACCGGATCGGCGCGATACACAGCGTAGGCGAGCAGCGTCGCTCCGCCGGCCACGCTGAAATACCAGAAGGCAACCGGAATGATGCTGCGCTTCTCGCGCTCGCTCGAGAGCCACTGCACCAGGAAGCGCATCGAGAACAGCGCCTGGCCGCAGAAGCCCACGGCGAGCCAGATCCACTCACGATCCATGGTGACCCGCCTCTTCGATCGGCCCCGGCCGGCGGCGGCGGCGCTGCAGCCACATTACGCCGATCATGTCCACGATGCCCACCCATAGCCTGTTGCCTACGCCGTACTTGGAGGCGCCGGCCAGCCGGTGGCGATGGCTGACCGGCACTGCAACCACCTCGAGGCCTTCGCGCCGCACCAGCGCCGGCAGGAAGCGGTGCATGTGGTCGAAGTAGGGCAGCGAAAGAAACACCTCGCGCCGCAACAGCTTGATGCCGCAGCCGGTATCGAGCACCCGGTCGCGCAAAAGCCGGGAGCGCACGCCGTTGGCGATCCGCGACGAGAGGATGCGCACGCGGCTGTCACGGCGAGATGCGCGATGACCGATGTACAGCCCCGCGGGCGCGGGTGCGCTTCGGGCGAGGCTCAATAGCTTGGGCAGATCGGCCGGGTCGTTCTGGCCGTCGCCGTCCAGGGTCGCCACCCATTCGCCGCCCGCGGCGCGAACGCCGGTCAACAGCGCCGCGCTCTGGCCTGCATTGGCCGCGTGGCGCACCACGCGCAGTTGCGGCATGGCTTCGCGCAGGCGCGCGAGCTTCGCGGCCGTGCCGTCGGTGCTTGCGTCGTCCACGAACACAACCTCGTAGTCGAGGCTGCCCAGGCACTGGCGCAGCTCGGCGCACAGCGCGTCGACGTTGTCTGCCTCGTTGCAGACCGGGATGACCACGGAGAGATCCAAGCCGCCATGCTGAATCCGGGGGCGTGAAGCCGGAGTCGCGCAATTGTCAAAGGAACGTGAAACGAGGCGCGCCATCCTATACTTGCGCCATGCGGGTGCTCATCGTCGAAGACAACCGGGATCTCGCGGGAAATCTGGTCGATTACCTCCAATCGCAGGGACACGTCGTGGACAGCGCGATGGACGGCATCACCGGATTGCACCTGGCGGTCACCGGCGATTTCGACGCCATCGTGCTCGACCTCGCGCTTCCCGGGCTCGACGGCACGCAGCTCTGCCGCCGGCTGCGCGCCGAAGGCCGTGCCACGCCGGTGCTCATGCTGACCGCGCGCGGCGAGCTGGAAGACCGCATCCAAGGACTCGACCTCGGCGCCGATGACTATCTCGTGAAGCCGGTGCCGCTCAAGGAGCTCGAGGCGCGCATCCGCGCGCAGGTGCGACGCGCGCGCGGCGGGCTGGAGCAGCCCCGCCTGCAGGTCGCGGACCTCGTGCTCGACGAGCGCACGATGAGCGTGACGCGCGCGGGCCAGGCGATCGTGCTGACGCGCCTGGGCTACCAGGTGCTGCGGGTGCTGATGCGCGCGTCGCCCGCGGTGGTCTCGAGGCAGCGCCTCGAAGCCGAAGTCTGGGGCGACCAGCCGCCGGAGACCGACTCGCTTCGCTCGCACATCCACCTGGTGCGCCGCGCGATCGACCATCCCTTCCCCACGCCGTTGCTGCATACGGTTCATGGCGTGGGCTACCGCCTCGCGGGCAGCAGTGCGGTTCCGGCATAGCCTGCGCTTCCGCATCCTGGTGGCCTTCGCGGTCACCGGCGCGGTCCTGGGTCCGCTGCTCGCCTCGACGCTGCTCTGGGCGACCTACGAGTGGGAGGAGCGCGCCGTGGCCCGCATGGCAACCGAGCGGCTAAGACAGGTCATGGCCGAGCCGGAGCAGTTCGGCCTGCGCGAGCTGGCTCAGGTTCCCGGCGTGCGCGTGCTCAGCAACTTCAGCACCGCCCTGTTCCCCTCCGAGATGTTGCGCCTGCCCGACGGCATTCACGAATACGAGACGGCCGGCGGCGACGCCTGGTTCATCGCGCTGGGCAGCGCGCCCTCAGGCCGCTACGCGGTTGTGGAGGACATCAGCGCGCTGGAAAAGCGCGAGCGCCTGACCGCCGTAGTCGTGGCCGGGGGCACCGCGCTCGCCATGTACCTCGCCCTGTGGATGGGCATGTCCCTGTCGCGCCGCCTGCTGGCGCCGCTGGTCCAGCTGGCCGAGCGTGTCGCCGACACGAGCCCGGCTGGCGCGCGCCAGCCGCTCGCACCGGACTTCGCCGCCGATGAAGTCGGCACGCTCGCCGCGGCGCTCGACCGTCATGCCAGCCGGATGCACGAGGCGCTGCGCCGCGAGCGGGAGTTTTCCGCCGACGTGAGCCACGAGCTGCGCACGCCCCTGACCGTGATCCAGAATGCCGCCGAGCTGATCACCGAGGATGCGCAGGCTTCCGAACGCACGCGCCGCGCCGCGCAGCGCATGCGCGCCGCCGCCGAGCACATGAACGAGACGGTTACCGTGCTGCTCACTCTGGTGCGCGAAGAGCGGCCGGCTTCGCCCGACGAAATGGTTTCCGTGGCGGACTGCGTCGAGACGCTGCTGCGCGAGCGCCTGGTGCCGGCGGCGGCAGGCGGGCCCGAGATGCACTGGCGCCTGCGCGCGCGGCCCGAGGTGCAGGCGCCGCGCGCGGTGGTCGATGCAATCGCGGCCAACCTGATCCGCAATGCGCAGCAGCATTCCATGGGCCGGCACGTGCAGGTGTCACTGGAGCGGGACCGGCTGGTGGTCAAGGACGACGGCATCGGCATGCGGGCCGAGCAGCGGCCGCCGGCGGCGACCGCGGGCAGCGGGCTGGGGCTGTCCCTGGTGCAAAGGCTGTGCGCGCGCTTCGGCTGGTCGCTGCACATCGACAGCCGGCCGGGCGAAGGCACTCAGGTCGAGTGGCGCTTCAGCGCGGCGTAGCGATCAGGCCGAGAAGCTCACGCCATCGTCGGCGCTGCGCGTGGCCCAGCCGGTCATGCGCCGCTCGATCGCGGCGCAGGCTACGTACATGCCCACGCCCATCACGCCGGTGACGATCAAGCCAGCAAACGCGAGCGGCACCTGGAAGCGGGAGGAGGCCACCAGCATCAGATAGCCGATGCCTTTGTTGGCGGCGACCGTCTCGGCGACGATGGAGCCGACGAAGGCCACCGTCATCGCGATCTTGAGCGAGGCGAAGAAATAGGGCATGGCGCGCGGCAGGCCGACTTTCACGATCACCTGGCGCTTGGTGGCGCCGAGGGCGCGCAGCACGTCGCGCAGCTCG
>CAZJJC010000262.1:0-2804 GCA_964546195.1 uncultured Enterobacteriaceae bacterium | reverse complement strand
GCGATGACGTGGACCACGCCCGGATTCTAAAGCCAATAATTCGGGGTCAGAGCCCGAATTATCGGAAACCCGCGCAGGAGCGCGAGGTCCACGGCGAGGACCAGCAGGGCGGCCAGGGCAAGCGCGAGCGCGCGATGGCGGTCGACCCAGGCGACGAGGCGCTCGGCGGGGTTGGGCTGCGCCACCACGCCCTTCGGGAAGGCCACGGCGATGGTGAAGGGTTCGCCGGGTGCGAGTTGGCGGGTGACGCGGAAGGCCGCCGAGCCCGCGCGCACGAAGGCCTGGTAATCGCGGTCCTGCGCTCCCGGCGGGCCGGTGTGGGCCTGCACCTTGAGCTCGCCGGCGGGCACCGGCTCGGGCAGGCGCACTTCGGCCGAGAGGCGCTCGAAGGGCAGCGTGGCGCCGCTGCCGTTCACGTTCCACGTGAGCTCGTCGTGCCGCTCGAAAAAGCCGATCCGGCGCGGGGTGCGGTAAGCGATGCGGTACTCGTGCTCCCCCGGCTGCAGCACCGCGCTCGCATCGCGCATGCGGATGCGCACGCCGCCGGCGATGCTCCGGCGCTCGAAGGGCACCGCGCGCCCGTTGCGCGTCACCGTGAGCTGCCCGAGCGGCAGGGCAAGGTCGCGCTCCACGCCGCCGCGGACTTTTCCGCCGTCGGATTGCACGGTGAGGATCTCGGTCACCCACAGCGCCCCGTCCCGGGCGACGCGCAGCTCGCTATGGAAGTCGAGCACGCGTTCCGCGGCGCCCGGCGCCAGCGGGACAAGCGACAACAGCACGGCGAGGCAAGCCCTGCGCATCCCCTGTGACCCCCTGGGAGCAGTCTAGCCCCGGTGCGAAGCGCACCAGTGTGAAGAAGTGCGCTGACGGCCGCACAACGCGGTGCAACACTTGCCGCAGGTAGCGAGTCAAGGGAGGAGATCCATGGAGCTTTCGAAAACCGTCGCCTGCACCGCCCTGGTGCTGGTCGTGGTGCTGGCCGCCGGCCACGCGCTCGCGCAGGGAACGCTCTCGGAGCGCGAGAGGCAGCGCAACGAGGAGTTCATGAAAGCCTGCACCATCAAGCCGGTGATGAAGGATGCCGAGATCGAGAAGTGCAAGGTAGCGCATCGGCAGTGAGGATCTGAAAGAGCGGCGTGCGCAAGGCAAGCAGCGCGCGGTCCCGCGTCACCAGGCAGTCGGCGCGCGCGGCAAGCGCGAGCTCCAGCAGCTTCTGGTCGTCCGGGTCGCTGCACAAAGGCAGCGCGCCCTTCTCCGAAAAATCCTTCTCCACCCGCTTTGCGATCGCACGGCATTGCGCCAGGCAGGCCGCCTGGAGGCCCGCGTCCAGGCGGCGCCGGCCGAGCGGGTAGCCCAGGACGCGCTCGAGCTCGGCCTCGCAGGCCGCGTCGATGAAGATCTCGGCGCGCTCGGCGGCGGCGAGCGCGCGCAGCGGCAGGGTGGCGGGATCGTCGAACACCAGCCAGTCGAGCCATACCTGCGTGTCGAGCACCAGGCGCAGCTTGGCCAGCATGACGAGCTGCGGCGCGCCGCCCTTCTCGATGAACACGATGGCGTTCTGCCGGTGCGCGCGCCCGAGCGCCTCGGCCTCGCCGCGCGCAATGCCGAGCACGAGCAGGCTCGGCTCGGCGGGCCAGCGGCCGGCGGGGTCGCGTCCCTCGCCGCGGCAGAAGGGATGCGCTAGCCCGGCTTCGAGCGCGGCGAGCGCGGCGCGGTTCTCGGCCTCGCTCCTCGCCTCTCCGCGCGGATTGGCGGCGGTGACGAAGGCGGCGCTCGCCGCGCCGCGCGCTTCGAGCAGCGCATCGAGCGCCGCGCTCGGCCGGCCGATGTTCAGCGTGAACCTGCCGTGCACGACGTATTCCGCCTGCTCGTAGGCCGCGATCAGCTCCGGGGAAAGCAGCATAGAATCGTACTATGAGCGAAAGACTGGCGACGGTGCTGTTCGCCGACGTGAGCGACAGCACCCGGCTCTACGAGACCGCGGGCGATACCGCGGCGCTCGCCGCCATCACCAGCTGCCTGGTGGGGATGCGCCAGGCGACCGAAGCCGCCGGCGGGCGCGTGGTCAAGACCATCGGCGACGAAGTGCTGGCGCTGTTTGCCGCGCCGGACGCGGCGGTCGCCGCCGCGGCGGAGATGCAGGCCAAAGCCGAGGCGCTGCCCGAGATCGCGGGCAGCAAAATCGGCCTGCGCATAGGCTTTCACTACGGCCCGGTGCTGCAGCAGGACGGCGATGTGTTCGGCGACACGGTGAACCTCGCCGCGCGCCTGGTGGCGCAGGCGCAGAAATTTGAGATCATCACCACCTCCGACACCGCGTCGCTGCTCGCGCCGGTGTTCCGCAGCATGGTGCGCCACCTGCACGCCATCTCGGTGAAGGGCAAGACCGAGGAGGTCGAGCTCGCCGAGATCCTGTGGCGCAGCGACATCAACGCCACCACCTTCATCCACAACCGCGCCAAGCCGCCCAAGGCGGCCGCCGGCCAGGTCGTGCGCCTCAGGTACCGCGACCGCGAGGTGGTGCGCCGCCGCGACGGCGACGCGGTCGTCATCGGCCGCGACGCGGCCTGCGGCCTGGTGATCGAGGACGACATGGCCTCGCGCCAGCACTGCTCCGTCGAGCGCCGCGGCGACAAGTTCATCCTCAAGGACCACAGCACCAACGGCACCTACGTCACCGTCGAAGGCGACACCGAGCTGCTCCTGCAGCGCGAGGAGCTCACCCTGCGCAAGCACGGCTGGTTAGACTTCGGCCAGCCGCGCGCCTGCGCGCGCGAGGTGGTCGAGTTCTTCTGCGACTGACG
>CAZJJC010000261.1:0-1719 GCA_964546195.1 uncultured Enterobacteriaceae bacterium | reverse complement strand
GGCTACTATGACGAGGAAGGCTATTTCTTCATCACCGACCGGCTCAAGCGCATGATCAACTGCGCCGGCTACAAGGTCTGGCCGGCCGAAGTGGAAGCCCTGCTGTACGCGCATCCGGCGATCCAGGAAGCCTGCGTCATCGGCGCGCGCGATGCCTACCGGGGCGAGACCGTAAAGGCTTTTGTAGTCCTCAAACCAGATCGACTCGAAACAACGGGAACGCAGATCACCGACTGGGCGCGCGAAAGGATGGCGGCTTTCAAGGTGCCGCGCATAGTGCAGTTCGTGGACGAGCTGCCGCGCACCCCCACCGGCAAGGTGCTCTGGCGCAAGCTGCAGGAAGAGGAGAATCGCAAGGCTTCATGAGATATCTGGCATTGGGACTGCTCTTGGCCGCCACGCCTGCGTGGTCGCAGGTGGAAATCGAAAACGCGTGGACGCGCGCCACGCCGCCGGGGGCGAAAACCGCGGTCGGCTACCTGGTGATCCGCAACCCCTCGGCCACGCCCGACCGGCTGGTGGGCGCCCGCTCGGCCGCGGCGGCGCGCGTGGAAACGCACGTCACGCTGAAAGACGGCGACATCATGCGCATGCGGCAGGTGAAGGGCTATGACATCCCGGCGCAGGGCAGCTTCGAGCTCAAGCCCGGCGGCGCCCACCTCATGTTCGTGGACCTCGAGCGGCCCTTCAAGGAAGGCGACCGCATTCCCGCCACGCTGAGGTTCGAAAAAGCCGGCGAGGTGCGCGTGGAATTCCAGGTGGGCCGGCTGGGCGCGCCGGCCAAGCCGCACTCACACCAGCACTAGAAGTTTATGGCTCCCTGTAGCTCAATCCGAGCGATCTTAGCCGCTCGATCTCTTCGGCGCGCAAACCCCAGTCCTGCAGCGCTGCACGCCCGCCCTCGCCGCGCTCGGGCGGCGCGCGCCGCGCGGCCGCGGGCGTGCGCGAGAAGCGCGGCGCCGCGGCCGGCTGCTCGACGCCTGCGAGGTTCACGAAGCTGCCGCGCGCAACGCTATGCGGATGGCGCCGCGTCTCGGAGAACGACAGCACCGGCGCGAAGCAGGCGTCCGAGCCTTCGAAGACCTCGCACCATTCCTCGCGGGTTTTCGTTAGAAACACCTCGGTAAATCTACGTCTCATTTCCGGCCAGCGTGGGCGATCGTACTGGCCAGGCAGGTCCTGCTTTTCAAGCTTCAATCGCGAGAGGAGCTCGGCATAGAATTTTCCCTCGATCGAGCCGATCGAGACGTACTTGCCGTCCTTCGTCTCGTACGCGTCGTACCACGGCGCGCCGCCGTCGAGGAGGTTGACGCCTCTTTCCTCGGACCAGTTGCCGGAGGCAAGAAACCCGGAGAACATCGCCGCGAGCAGCGAGGCGCCGTCGACCATCGCCGCGTCGACCACCTGGCCCCGGCCGGAACGGCCTGCCTCGAGCAGCGCGCAGGCCACGCCGAAGCCGAGCAGCATGCCGCCGCCGCCGAAGTCGCCGACCAGGTTGAGCGGCGGCACCGGCGGCTCGCCCTTGCGGCCGAAGGCGTTGAGCACGCCGGACAGCGCGATGTAGTTGATGTCGTGGCCGGCGCGCGGCGCTAGCGGGCCGGCCTGGCCCCAGCCGGTCATGCGGCCGTAGACCAGGCGCGCGTTGGCCGCGAGCGCGGCGTCGGGCCCCAGGCCCAGCCGCTCCATCACGCCGGGGCGGAAGCCTTCGATCAGCACGTC
>CAZJJC010000260.1:0-5659 GCA_964546195.1 uncultured Enterobacteriaceae bacterium | reverse complement strand
GTGGGGAAGTTGCGGAACACGAACTTGTAGCCCTGCTCGGTGATCGGCGGCGCGGCGGCGATGTTGATCACCAGCGGAATGCCGCGCTGCTCGGCCACCTGGGCGATCGCGGTGGTCTGACCGGAATCGAAGGCGCCGACCAGCAGCTGCGCGCCCTCGCCGATCAGCCGCTCGGCGCGCGAGCGCGCGACGTCGACGTTCGACTCGGTGTCGCCGTTCATGATGTCGAGGTCCGGCAGGCCGAGCTCGCGCAGGACGCCTGCGGTGACTTCGACGGCGCGATGGCAGTCCTGCCCGATGCCCGCCTGCACGCCCGAGCGCGGCAGCAGCACGCCGACGCGCAGCTTCTGCGCCTGGGCGCGCACGATGCCGAAGGGGGAAAGGACGCTGAGGGCGCTGGCCGCGGCCAGCGCCTGGTTGAAATTGCGGCGTTTCATATCGTTGGCCTCCTTGGCGCTCCGGTATTCTAAGCGAGGTGCGTGCGCTCCCGTTCGACAAGCCGCTGCGGCTGGGCTCCCAGCAGGTCTTCGCCGAGCGGCGGGCCGACGGCGCGATCCTCCTGCGCGCGCAGGCGGCGCTGGGCGAGTATCCCCGGAAAATCACCGAGAAGCTCGAGCATTGGGCCGCGCGCGCGCCTGAGCGCATCCTTTTCGCGCAGCGCGACGCCGCCGGCGGCTGGCGCAGCGTCACGTACGCCCAGGCGCTGGCGCAGGCGCGCTCAATAGGGGGGTTCTTATTAGAAAAGCATCTTTCCGCGGAGCGGCCGCTGCTCGTCCTGTCGGGCAACGACATCGAGCACGCGCTGCTGCACCTGGGCGCGATGTACGCCGGCGTGCCCTACGCCCCGATATCACCCGCCTATTCGCTGCTCTCGACGGACCTGGCCAGGCTGCGCTTCATCCGCGATCTGCTTACGCCGGGACTGGTGTTCGCCAACGGCCCGCAATACCGGCCCGCCCTGGCCGTTTTCAAGGGCATCGAGATCCTGGAACGCTTCTCCGACGCAAAAGGATCTTCGGAGGAAGCGCAGCAGGCGCACGAAAAGGTCGGGCCCGACACGATCGCGAAATTCCTCTTCACTTCCGGGTCCACCGGCGAGCCCAAGGCGGTCATCAACACCCAGCGCATGTGGTGCGCCAACCAGGCGATGATCGCCTCGATGTTCGCCTTCTTCCGCGAGGAGCCGCCGGTGATCGTCGACTGGGCGCCGTGGCACCACACCGCCGCCGGCAACCACGACTTCGGGCTGGTACTCTACAACGGCGGCTCCTACTACATCGACGAAGGCAAGCCGCTGCCCGGCGCGATCGAGGCCACCGTGAAAAATCTGCGCGAAATCGCCCCCACGTGGTACTTCAATGTGCCGAAGGGGTACGAAGCGCTTTTGCCCTACCTTCGGGAAGATGAAATGCTCAGGAACAACTTCTTCAGCCGGTTGCGAGTACTCTGGTTCGCGGGCGCGGCGATGGCGCAGCATGTATTCGACGAGATGAAGGCGCTCGCGTACCAGGCGCGCGGCGCGTCGATCCCGTTCCTCACCGGCCTGGGCTCCACCGAGACCGCGCCCTACGCCATGGGCCGCATGTGGGAGACCGAGGACGCCTCCAACATGGGCCTGCCGCCGCCCGGCGAGCAGATGAAGCTCGTTCCCATCGCCGGCAAGCTCGAAGCGCGGCTGAAGGGCCCCAACATCACGCCCGGCTACTGGCGGCAGCCGGCGCTAACCGACGCCGCGTTCGACGAGGAGGGCTATTACCGTCTTGGGGATGCCTTCGTCCTCGCGGACCCGGACGATCCGCAGAAGGGCCTGCTGTTCCGCGGTCGCATCGCCGAGGATTTCAAGCTCGCCACCGGCACGTGGGTGCACGTCGGGCCGCTGCGCGCGCGCTTCATCGAGCATTTCGCGCCGCTCGTGCGCGACGTGGTGCTCGCCGGCGAGGGCAGGGCCGAGCTGGGTGCGTTGATTTTTCTCGCCGCAAAAGCTTCACCCGAGGAATTGCTTTCCCGCTTGAAAACTTTCGAAAGCACGGGAAGCTCCAGCCGCATCGCGCGCGCCATCGTGCTCGAGGAGCCGCCCTCGCTCGACGGCGGGGAGATGACCGACAAGGGCTCGATCAACCAGCGCGCGGTCCTGTCACGGCGCGCCGCCGTGGTCGAGGAGCTCTATTCCGCTTCCGCGAAAGTGCTGCTCGCATGAACCTTGAAGATCTCGTCGCCATCGACGTCCACACGCACGCCTGGAAGTCGGCGCTGCAGGTCGGGGATGCGCCCACCGAATCGCAGGAGGCGATGGGGCGCTATTTCCGCTACCAGCCGCAGCACCAGACGGTGCCCGAGATGGCGCAGATGTACCGCAAGCTGAAGATGGCTTTCGTCGTGTTCACGGTCGACGGCGAAAAGGGCGCGAGCCGCAACATCACCAACGAAGAGATCGCCGAGCTCGCCCACGAGCACGGCGACGTCGCCATCCCGTTTGCGAGCATCAACCCGCACCGCGGCGCCGAAGGGGTTCGCCTTGCACGAAAACTTATTTCTGAATATGGCGTGAAGGGATTCAAATTCCACCCCTCCGTGCAGGAGTTCTTTCCCAACGACCGCCTGGCCTACCCGCTGTACGAGGCGATCGCCGAGGCAAGGCTGCCGGCGCTGTTTCACACCGGGCAGACCGGTGTCGGCGCCGGCACGCGCGGCGGCGCCGGCATCCGCCTGAAGTACTCCAACCCGCTGCTGCTCGACGACGTCGCGGTGGATTTTCCCGACATGCCGATCATCCTCGCCCATCCTTCGTTTCCCTGGCAGGAGGAGGCGCTCTCGGTGGCCACGCACAAGCCGCAGGTCTACATCGACCTGTCCGGCTGGTCGCCGAAGTACTTCCCGCCCATCCTGGTGCAGTACGCCAACACGCTGCTCAAGGACAAGATTTTGTTCGGCTCCGACTATCCTGTCATCGCGCCCGAGCGCTGGCTGGCGGAATTCGACAAGCTGCCCATCAAGCCCGAAGTGCGGCCGCTGATCCTGAAAATGAACGCGGCGAAGCTTCTCAAGCTCTAAGCGGAATGCCCGTCATCCAGGAAATCGCCGAAGGCCGCGTTCCGGTGAAGGTCTACACCGGAGAGATCGAGGCGGCGGCGCGCGCGCAGCTCGTCAACATCTCGCGCCTGCCGATCGTGCACCACCACGTCGCGGCGATGCCCGACGTGCACCTGGGCATCGGCGCCACCGTCGGCTCGGTGATCCCGACGCTGCGCGCCATCATTCCCGCGGCGGTCGGCGTGGACATCGGCTGCGGCATGATGGCCACGCGGCTGTCATTGCATATGAATGATCTTGACGAGAAACGGCTGAAGAGCGTGTTCAACCAGATCAGCCGCGACGTGCCGGTGGGCTTCGGGCAGCACGACGAGCGCGGCGCCCGCAGCCACGCCGCAAGGCGCTTCAGCAAACCCCTCAAGAAGATTCTCGAGCGGCACTCCGGCATCGGCAAGCGCATCGGCAAGAAATCGCACTGGGCGCTGCAGCTGGGCACGCTGGGCGGGGGGAACCATTTCATCGAGGTGTGCCTGGACGAAGCCGGCCGCGTGTGGGTGATGCTGCACTCGGGAAGCCGCGGCATCGGCAACGCGATCGGCTCGTACTTCATCGAGCTGGCGAAAAAAGACTGCCAGCAGACCAATCTGCCGGACCGGGACCTCGCCTACTTTCCAGAGGGCGCGGCGCACTTCGAAGATTACGTCGAAGCGGTCGGCTGGGCGCAGGACTATGCGCGCGCGAACCGCGAGGAGATGATGGACCTCGTGCTCGAGGCGCTGCATCGCCACCTGCCGGGCTTCGAGGTGACCGACGAGGCGGTGAACTGCCACCACAACTACGTCGAGCGCGAGGAGCACTACGGCGAGAAGGTCTGGCTCACGCGCAAGGGTGCCATCCGCGCGCGCGCCGGCGAGCCCGGCATCATCCCGGGGAGCATGGGCGCGCGCAGCTACATCGTGCGCGGCCGCGGCGCGGCGGAAAGCTTCCAGTCCTGTGCCCACGGTGCGGGCCGCCGCATGAGCAGGAATGCCGCGCAGAAGCAATTCAAAATAGAAGACTTGATTGAGCAAACGAACGGCGTCATTTGCCGTAAAGACAAGGGTGTGCTGGACGAGATCCCGGGTGCCTACAAGGATATCGAGGAGGTCATGGCGAACCAGTCGGACCTCGTCGAGGTCGTCCATACCCTGAAGCAGGTGCTCTGCGTCAAAGGCTGAGGCTGCACTAGAAGCGGTAGAAGGCCGCCGGAGTGTCCACCATGATTTTTCGGCGCATCGCTTCGTCGGTGACCCAGTCGCCGAAGGCGTCGACCAGATCCCCGTCGTTCGGGTTGACGACGTACTTGTTCGGGTGGGGCCAGTCGGTTCCCCACATGATGCGCCCGGGCGCAGCCTCGACGAGCGCACGGGCCATGGGCCTCACGTCGTCGTAGGGCGGCAGGTCGGTCGCGCTGACGCGGTTGGCGCCGGAAATCTTGATCCAGGTATTTCCGCGCCGCGCGAGCTCGAGGAGCGCCTGGAACCCCGGCGCCTTCACCCTCGCCGTGGCCGGCTGATAGGCGAAGTGCGCAATCGACATCGGCAGCTTGAGCACCGTGAAGAGCGGCATCAGCTCGACGAGCTCCTTGCCGGGGAAAAGGAATTCCAGGTGCCAGCCGAAGGGAGCGATGCGCGCCGCGAGCTCGGGGATCTCGTCCATCCTTATCGGCATGCCGCCCTTGTTGTCGGTGTTCAGGCGCACCCCGCGCACCCCGGAGGCGTCGAGCGCGGCAATCTCCCTGTCGCTGATGTGCATGTCGAGGGCGACGACGCAGCGCGCCCGGTCCGGCTGCTCCCCATTGAGCGCGGCCATCGCGTCGAGGATGGCCGCATTGTCCGTGCCGTAGACGGAGGGCTGGGTGAACACCACGCGCTCGATGCCGAGCGTCGCGTGCAGGTGCTTCAGATCCTCGAGCGTGGAGTGGGGCGGGTTGTAGCCGCGGCCCGGGGAAAGCGGGTAACCGGGCTCGAACACGTGGACGTGCGTGTCGATCGACCCCCGCGGCAGCACGATGCCCGGCCTGCGGGGATTGCGCTCGGGGGGCAGGCAATCTCTGATTTGGCTCATAGCGTCCGATGTTAGCGCCCTTGAAAGGCAAGTTGACCCGGTGCTTTGGCACTCGGTACCATGGGCCGAGGAGGAGGAAACCATGGACAGACGCAAATTCGTCGTAAGCTCGGCCGCAGTCGCGGCCGCATTCGCTGCCAAGGCATCGTTCGCGCAGGACGCCTACCCATCGCGGCCGGTCACCGTCGTCAACCCATTCCCGCCGGGCGGCGCGGTCGACGTGGTGGGGCGGCCGTTCGCCGCGGTGATGGAGGCGCTGCTCAAGCAGCCGGTGCTGGTCGAAACCAAGGCCGGCGCAGCCGGCGCGGTCGGTGCGCAGTTCGCCGCCAACGCCAAGCCCGACGGTTACACGCTGCTCGCGCACATCGTCTCGATCTCGGGCTTCCCGGAGGTCGACAAGCTGTTCGGCCGGGAGCCCAAGTTCACGCGCGCCGACTTCATTCCCATCGCGCGCCTGACGGAAGGGCCGATGGTGCTCGTCGTCAACGACAAGCAGCCGTACAAGAACTTGAAGGAGCTGGTG
>CAZJJC010000259.1:0-2705 GCA_964546195.1 uncultured Enterobacteriaceae bacterium | reverse complement strand
GAGGCCCACCGCCAGGCCGTCGCCCTCGAAGGCGCCCTTGTTGGTCGCCTCCATCAGTCCCGGGCCGCCGCCGCTCACCACGGCGAAGCCCGAGTCCGAGAGCAGCCGCGCCGTCTCCTCCGCGAGCTTCCAGTACGGCGTGCCGTGCTTGACCCGCGCGCTGCCGAACACCGAGACCGCGGGGTGGATGCCGACGAGGCGCTCGGTCGCCTCGACGAACTCTGCCATAATGCCGAACACCCGCCATGCCTCGCGGGCGGTGACCTCTTGGGCCATTTCGGCCAGCTTCGGTTGCTTGTCTGTTCTCATCGTGTCGGGAATGAATCCGTGTCGGGAACTAACCCTGTAAAGACGCTGCTGCTGGTCGACGGCTCGTCCTACTTGTACCGCGCGTTCCACGCGCTGCCGGAGCTGCGCAACTCAAAGGGTGAGCCGACCGGCGCCATTTACGGCGTGCTCAACATGCTGCGCAAGCTTGCGGCCGATTATAAGGCGGGGGCGCGGGCCTGCGTGTTCGACGCCAAGGGCAGGACCTTCCGCGACGCCGCGTACGCCGAGTACAAGGCCAACCGCACGCCGATGCCCGAGGACCTCTCGGCGCAGGTCGAGCCGCTGCGCGAGGCGGTGGCGGCGCTCGGCTGGCCGGTGCTCGTCATCGACGGCGTCGAGGCCGACGACGTCATCGCCACCCTGACCGAGCAGGCGAAGCGCGACGGCTGGCGCACCGTCATCTCGACCGGTGACAAGGATTTCGCCCAGCTGGTCGACGAGCGCACCACGCTGGTCAACACGATGTCCAACGAGACGCTGGACATCGAGGGCGTGAAGCGCAAATTCGGCGTCCCGCCCGGCCAGTTTCTCGACTACCTGACGCTCATCGGCGACGCCATCGACAACATCCCGGGAGTGGACAAGGTCGGCCCGAAGACCGCCTGCAAATGGATCGAGAAGTACGGCTCTCTCGAAGGCGTGCTCGAGCGCGCGGGCGAGATCGGCGGCCTCGCTGGGGAGAACCTGCGCGGCATGGCCGACTGGCTGCCGAAGGCGCGCCAGCTTCTCACGATCAAGCGCGATGTCGAGCTGCCCGTCAGCTTCCAGTCGCTCGCCGACGGCAAGCCCGATCTCGAGAAGCAGCGCAAGCTCTACCGGCGCTTCGAGTTCAAGGCTTGGCTGCGCGAAGTGGAGAACGCGGCGGCCGCGCCGCCGTCCATGCCGGCGGAGCCGCCGAGCGCTCTCGAGAAGCGCAGCCGGCGCACCATGGTCGACGAGGGCGCGCTGAAGGACCTCGCCCTGAAGATCGAGGCGGCGGACATGGTCGGCTTCGATGCCGTCTGCGCGGGGGAGGAGCCGATGACCGCGCGCCTGGTGGGGCTCTCGTTCGCATTTGGCGACGAGGCGGCCTATCTGCCCCTCGCGCACGACTACGCCGGGGTTCCCCCGCAAATCAGCCTGGATCGAGCGCTGCAGCGGCTCAAGCCCTGGCTCGAGCGCGCCGACTGCAGGAAGGTGAGCGAGAACGTCAAGCTCGACTCGCATGTGCTGGCGAACCACGGCATCGCGCTCGCCGGTTGCGTGCACGACACGCTGCTCGAGTCCTATGTGCTCGAGGTGCACGAGCGCCACGACCTGGGCAGCCTCGCCCAGCGCCATTGCGGCTGGACCACCCTAAGCTACGACGAGGTCACGGGCAAGGGCGCGGGGCGCATCCCTTTTTCCGCGGTGGAGCTCGGTCGCGCCACGGAATACATCGCCGAGAGGACCGACTGCGCGCTCTCGCTCCACCAGGTGCTCTACCCGCGGATCGAAGCGGATGAAAAGCTCGCTTTCGTGTACGGCAAGATCGAGATGCCGCTGGTGCCGGTGCTCTTCCGCGTTGAACGCAACGGCGTGCTGCTCGACAAGGGCAGGCTCGAGCTGCAAAGCCACGAGCTCGGAAAGGAGATGCTGCTCGCCGAGCAGAAGGCCTACGAGGCCGCCGGCCAGCCGTTCAACCTCGGCTCGCCGAAGCAGATCCGCGAAATCCTGTTCGACCGGCAGAAGCTGCCGGTGAAGAAGAAGACGCCTACCGGCGAGCCTTCCACCGACGAGGACTCGCTCGCCGAGCTGGCGCTCGACCACCCGCTGCCCAGGCTGATCCTCGAGCACCGCGCGCTGTCGAAGCTCAAGTCCACCTATACCGACAAGCTGCCGAAGAGCGTGCACCCGCGCACCGGCCGCGTGCATACCACGTACTCGCAGACCACCGCCGTCACCGGGCGCCTGTCGTCCAACGATCCCAACCTGCAGAACATCCCGATCCGCACCGCGGCGGGGCGGCGCATCCGCGCGTGCTTCATCGCGCCCCCGGGGGCGAAGATCGTGTCGGCCGACTACTCGCAGGTCGAGCTCCGGATCATGGCGCACCTGTCGGGCGACGAGAACCTGCGGCGTGCCTTCCGCGAGCGCGAGGACGTGCACCGCGCCACGGCGGCGGAGGTGTTCGGCCTGCCGCTGGACAAAGTGACCGACGACGAGCGGCGCGTGGCGAAAGTGATCAACTTCGGCCTGATCTACGGCATGTCCTCGTTCGGCGTGGCGCAGAACCTCGGCATCGATCGCAGCACCGCCCAGATCTACATCGAGTCCTACTTCGCGCGCTATCCCGGCGTCAGGCGTTACATGGACGGCACGCGCGAGAAGGCGCGCGCACAAGGCTTCGTGGAGAC
>CAZJJC010000258.1:0-8630 GCA_964546195.1 uncultured Enterobacteriaceae bacterium | reverse complement strand
ACCCCGCCGTCGCCCACCAGCACCACCGGGCCGAACTGCGCGTCGAGGCGCGCGCCGAGCGCGAGCTCCCGGCCCTGGCGCGCCGTGGGCGGCCCCAGCACCCCCCCCAAAGCCCCGCCCCGCGCGCCCCCGCGCCCGCGCCGGCGGGGGGGCGCGGTGGGCGGGGGGTAGGCGGGGGTGTTCGGGGCCCGCACGGCGCGCCAGGGCCGGGAGCTCGCGCTCGGCGCGCGCCTCGACGCGCAGTTCGGCCCGGTGGTGCTGGTGGGCGACGGCGGGGTTTACCTGGAGGCGCTCAAGGATTTCCGGCTGCTGCTGCCCCCGTTCCCGCTGGCGCAGGTGCTGGAAAAGCTCGCCGAGCTGCGCGTCGCGCCGCTGCTGGGCGCCTTGCGCGCCCAGCCGGCGCGCGACACGCAGGCATACGCCCGGATGGCGGTGGCGCTCGGCGAGGCGATGCTGTCGTGGAAGGGCGCGGTCGCGGCGGTCGATATCAACCCGGTGGCCGTGTTTGAAACAGGCGCCGGCGCGGTGGCCCTGGACGCGCTGGTTATAATCTCCGCCCCATGAAAGTCCTCGTGAGCGTCAAGCGCGTCGTCGATTTCAACGTCAAGGTGCGCGTCAAGGCCGACGGCAGCGGCGTCGAGACCGCGAACGTCAAGATGTCGATGAATCCCTTCGACGAGATCGCGGTGGAAGAGGCGGTGCGGCTGAAGGAGGCGGGCGCCGCGACCGAGATCGTCGTCGTGTCCTGCGGCGTGCAGGCCTGCCAGGAGACGCTGCGCACTGCGCTCGCGATCGGCGCCGACCGCGCCATCCTGGTGCAGAGCGACGCGGAATTGCAGCCGCTCGCGGTCGCCAAGCTCCTGAAGGCCCTGGTGCAGAAGGAAGCGCCGCGGCTGGTCATCCTCGGCAAGCAGGCGATCGACGACGATGCCAACCAGACCGGCCAGATGCTGGCCGCGCTGCTGAACTGGCCGCAGGCGACATTCGCTTCGAAGCTGAAGCTTTCCGCTGAGAAAGCGCAAGTCACGCGCGAAGTCGACGGCGGCCTGGAAACGCTGTCGATCAAGCTGCCGGCGGTGGTGACCACCGACCTGCGGCTGAACGAGCCGCGCTACGTGACGCTGCCGAACATCATGAAAGCGAAGAAGAAGACCCTCGAGACGCTCAAGCCCGAGGCGCTCGGGGTGGATGTTGCTCCCAGGTTGAGCACCTTGAAGGTCGCAGAGCCTTCGAAGCGCAAGGCCGGCGTGAAGGTGGCCGACGCGAAGGCGCTCGTCGAGAAGCTGCGCAACGACGCGAAAGTGCTCTGATGGCCATCCTCGTCGTAGCGGAGCACGACAACCAATCGATCAGGAAGGCGACGCTGAATGCGCTCGCCGCGGCGCACAAGCTCGGTGCGGACATCCACGTGCTGGTTGCCGGGCACCAGGCGGACGGCGCCGCCAAGGCGGCAGCCGAGATTCAAAAGGTAGGAAAAGTGCTGCACGCGGATGCGCCGCATTTAGCCGATTTCCTGGCCGAGAACGTGGCAAGCCTGATTGCGGCAATTGCGAAAGGCTACAGCCACATCCTGGCGCCGGCGACCTCGCACGGCAAGAACGTCATGCCGCGCGTCGCCGCGCTGCTCGACGTGCAGCAGATCTCCGACATCTCGGGGGTCGAAAGCGCCGACACTTTCGTGCGCCCGATCTACGCCGGCAATGCGCTCGCCACGGTGAAATCCAGGGACCCGATCAAGGTCATCACCGTGCGCACGACGGCCTTCGATGCAGTTGCTCCCTCAGGAGGAAGTGCTGCCGTGGAAAGGGTGGCTGCGCCCCCCGATTCAGGGCTGTCGGCCTTTGTCAGCCGCGAGGTGTCGAAATCCGAGCGCCCCGAGCTCACCGCGGCCAAGATCATCGTCTCGGGCGGGCGCGGCATGGGCTCGGGCGAGAACTTCACCAGGGTGCTGGAGCCGCTCGCCGACAGCCTGGGCGCCGCGATGGGCGCCTCGCGCGCGGCGGTGGACGCGGGCTTCGTGCCCAACGACTGGCAGGTGGGGCAGACCGGCAAGATCGTGGCGCCGGATCTCTACGTCGCGGTGGGCATCTCGGGCGCCATCCAGCACCTCGCCGGCATGAAGGACAGCCGCGTCATCGTGGCGATCAACAAGGACGAGGAAGCGCCCATCTTCCAGGTGGCCGATTACGGCATTGTCGGGGATCTTTTCCAGATCGTTCCTACCCTGGTCGACGAACTCAAGAAGTGAAGGTGACGTCATGAGTGCCTACGCTGCCCCTCTGAAGGACATGAGGTTCGCGCTGAACGAGCTCGCCGGCCTGTCGCAGGTGGCGCAGCTGCCGGGATACGAGGAAGCCACCCCCGACACGGTCGATGCGATCCTCGAAGAGGCGGCGCGCTTCGCCGCCGAGGTGCTCGACCCGCTGAACCGGACCGGCGACCAGGAAGGCTCGAAGCTCGCCGATGGCAAGGTGCGCACCCCGCAGGGCTTCCGCGAGGCCTACCGCAAGTTCGCCGAAGGCGGCTGGAACGCGCTGCCCTTCGAGCCCCGCTGGGGCGGGCAGGGACTGCCCAAGCTGGTGGCGACGCCGGTCGACGAGATGTGGATCAGCGCGAACATGAGCTTCTCGCTGTGCCCGCTGCTCACCCAGGGTGCGGTGCACGCGCTGACGCTGCGCGGCTCGGAGGCGCTGCAGAAGACCTACATCGCCAAGATGGTCGCCGGGGAGTGGGCCGGCACCATGAACCTCACCGAGCCGCAGGCGGGCTCGGACCTCGCGCTCGTGAAGACGCGCGCGGTGCGCGAAAAAGCGCATTACCGCATTTCCGGGCAGAAGATCTTCATCACCTACGGCGAGCACGACCTGACCGAGCAGATCGTGCACCTGGTGCTCGCGCGTACGCCCGAGGCGCCGGAGGGCGTGAAAGGCATTTCGCTTTTCGTCGTGCCGAAATACCTGGTCAAGCCCGACGGCTCGCTGGGGGAGCGCAACGGCGCGAAGTGCGTCTCGCTGGAGCACAAGCTGGGCATCCACGCCAGCCCGACCGCGGTGATGATCTACGACAACGCGGTGGGCCTCCTGGTCGGCCAGGAGAACCAGGGCCTGGAGACCATGTTCATCATGATGAACGCGGCGCGCTTCGGTGTCGGGCTGGAAGGCGTGGCGATCGCCGAGCGCGCTTTCCAGCGCGCGCTCGCCTTCTCGAAGGAGCGGCTGCAGGGCCGCGACCTGGTGGCCGGCGGCAAGACCGTGCCGATCATCCGCCATCCCGACGTGCGCCGCATGCTGATGCTGATGAAGTCGCAGACCGAGGCGATGCGCGCCCTTGCGTATGTGGTCGCGGCCGCATTGGATTTTTCCCAAAAGGATGAGAACAAGGAACGGCAAAAGCAGCATCAATCATTCGTCGACCTGATGATCCCGGTGGTGAAGGGCTGGTGCACCGAGACCGGCATCGAGGTCGCCTCGCTCGGTGTCCAGGTGCACGGCGGCATGGGTTTCGTCGAAGAAACCGGCGCCGCGCAGTACCTGCGCGATGCCCGCATCACCACCATCTACGAAGGCACCACCGGCATCCAGGCGATGGATCTCGTGGGCCGCAAGATCGCCCGCGAGGGCGGCGCTACCGCGAAGGCGTGGCTCGCCTCGGTGAGGCAGCTCGAGGCCCAGCTGCAGAGCCCTGCCCTGCAGGGCTTGAGACGGCAGCTCGCGAACGGCACGCAGGCGGTGTCGGAGTGCGTCGAGTTCATCGTGGCCGAGAAGAATCCGGTGTCGGCCTTCGCCGGCGCGGTGCCCTTCCTCAGGCTGATGGGGATCGTCGCGGGAGGCTGGCAGATGGCGCGCGCCGCGCTCGCAGCGGAGAAGAATTTGTCCAAAGATGATTCTTTCTATCGGGCGAAGATCGCGACGGCCCGCTTCTACGGCGACCATGTGCTCGTCCAGGCGCCGGGCCTGCGCGACACCGTGGTCCAGGGCGGCGCCGGCGTGATGGCGCTCACCGAAGACCAGTTCCTCGCCACCTGAGAAAAGGGGTCAGAGCAATTTTCCGTCTTGCCGCCGTGAGCGGCGGGAAAATTGCTCTGACCCCTTTTCCCGTCAGCTCGGCAGCCCGAGGAAGCCGCGGATGCGGTGGACGATGCCGGGACGCTCGCCGTTGCCCTGTTCGGGCCTGATGGCGGCATAGGTCTCGCGCGCGTGCTCCAGATCGGGCTTGCGCGCGCTCACGATGCGCGCCACTTCCTGCACGATCTCGGGCCGCGCCGCCAGCAATTCCTGGAACGAGGCGCGGTCGAGGCGGTAGCACTCGACGTCGGTCTTGGCCACGACCGTGGCGCTGCGCGCCTCGCCCGAGAGCAGCGCCATCTCGCCGAAGAACTCGCCGGCGCGCAGCGCGCCGATCGGCTGCGGCGGGCCGCTCGGCGGCTCGTACAGCACGTCGGCCTCGCCGAAGGCGAGGAGGTAGAGCCAGTGCGCCTGGTTTCCCTGCTGCGTGATGACATCGCCGCGCGCGAACGGCGCGTACTGCAGGCGCTCCGCGACGTCGGCCTTTTCATCCTCCGACAGCGCGGCGAAGAGGCGCACCCCGCCGAGGGCGTGCATGCGGCGCGTGAGTTCGCGCTTCTTCACCGTTTCGGCGTGCGCCTCGTCGCGCTGCACCGCGTGCACGGTATGCTGCGGCTCGGCGACGCGGATGCCGGCGCGCTGCAGCGTCGCGAACAGATGCACCCGCACCATCGAGTCGGTGGAGTCGTCCTCCAGGATGTCGGTGAGGAAGTAGCGCAGCTGGTAGCGCAGGTTGCCCGACTCGAAGCCGAACAGCACGCAGCTCGCGGCCGGCGTGCGCGCGACATTGGGGATCGCGAGCTCGAGCATCTCGTCCTCGACGATGGCGATGACGCGCGCCGGCGGCACGCCGGGATCGACCATGAAGTTGAGTATCCGCCGCCACTGGCGCGGCGCGCCCTCGCGCCGGCCGAGGATGGCGACGCGCGACTTCATCAGCTGGCTGTTCGGGATGAGCACCGTCTCCCAGTTGCGCGTCTCGATCAGCGTGGTGCGCCAGCGGATGTCGCGCACCCGCCCGGTCACCTCGTCGACCTTCACCCAGTCGCCCACGCGCACCGAGTTGTCCACCTGGATGGCCAGCCCGCCCAGAAGATTGCCCAGGGTGTCCTGCATGGCGAAGGCGACGACCGCGGTGAGGATGGCCGAGGTGGTCACCAGGCTGCCCAGGTCCACGCCGGCGCCGCGCAGCTGCGCGAAGCCGTAGGCCACGTACACCACGACGATGGCGAGGTCCTCCAGGATGCGCGTCGGATGCCGGCCCGCGAGCGGCAGCAGCAGGCGGAACACCGCGAAGCCGAGCATGCGGATCAGCGCGACCGCGACGACGATGCGGCACACGCCGTGCACCATCGCGCCCGCGCGCAGCAAATCGAGCGCGAACAGCGCCGCCGCGGCGCCCTGGCCGACGACCCCCATGAGGAACAGCCACAGCGTGTTGAGGAAGGTCGCGCGCTCGTGCGGCCGGGCGCGCAGCAGCGCGATGCTGACCGCAAGCGCGACCAGCGTCAGCCAGAGGAAGGGGACGAAATCGATCTCCTGCACGGCCCGATTCTAGCTTTGCGGCCGATTCGGCTACAGCGAGAAATGCCTACTTCCGGGCGCGCGTCAGCTCTTTTACGGCCGCGATCAGCTCGTCGAGCTTGAAGGGCTTCTTGAAGGTCTTCACCGCGCCCAGCTCGCGCGCCACCCCGGTGGCGTCGTAATCGGTGAGCGACTCGCGGCCGGTCATGGCGATGATCTGGACGTGAGGAAATTCCTTGCGCAGCTCCTGGATCGTGTCGATGCCGTCTTTCTCCGGCATGAAGATGTCGGTGACGATCACCTCGGCCGGCAGCTTTCTGAAATCGTCGTTGTGGTCGATCACCAGGACGCGCGTCATTCGATCAATTCTCACATGATGTGATAAAAAGCGCCCGATGGAAGACGCTGACTTTTCCGACGACTTCTGCCGCTTCCTGCAGACCACCATCCCCGCGGTGGACGCGGCGGAGCTCCTGCTCCTGCTGCGACGCACGCCGGAGCGGTCCTGGCTGGCGCCCGATCTCGCCTCGCAGCTGCGGCCGAGCGTGCCGATCGCCGATGGCGACGCGGTCAAGTATCTCGAGACCTTCCAGGCGCGCGGCCTGGTGTCGACGGGTGAAGGCCGGCGCGTGCAATACCAGCCGGCCTCCGAAGAGCTGCGGATGTATGGCGACATGCTCGCGCTCGCCTACAAGGAGCGGCCGGTAACGCTGATCCGCATGATCTATGCCCTGCGCGACTCGCGCATCCAGACTTTCGCCGACGCCTTCAAGCTGAAAAGAGGATAGCCCATGGACAACTTCAAGTTCGTGCTCTACCTGCTGGCGGCGCTGACCAGCGTCTCGTGCATGGTGCTGCTTTTCCGCGGCTATGCCCGCAACGGCGCGCGCCTGCTCTTATGGAGCGCGCTGTGCTTCGTCGGCCTGTCGATCAACAACGTGCTGCTGTTCTTCGATTTCGTCATCTTTCCCACCCAGGTGGACCTGCGCGTGTACCGGCTGCTCGCGGCCCTCGCCGGGGTGCTGTTCCTGCTCTACGCGTTCATCTGGGAGACCGAATGATCGATTTCCTCGCCGGCGCGGTCACGCTGGGCTATGCGGTGGCCGCGGTGTTGTTCCTGCGCTTCTGGCGCAGGACCGCGGACCGTCTGTTCCTCGCCTTCTCGGCGGCCTTCGTGCTGCTGGCGATCAACCAGGTGCTGGCCGCCGCGCTCGAATTCGGCGACGAGCGCACGCCTTACGTCTACAGCCTGCGCGTGCTGGGCTTCCTGCTCATCCTCCTGGCCGTGGTCGACAAGAACCTGTCACGCCGCGGCAAGAAAGCGGACTAGGTCGTCGAAAGCCATGGGCTTCGAGAGGTGATGGTCGAAGCCCGCCTCGCGCGCGAGCGCCTTGTCCATGTCGTCGTTCCACACCGTGAGCGCGATCAGCGTGGGCCGGTGCCTGCTCAGCTTGCGGCGCAGCTGCCGGGCCGCCTCGTAGCCGCTCACCTCGGGCATCTCGATGTCGAGGATCACCACCTCGGGCTTGAGCTCCTCGGCGATCTCGATCGCCCGGCGCCCGCCGTACGCGGTGTACACGGTATGCCCCTGGTCCCTGAGGATGAGGGCGAGGCTGTCGACCCATGCGCGGTTGTCGTCGACCAGGAGGATGCTGCGCCGGGCAAGGGGTGAGGAAGGCGGCGCGGCCTCGGCTGGTGCAGGCGCTTCGGCGAGCAGGGAATTGCACAGCTGCTCCATGGCGAGCAGCTGCTTCTCGATCAGGCCGCGCGCGTAGGCGCCGGTGCTCGCGTCGGCGTCCGCCCGCTCCAGAAGCCGCAGCGCGTTGCGCAAGGGGGCCAGGCAATTCTTCAAGTCGTGCGCGACTTTGCGCAGCTGCAGGTCTTTTTCCACTTGGATGCCGGTGACGTGCCGCGCGCGAGCATACTGCAATGTCGCCAGCGGCACTGTTAAAGGTTTCTGTAGTACGAACCGCTACAGCGCGTCGGCTTAATGTGACTTCTGCTTAGCAGTGCCGCCCGGTATGCTCGTCGCCGTTCTTCCACCAGAAATACAAGGGATTCCGCATGAATCAGCCGGTCCTGGGCCAGGAGTCGCAAGCCCTCTCGCAGGGTGAGGAAATGACCATGATCCTCACCGCGCTCACCCAGTTGAAGCGCGGCGACGCGAAAGCGCGGCTGCCCTATCAAGGCACGGGGCCGTTCGGCAAGGTGGCCGAGGTGTTCAACGACCTGGTGGAGCAGAGCGCGATGATGGCCGACGAGGTGTCGCGCCTGTCCCAGGTGGTGGGCAAGGAGGGCAAGCTGAAGAAGCGCGCCGCGCTGCCCAACGCGCACGGGTTCTGGGCCGACTCGGTGGAGCACATCAACTCGCTGATCGACGACCTGGTCCATCCGAACAACGAGGTGGCGCGCGTGATCGGCGCGGTGGCGCAGGGCGATCTGTCCAAGTCCATGGCGCTGGAGCTCGACGGCCGGCCGCTGGAAGGGGAGTTCCTGCGCACCGCCAAGACCATCAACAAGATGGTGGAGCAGCTCAGCAACTTCTCCGCCGAGGTGACGCGGGTGGCGCGCGAGGTGGGCACCGAAGGCAAGCTCGGCGGCCAGGCGAAGGTGAAGGGCGTGGCGGGCACCTGGAAGGACCTCACCGACTCGGTGAACTCCATGGCGGGCAACCTCACCGCGCAGGTGCGCAACATCGCCGACGTCACCACCGCGGTGGCCAAGGGCGACCTGTCGAAGAAGATCGAGGTCGACGTCAAGGGGGAATTCCTGACCTTGAAAAGCACCATCAACACGATGGTGGACCAGCTGCGCTCGTTCGCCTCCGAGGTGACGCGGGTCGCGCGCGAAGTGGGGTCGGACGGCATTCTCGGCGGCCAGGCGCGGGTCGAGGGCGTCTCGGGGACGTGGAAGGACCTGACCGACTCGGTGAACTTCATGGCGGGCAACCTCACCTCGCAGGTGAGGAACATCGCCGACGTCACCAAGGCGGTGGCGGCGGGCGATCTGTCGAAGAAGATCACGGTGGACGTGAAGGGCGAG
>CAZJJC010000257.1:0-5591 GCA_964546195.1 uncultured Enterobacteriaceae bacterium | reverse complement strand
CTCGCGGCCCACCTGCACGTGGTTCGCTTCAATTTTCCGTATCGCGAGAAAGGCTCGGCGCGGCCCGATCCGATGCCGGTGCTCATGGGCTGCATAGAAAAGAATGTGGCGGCGATTCAGGCCGAAAAAAATCCGTCGAAGCTCTATATCGGCGGCCGTTCTATGGGCGGGCGCGCGGCCTCCATGCTCGCGGCCGAGGGGTTCGCCTGCGACGGGCTGCTGCTGTTCGCCTATCCGCTGCACCCGGCCGGCCAGCCCGGCAAGCTGCGCGATGCGCACCTGCCGCGCCTCCGCGTCCCGGTGCTGTGCTTCAACGGCACGCGCGATGCGCTGTGCACGCGCGAGCTGATGGACGCCGCGGTGGGCAAGCTGCCGAACTGGCGGATGCACTGGCTGCAAGGCGCGGACCACTCGTTCCGCGTGCTCAAGTCCTCGGGCCGCACCGACGCGCAGGTTTACGACGAAATCAGGCAGGCCAGCCAGCGCTGGCTCAGTTCGCGGTGATGCCGCGCGCCTTGATGAGCCGGGCGAAGCGCTGGACTTCGGCGGCGAGGTACTTGGCGGCTTCCTCGGGCGTGGTGATGAACGCCTCGAAGGCCTGGGCCTGGAACTTTTCCTTCACGTCAGGCGTGTTCAGGGCGTTCTTGAGCGCCGCGTTCAGCCGGTTGACGACCGCGGGGGGCGTCTTGGCGGGCGCGAGGAGCGCGAGCCACTGCGTGAACTGGAAGTCCTTCACGCCGGCTTCGCGCAGGGTGGGCACCTCCGGCAGGAGCGAGGAGCGCGCGGTGTCGGTGACCGCGAGCGCGCGCAAGGTCCCCGCCTTGATATGCGGCAGCGCCGCCGACAGGGTGGGAAAGCTCATGTCCACCTGCGCCGCGAGGGTATCGAGAAGCGCCGGGCCGCCGCCGCGGTAGGGCACGTGCAGGATGAACGTGCCGGTGGAATCCTTGAACATCTCGCCGCACAGGTGGAACGTGGTGCCCACGCCGGCCGAGGCGTAGCTCAGCTTGCCGGGGCTAGAGCGCGCGAGCTTCACCAGGTCCGCCACGCTGTTCACCGGCACCTTGGCCGGCACCACCAGCACGTGCGGAGAGGTCGCCACCATGCCGATCGGCGCGAAATCGCGGATCGGGTCCCAGGTGAGCTTCTCAAAGAGGCTCTGGTTCGTGACCAGCGGTATGGTGTTGAGAACCAGGGTGTAGCCGTCGGGCGCGGCGCGCGCCGCGGCCTCCATGCCGATATTGCCCGAGGCCCCGCTGCGGTTGTCGATGATGAGGCGCACGCCGAGCTCTTTGGCGAGCGGCTCGGAGATGAGCCGCGCGGTGATGTCCACGCTGCCGCCCGGCGGGAAGGGTGCGATCATCCGGATGGGCTGGCTGGGGTAGGTCTGCGCGCCCGCCGCGCAGGCCAGCCCCAGCGCGAATGAAGCGCACAGCAAACGCAGGATATTGGTCATGAGGCCTCCTCCAGCTGCCATGATGCCCGAGCACGCGACCGACTGCCATATGCATGTGATCGGTCCGTTCGCGCGCTACCCGCTTGCCGCCGAGCGCGCCTACAACGTGCCCGAGGCGCCGCTCGAGGCGCATGAGCGCATGAAGCGCCGCGTGGGACTGGAGCGCACCGTGCTCGTACAGGCGAGCGGCCACGGCCACGACAACCGCGCCATGCTCGCCGCGCTGGCCGAGCTCGGCGAGCGCGGGCGCGGCGTGGCGGTCGTGGACCCCGGGACGCCGGCAAGCGAGCTGCAAAGGCTCCATGAGCTCGGTGTGCGCGGCGTGCGCCTGAATCTCCAATCTCTGCCCTCGCGCTACGGCAGCGACCACGCGCGGCTCGTCGGTGACTTCGAGCGCCTGCTCGCGCCGCGCGGCTGGCACCTGCAGGTGTTCGCGAACGGTGCGACGCTCGAGCGGCTGGAGCCGGTGCTGGAGCGCTGCCGCGTGAGCGTGGTGATCGACCACATGGGGTTGCCGGACGCCGCCGCCGGAATCGAGCAGCCCGGGTTCCAGGCCGTGGTCCGGCTGATGAAGAACGACCATGTCTGGGTGAAGCTCGCCGGCGCCGACCGCATTACGCGCTCGAGCGGCCGCCTGCGCGATGCGATGGCCTTCATGCAAGCGCTCGCCGCCGTGGCGCCGCAGCGCCTGGTGTGGGGCTCCGACTGGCCGCATATCGGCTTTCATTCAGGCGAGCAGGTGCGCGGCGACGCGGTCCTGCCCTATCGAAACGTCGATGTGCGCGAGCTGCTCGGGGTGCTGTTCGAGGCGATTCCCGACGCGCAGGCAATCGGCGCGATCCTCGCCGGCAATCCGGCGCGGCTTTACTTGTAGAAGACGTGCTTGCCGATGCGGCCGACGCGCTTCTTGCTCCCGGCCCAGCCGGGCCTGATATACGTGGCGTGGAAGAACAGCGCGCCCTGCACCGTGGGCACCGCCTTGCCGTAGTAGACCGCTTCGGCCACGCGCCGGGCGCGCTGCCATTCCTCACCGCCGGGCTCGGGCAGGGAATCGAACTCGGTCCAGGAGAAGGCGCCGACGTAGCGCTTGCGCAGCCGATCCCAGCTCTTCTGGTAGACCACTTCGCAGATGGTGCGGGGGAACAGGCGCGAGGCGCGGCGGTTCAGCGTCACCTCCGCCACGGCGAACTGCCCGGCCAAGGGCTCGCCGCGCGCTTCGAAATACACGTTGCGCGCAAGGCAGTTCAGGTTCTGCCGGTGCGCCGCCAGGGCGCGCTCGCGCTGCGCATCCTGCTGCGCGAACACCGCGTGCACCAGCAGGGCGAAAAACGCGACCAGCACCGCGACGATCGCCCCGAACGCCCAGGCCGCCCGGTCCGCCCGGTACCAGTAGATGCGCAGGCTGCGTCGCCATTCGGTCACGAAATTCATGATCCCGCATGGTTTACGGGGCCATACTTGGGGTCAAGGCCATAGTTCCCGGCCCACTGCAAGGGAGTGAAAGATGCACGCAGTGCGCGCGGATACGCACAGCAAGCTGATCGGCTATCTGCTATGGATTTTCGGCTTCAGACCACGGTCGGATTGGCAACCCCGTCGGCGCTGATGTTGGCGCCGGTGAGAAAGCGGCCGCGCTCGGAGGCGGCGAACAGAGCGATGTCGGCGATTTCCTCGGGCTCGGCGAGGCGCCCGAGCGGCAGGCGCTGCATGGCGCGGCCGAGCGCCTCTTCCTCGCTGATGCCGGCGCGCCTGGCTTCGGCCTTCATGCCTTCGGAGACGCGCTCGGTTCTCGTCAGGCCGGGGTTGATGCCGACCACGCGCACCCCCTTCGCCGCGTAGGCATGCGCGAGGCCGGCGCTCGCCAGCATCAGCGCGGCGTTCGCCGCGCCGCCGGCGAGATGCGTGTCGGAGGGCAGCTTGCCGCCGCTGCCGATGATGTTGATGATGGCGCCGCGGCCGCGCGCCGCCATGCGCTTGATCACCGGGTCGATGACGTGGATGTAGCTGAAGTACTTGGCGTCCATCCCGGCGTGCCAGGCGGCGGGCGTCAGCTCGGCGGCGTCGGTGCGCCTCGCGGCGCCCGCGCAGTTGACCAGCACGTCGAGCGGGCCGAGCTCCTTCTCGACGCGCTCGACCATGGACGCGGCGGCCGCGGCGTCCGTCAGGTCGGCGGCCACGCAGTAGCAATCGAGGGTTTGCTTCGCGGCGTCGAGATTCGCCCGGGAACGCGAAACGATGGCGATGCGCGCGCCTTCCGAGAGGAAGGCCCGGGCGCAGGCGAGGCCGATGCCCTTGCTGCCGCCCGTGATGAGAATCTTCTTGTCCGCGAGTCCGAGGTCCATGGCGAGCTCCTTTGCTTGTCGGAGATAATGAATCATGAAGATTGCCGTAATCCACGATTACGCGGACGCGTTTCGCAGGACCGGCGCCTGGGCGCGGTTGCAGGGCCACGAGGTCAGCGTCGATACCGGCACCCGCACCGACCTGGAGCGCCTTGGGCAGTCCGAAGCCCTGGTGCTGACCCAGCAGCGCGTGCGGGTCACGCGGGAGCTCCTGGAGCACCTGCCCCGGCTGGAGTTCATCAGCCAGACCGGCCGCAATGTCCATCACCTCGACCTTGCGGCCTGCGCCGCGCGCGGCATCGTGGTTTCCGCCGGGGCGCCGCCGGCCGGCGGCCCCTACTCGCCGACCGCCGAGCTCACCTGGGGCCTGATTGTCGCCTCGCTGCGCCACCTGCCTTACGAAGCCGAGCGGCTGAGCAAGGGGCACTGGCAGTCCACCGTCGGCACGCGGCTCGCCGGCAGGACGCTCGGCATCTACGCCTTCGGCCATATCGGCGCGGCGGTAGCGAGGGTGGGGCGCGCTTTCGGCATGAACGTGCTGTGCTGGGGCCGCGAAGGCTCGAGCGGGCGCGCCAGGGCAGAAGGGTTCGCGGTCGCGGCCGGGCGCGAAGCGTTCTTCGAGAGCGCCGACGTGCTGAGCCTGCACCTGCCGGCCAACGCGCAGACGCGCGGCATCGTCGGCCCGGCCGACCTCGCGCGGATGAAACCGGAGGCGCTGCTCGTCAACACCAGCCGCGCCGCCATCATCGCCGAAGGCGCGCTGGTCGGGGCGCTCGCCCGCGGCCGGCCGGGGTTTGCCGCGGTCGATGTCTACGAGGACGAGCCGGTGGTCGGGGCCGAGCACCCGCTGCTCGGCCTGCGAAACGCGCTGTGCACGCCGCATCTGGGCTACGTCGAGCGCGACACGCTCGAGCGCATGTAAGGCGTGGCGGTGGATCAGCTGCTCGGCTTCGCCGCCGGCAAGCCGATCAACGTGGTGAGCTCATGACAGGCGGGCGCTATTTCGAGGAGTTCACCATCGGCGAGAGCTACAAGCACCGCCCCGGGCGCACGCTGAGCGAGGCCGACAACACCTGGTTCGCGCTGCTCACCATGAACACCCATCCGATCCACTTCGACGCCGAGTACGCGAAGCATTCCGAGTTCGGCAAACCGCTGGTGGTGAGCACGCTGACGCTCGCCGTCCTGGTCGGCATGAGCGTGTCCGACGTGAGCCAGAAGGCGGTGGCCAACCTCGGCTGGGACCGCATCAAGCTGCCCAAGCCGGTGTTCGCCGGCGACACCCTGTATGCCGAATCGACGGTGCTCGACAAGCGCGAGTCGAAATCGCGGCCGGCCGAGGGCATCGTCACCATCAAGACCGTCGGCCGCAACCAGCGCGGCAAGGTGGTCTGCGAGTTCGAGCGCACCATGCTGGTCATGAAGCGGGGGCATCCGCATGAAAAGCGCGCCGGATACTGACCAGCCCATCCTCGAGGCGATCGACCGCTGGCTCGAGCGCGCGGTCGAGCCGCACGTCATGCGCCTGGAGCACGACGACATCTATCCCCAGGAGATGGTCGAGCAGATGAAGGCGCTCGGCCTTTTCGGCGCCACCATTTCCCCGGAGCATGGCGGCCTCGGGCTTTCGGCCGAGCTCTACTCCAGAGTGGTGATGCGCATCTCCGAGGTGTGGATGTCGCTCACCGGCATCTTCAACTCGCACCTCATGATGGCGCTCATGGTCGAGCGCCACGGCAGCATGCAATTGAAAAGCAACTACCTTTCGAAGTTTGCGAGCGGCGAGATCCGAG
>CAZJJC010000256.1:0-7524 GCA_964546195.1 uncultured Enterobacteriaceae bacterium | reverse complement strand
TCGCCGCCATCTGCGTGCGCGCGTCGGTGTGCTGCAGGCTGCAGCCGCCGCACACGCCGAAATGCGGGCAGCGCGGCGCCTGGCGGCTGGAAGCCCCTTTGGTAATCGCGGTGAGGCGGCCGATCTCGAAGGACGCTTTCTTCTTCAGGACCTGGAAGGCGACCTCCTCGCCGGGCAGCGCGCCCTCGACGAACACCACCTTGCCTTCGGCATTGCGCGCGACGCCGCGGCCCTCGGCGTCCAGCGAGTCGATATGAACCGTCAAACTTTCCAGAGCGACAGGAACTCCCGCCAGTGCGGCTCGGGGCGCTTCTCCAGCGTCGCGCGCAGCAGCTGGCACTCGGACGCATAGCGCTCCTGCGTGTAGGCGCAGCGCATCAGCTGGAAGCGCAGGAAGAGGAGGTAGGTATTCACCGTGTCGGCTTCGCAGTAGTTGCGGATCGCCTCCACCCGCCCGGCACGGTAGCTCTCCCACACCGCGGCGCCGCCCATGCCGATTTTTCCCGGGAATCCCGCAAGGCGCGCGAGCTCGTCGAGCGGCGAGCCGCGCCCGCCGTAGAGCGATAGCACGTCCATCAGGTCGATGTGCCGGTCGTGGAAGCGGTTGATGTAGTTGCTCCACTTGGCATCCTTGTTGTCCGCGCCGGTATCCCAGAAGCACGCCGCGGTCACGCCGTGGAGGAGCGCGCGGTTGGCGAGCACCGGCAGGTCGAAGCCGCGCCCGTTCCACGAAACGATCTGCGGCAGGTACTTGTTGATGCCGTCGAAGAAGCGCTGGATGGCGGGCGCTTCCTCCGCCTCGGGCTCGCCGATGGAGAAAATGCGGATGCCCTCGTCATTGCGCAGCACGCAGGAGATGACCACCACGCGGTGCAGGTGAACCGGCAGGAAATCGCTGCCGCCGGTCTGCACGCGGCGCCGCTGGAAGGCGATCTGCGCGATGTCCTGGTCGGGCAGCTCTGCGGGCAGGTCGTGGATCCTGCGGATCCCGTCGCAGTCGGGAATCGTCTCGATGTCGAACACCAAAATCGGCGTCAAATTGCTCTGACCCCTTTTTCTTGGTTAGTCAGGAAAGACCCCGGTGCTGAGGTAGCGGTCGCCGCGGTCGCAAATGACGGTCACGATCACTGCGTTTTTCAGCTCCTTGGAGATTTGCAGCGCCACGTGCACGGCGCCGCCGGAGGAGATGCCGGCGAAGATGCCTTCCTCGCGCGCGAGGCGGCGCGTCATCTCCTCGGCTTCGGCCTGGCTCACGTTCTCGACGCGGTCGACGCGCGAGCGCTCGTAGATCTTGGGCAGGTAGGCCTCGGGCCACTTGCGGATGCCCGGGATCTGCGAGCCCTCCTCGGGCTGGCAGCCGATGATCTGGATCTGCGGGCGCTTCTCCTTGAAGAAGCGCGAGCAGCCCATGATGGTGCCGGTGGTGCCCATGCTCGAGACGAAGTGCGTGATCGTGCCGTCGGTGTCGCGCCAGATTTCGGGCGCGGTGCTCTCGTAGTGCGCGAGCGGGTTGTCCGGATTGGCGAACTGGTCGAGCATCGTGCCCTTGCCCTCGCGCACCATCTTCTCCGCCAGGTCGCGCGCGCCTTCCATGCCGCCTTTTTGCGGCGTGAGGATGATCTGGGCGCCGAAGGCGCGCATGGCCTGGCGCCGCTCGGCCGACAGGTGCTCCGGCATGATCAGCACCATGCGGTAGCCGCGCGTGGCCGCCGCCATGGCGAGCGCGATGCCGGTGTTGCCCGAGGTCGGCTCGATCAGGGTGTCGCCCGGCTTGATGTCGCCGCGCTTCTCGGCCTGGCGGACCATCGAGATCGCCGGACGGTCCTTCACCGAGCCGGCGGGATTGTTGCCCTCCAGCTTGGCAAGAATGGTGTTTTTGTTCCTGACGTTGTCGGCGCCGGGAAGGCGCTGCAGCCCGACCAGCGGCGTGTTGCCGACGAAGTCCTCGAGAGTGCGTTTCATTGTTTCTGCAGGTGGGCCACGTAGGCCGATACGCCCTGCTCCACCGACTTGAACTCGCCCGCATAGCCCGCCGTGCGCAGGCGCGAAAGGTCGGCCTCGGTAAAGCTCTGGTACCGGTCGCGCAGCCCTTCGGGGAAGGCGACGTACTCGATCAGCCCCTTCTCGGCCAGTTCCTTGGCGGTAAGGCGCGTGCCCTGGGCCGCGTTGATGGTGGCGGCGGCGAGCTGGTTGAAGCTCTGCGCCCGGCCGGTGCCGCAGTTGTAGATGCCGCAGACGTGGCGATGCTCGAGAAACCACAGGTTCACGTCCACCACGTCGTCGACGTACACGAAATCGCGGCGCTGCTCGCCGTTGCCGTAGCCCCCCGAGCCGACGAAGAGCTTGACCCTGCCGGCAGCGAGCAGCTGCTGGTAGGCATGCAACGCGACCGACGCCATGCGGCCTTTGTGCGCCTCGTTCGGGCCATAGACGTTGAAGTAGCGAAAGCCGGCGATCTGCGCGGTGCGCCGGGCGAGCGTGCGCCGCACCAGCTGGTCGAACAGGAACTTCGAGTATCCGTAGACGTTGAGCGGCCGCTCGCAGGCGCGCTCCTCGCGGAAATCGGGCCCGGCGCCATAGACCGAGGCCGACGAGGCGTACAGCAGCGCCACCTCCGCCTCCTGGCACCAGTCGAGCAGCCGCTTGGAGTAGCGGTAGTTGTTCTCCATCATGTAGCGGCCGTCGGACTCCATCGTGTCCGAGCACGCCCCCTGGTGCAGCACCGCCTCGAGCGCGCCGTCGAAGCTGTCCAGGCGCTGCAGGAACTCGGCCTGGTCGAGGTAGTCGGCGATCTCCAGCCCGGAGAGGTTGCGCACCTTGTCGGACTGCTGCAGGTTGTCGACCGCGACGATGTCGGTGACGCCGGCGGCGTTCAGCGCTTCGACGATCTTCGAGCCGATGAAGCCCGCCGCTCCGGTCACCACGTAGTACATGCTCAATTTTCTCCGAACAGCTCGCGGCGCGTGGCCGCGGCGGTTCCAAGTTTACCCACCACGATGCCGGCGGCGCGGTTGGCGAGGCGCACTGCGGCCTCCAGCCCGGCCCCCGCGGCGAGCATGACCGCGAGGGCGGCGATCACCGTGTCGCCGGCGCCCGTGACATCGGAGACTTCGCGCTTTTCCGCCTCTACAGAAAGAGTCTTATTTGCCTTGAAAAGCGTCATGCCCTCCTCGCCGCGCGTGAGGAGCAGGGCTTCCAGGCCGAGCTTCGCGCGCAGCGCCTGCGCGCGCTTGTTCAGATCTTTCTCGTCCTTCCAGCGTCCCACCACCTCGCGCAGCTCCGCGACGTTCGGGGTAATGATGCTGCACCCCTTGTACCGGGAGTAATCGTCGCCCTTCGGATCCACCAGCACGCGCTTGCGGCCCTTGCGGGCGGCCCGGATCATGTCCTCGATGTGCTCGAGGCCGCCCTTGCCGTAGTCGGAGAGAATCACCACGTCGCAGCCGGCGAGCGCGCCCCTGAACTCCTCCAGCTTGGCGGCGAGCACCTCGGTGGAGGGCGGCTTCTCAAAATCGATGCGCAGCAGCTGCTGCTTGCGGCCGATGACGCGCAGCTTCTGGGTCGTCGCGAGCTTGCGGTCGCGATGCAGGCTGGCCTCTATCCCCTTCGCCTTCAGGAGCTGCGCCAGCCGCTCGCCGGCGTCGTCGCGTCCCACCACGGACAGGAGCCGGATTTGCGCGCCGAGCTCCTTGCAGTTCCAGGCGACGTTGGCGGCCCCGCCAAGCCGTTCGTCTTCCTTCGCTATCAGCACGACCGGCACCGGGGCCTCCGGCGAGATGCGCGACACCTCGCCGAACCAGTATCGGTCGAGCATGACATCGCCCACGACCAGCACCCGGGCCTTGGCGGTTTCTATGTTCTTCGTCCTGCTTTTATGTTCTTCTGCCAATGGGGAAGTACTCCAGCCCGGCCGCCTTGACCACTTTCGGGTCGTAGAGATTGCGGCCGTCGAAGATCGCGGGCGTCTTGAGCGCCGACCTGATCGCGCCGAAGTCGGGGCTGCGGAATTCCTGCCACTCCGTGATGACGGCCAGCACGTCCGCGCCTTCGAGCGCAGCGGCCGCCGATTCGACGATCTGCACGCTCTTGTCGGAAGAAAAAAGCTTCTTCGCTTGGCCGCCTGCCGCCGGATCGTAGGCGCGCACGCTCGCGCCGGCCCCGGTCAGGTCGCCGATGAGCGTGAGGCTCGCCGCCTCGCGCATGTCGTCGGTATTCGCCTTGAACGCGAGGCCCCAGACGGCGATGCGCTTTCCCGCCAGGCTCTGGCCAAGCCTTTTTCTTATCTTCTGGCCGAGCACATGCTTTTGCGCCTCGTTCACCTCCTCCACCGCCGCCAGCACGCGCAGCGGGCGGCCGGCCTCTGCGGCGCTCTTCTGCAGCGCTTTCACGTCCTTCGGAAAGCACGAGCCGCCGAAGCCGGCCCCGGGGTACAGGAACTGGTAGCCGATGCGCGGATCCGCGCCGATGCCGCGGCGCACCTCCTCGACGTCGGCGCCCATGGCCTCGGCCAGGTTGGCGATCTCGTTCATGAACGAGATGCGCGTCGCGAGCATGGAGTTTGCCGCGTACTTGGTGAGCTCGGCGGAGCGCACGCTCATCACGAGGATGCGCTCGTGGTTGCGCTGGAAGGGCGCATAGAGCTGGCGCAGCAGGGCGGTGGCGCGCTCGTCTTCCGTGCCGAGGATGACGCGGTCGGGTCGCATGAAGTCCTCTACCGCCGCGCCTTCCTTGAGGAATTCCGGGTTCGATACGACGGCGAAATCGAGAGTGGCCTTCCTTCGGGAAAGCTCTTCCCCGATCGCGGCCTTCACCTTGTCGGCAGTCCCCACCGGGACGGTCGACTTGGTGGCGATCACCTTGTAGGCACTCATGTGCTGCCCGATGGCGCGCGCGGCGGCCAGCACATGTTGCAGATCGGCGGAGCCGTCCTCGCCGGGCGGCGTGCCGACCGCGAGGATCTGCAGCTCGCCGTGCGCCACCGCGGCTGCGACGTCGACCGAGAAGTGCAGCCGGCCGGCCTCGTGGTTGCGCCGCACGATCGGCTCAAGGCCGGGCTCGAAGATCGGGATCTTGCCGGCGTTCAGCTGCCCGATCTTCTTCAGATCGACATCCAGGCAGAACACGGAGTTGCCGGCGTCCGCGAGGCAGGCGCCGGTCACCAGGCCGACATAGCCGGTGCCTACGACAGTGACATTCATGGGGTTAGATCGAACTCCTCTGTGCGGCGCGGGGGATAGGTTTCCCAGCCGCCGCAGGCCGGGCAGCGCCAGTGGAACTGGCGCGCTTTGAAGCCGCAGGTCTCGCAGCGGTAGCGTGCGAGGCGGCGGGTGTGGCTGTGCACGAGATTGCGCACCAGCTCCAGGTCCCTGCGCTTGTCGGTCGAGCCTGCGGCGATGATCTGCGCCTCGAGCAGGCGGTCCAGGCCGAGCAGGGTCGGATTGCGCCGCAGCTCGTCGCGCACCAGCGTATAGGCCTGCTCGGGCCCCTTCACTTCCAGCGTCTGCTGGAACACCGTGTCGAGAAGATCGAGCGACGGATAGCGCTCGAGGTAGCCGGCAAGCAGCGTCAGGCCCTCCTCGGCGCGGCCCGCCTCGCGGTACGCCTCCAGCAGCCGCTGCGCCACCAGCGCGAGGTAGGAGGGGTTCTGCGACTCGATGCGCTTCCAGTGCTCGATGGCCCCGTCCAGGTGGTTCTTGCTTCTCTCGATGTCGCCGAGCAGAAGGCTCGCGCGCACGCATTTGCGGTTCGCTTCCAGCGCGGTTTCCAGGTGCCGGCGCGCCGCATCCGGACGCGACTGGGTCGACTCCGAGGTCGCCAGCTCGCAGTAGTACTGCGCCAGCTCGCTCGGGTCGGACTCCACCTGCTTCGTCATCTCGATGGCGCGCGTCCAGTCCTTCTCCTGCTCGTAGATGTCCAGCAGGTGGCGGCGCGCCGCGGTGGCCTGCGCGCTTTTCTCCAGCTTCTTGAACACCTCCTCGGCGCGGTCGAGGATGCCTGCCTTGAGGTAGTCCTGGCCCAGCTCGGCGAGCGCGATCACCTTCTGCTCGGCCGCGAGGCCCGGCCGCTCGAGCAGATTCTGGTGCATGCGGATCGCGCGGTCATACTCGCCGCGGCGCCGAAAAAGGCTCCCCAGCGCGAAGTGCAGCTCGATGGTCTCGGGGTCCACCTTGACCACCTCGATGAACGCCTCGATCGCCTTGTCGGGCTGTTCGTTCAGCAGGAAGTTCAGGCCGGTGAAGTAGGAGCGCGGCAGCGCGCGCGACTCGGACACGATCTGCTTGATGTCGATGCGCGCCGCGACCCAGCCCAGGCCGAAGAACAGCGGGAAGCCCAGCAGCCACCAGTATTCGAATTCCATCGCTAGAGGGGCGCAACCGGCGGGGGAGCCGGTTCTTGCGATGAAGAAGCGCTCTTCCTGAGGAGCTGGATCTGTCTTCGCTGCCGCACCAGCTTGCCGAGCAGAGCGAGGATGCCGAACAGCGCCCCCAGCGCGAACGCGCCGAACATGATCAGGATCAGCGGCGCCTCGACGGCGAGGTCGAAGTAAAAGCGCAGCGTGACCGGCTCGACGTTCTTCGCGCCGAAGGCCACCAGCAGCACGAAGACGACGAGGCGGATCGTCCAGGTGACGATACGCATGCCCGCCCGCCTTCCCTACCCTAACGTACGGGCTGCGAGGCGCGCTGCGGCGCCGCCGCCGCGGCTTCCTCGGTGGCCTGGTCGACCCGCTCGCGCAGCTCCTTGCCGGCCTTGAAGTGCGGCACGTACTTCTCGGGCACCTGCACCTTCTCCCCGGACTTGGGGTTGCGGCCGGTGCGCGGCGGCCGGTAGTTCAGGCCGAAGCTGCCGAAGCCGCGGATCTCGATGCGGTTGCCGGCGAGCAGCGCCTGCGTCATCGCATCGAGGACCATCTTCACCGCGTACTCGGCGTCCTTCGCCACCAGCTGCGGATAGCGCTGGGCAAGGCGCGCGATCAGTTCGGACTTGGTCACCCTTCCCCTCCCTTAAGGGACATCCTTATTGATTCGGCGCGTTGCCCTTGTCCAGCTTCGCGCGCAGCAGCGCGCCCAGGTTCGTCGCGCCGGCGCTGGCCGCGGCGTTCTCGGTGCGGATCTGCTTCATCGCTTCGGTCTCCTCCGAGAGGTCCTTCGCCTTCACCGACAGGTTGATCGAGCGGTTCTTGCGGTCGACGTTGATGATCATCGCCTGCACCGCGTCGCCCTCCTTCAGCAGGGCGCGCAGGTCCTCCACCCGGTCGCGCGAGAATTCCGAGGCGCGCAGGTAGCCTTCGACGCCGCCGCCGATGTCGACCACCGCGCCCTTGGCGTCGAGCGACTTCACCGTGCCGCTGACCACGCTGTTCTTCTCGTGGCTGGCGATGAAGTTGGTGAACGGGTCGCCCTCGAGCTGCTTCACGCCGAGCGAGATGCGCTCGCGCTCGACGTCGATCGACAGCACCACCGCCTCGACCTCGTCGCCCTTCTTGAAGTTCTTCACCGCCTCTTCGCCGGCCGCCGACCAGGA
>CAZJJC010000255.1:0-4971 GCA_964546195.1 uncultured Enterobacteriaceae bacterium | reverse complement strand
GCGCCGAGGAGGCCGAGGCGGCGATCCGCGCCGAGCTGCCCGACGTGCTGGTGCTCGACTGGATGCTGCCGGGGGAATCCGGCCTCGCGTTCGCGCGCCGGCTGCGCGGCGACCCGCGCACGCGCGACCTGCCGATCCTCATGCTCACCGCGCGCGCGATGGAGGCCGACAAGCTCGCCGGCCTGGAGATCGGGGCCGACGATTTCATCACCAAGCCGTTCTCGCCCAAGGAGCTCGCCGCGCGCATCAAGGCGGTGCTGCGGCGCCGCGCGCCGCAGCTCTCCGGCGACGCGGTGGACATCCATGGCCTGCGCCTGGACCCGTCGACGCGCCGCGTCTCGGCGGGCGCGCGCAGGCTCGCGCTGTCGCCCTCGGAGTTCCGCCTGCTGCACTTCCTGATGACCCACCCCGGACGCGTGTATACGCGCGCCCAGCTGCTCGACCAGGTGTGGGGCGATCACGTCTTCATCGAGGAGCGCACGGTGGACGTGCACATCCGCCGCCTGCGCAAGGCGCTCGAGCCCTCGGGCCACGACCGGCTCGTCGATACGGTGCGCGGCGCGGGCTACGCCCTGCGCGCCGATTGAGCCCGGTCTACCGCCACGCCGCCGTTTCGCTCGCCGTCATTGCGGCAGCTTCGCTTTTCACCCGATTCGCATTCGATGCCGGTTGGGGCTGGGCCGTGCTCACCGCGGGGTTGCTCGCCCTGCTCGCCTACCACGTGCGGCATCTCGCGCGCCTGTACGGCTGGTTGTCCCGCCCGGTGCTCGGCGCGGTGCCCGAGGGCAGCGGGATCTGGGACGAGGCGCTCGCCGCGCTGCACCGCTTCGAGCGCGCGGCGGCGCGCCGCGAAGAGCAACTCACCGAAGCGCTGGCGCGCTTCCGGCGCGCCGCGCAGGCGCTGCCCGACGGCGTGGTCATCCTGGACGCCGCTTACCGCATCGAATGGTGCAACCGCAACGCCGAGGCGCAGCTGCAGATCGACGCCACACGCGACCTCGGCCAGCCGATCGCCGGCCTGATCCGCGATCCGCAGTTCATCGAGTACCTGGCCGCCGGCGAGGGGGCGCCGCCGGTGCGCGTGGAGCGCGGCGCCGCCTCGATCGTCCTGCAGGTCATCTCCTACGGGCGGGCACAGAAGCTGCTGCTCGCGCGCGACACGACCCAGGCCGAACGCGTCGAGACCATGCGGCGCGACTTCGTCGCCAACGAGTCGCACGAGCTGCGCACCCCCCTGACCGTGCGGGTCGGCTTCCTCGAGACGGGGCGCGAGCTGCAGCGCGACGCGCAGCGCGTGCGCGACTACATGGGCATGATGCGCGAGCAGGCGGCGCGCATGCAGCACATCATCGAGGACCTGCTCGCGCTCTCGGCGCTCGAGTCGGCACCCCCGCCGCCCGAGGAACGGGTGCGCGTCGGCCCGCTGCTCGGGCGGCTGCAGGCCGACGCCGAGGCGCTGTCGGCCGGCCGCCACGAGATCACCCGCTCGGGCGAGCCCGCCAGCGACCTGATCGGCTCGGAGTTTGAGCTCCTGAGCGCTTTCGGCAACCTGCTGAGCAATGCGGTGCGCTACACCCCGGCGGGCGGCAAGCTGCGCATCACCTGGCGCGACGCCGAAGAGGGCGCCTCGTTCACCGTGGAGGACAGCGGGGTCGGGATCGCGCCGGCGCATATCCCGCGACTGACCGAGCGCTTCTACCGCGTCGATCGCAGCCGCTCGCGCGAAACCGGCGGCACGGGCCTCGGCCTCGCCATCGTCAAGCACGCCCTCATGCGCCACCAGGCCACGCTCGAGATCGAGAGCCAGCCCGGCACAGGCAGCCGGTTTACGGCGCGCTTTCCGCCGCAGCGCACCGTGCCGCTCACGCAGCCTGAAGCTTCGCCACGCTGACCGCGAGCCACTTCAGGCCCTGGTTGCCGAAGTTCACCTGCACCCGGGCATCGCCACCCTGGCCTTCGGCGTCGACGATGACGCCCGGGCCGAACTTCGGGTGCGTGACGCTCTGGCCGATGCGAAAGCCGCCGATTTCGCGCGGGGGCTTTTTGAAAACGGTCTGTGTCTGGCGCGAGTAATCCGGCTCGAAAGCCCGCTTCTTTGAAAACCGCGGGGTGAGCCACTTCATCAGCTCCTGCGGGATCTCCTCGAGAAAGCGCGAAGCGATGTTGTAGCGGGTCTGGCCGTGGAGCATGCGCGTCTGCGCGTGCGAGAGGTACAAGCGGTTGCGCGCGCGCGTGATCGCGACGTAGGCCAGGCGCCGCTCCTCTTCCAGGCCGTCGGCCTCGCTGACGCTCTGCTCGTGCGGAAACAGGCCCTCCTCCAGGCCGGTGAGGAACACCGCGTCGAACTCCAGGCCCTTGGCCGAGTGCACCGTCATCATCTGCAGCGCGTCCTGGCCTTCGCCCGCCTGGTGCTCGCCCGCCTCCAGGGCGGCGTGGGTAAGGAAGGCGGTGAGCGGCTCCGCCGGCTCGCCCTCTTCCACTTCGCGCTCTTCCTGGACGAATGCGGCGGCCGCGTTCACCAGCTCCTCGAGGTTCTCGATGCGCTCGGCGCCCTCGCGCTCGCTCTTGTAGTGCTCGATCAGGCCGCTGCGCGCCACGGTCACCTCGACCACTTCGGGCAGCGGCAGGCCCTGCACTTCGGCGCGCAGGTCCTCGATGAGTTTCTTGAATGCCGCGGCCTTGCCATCGGCGGCCTTGAAAAGGGAGACGTTGTTAGCCCGGGCCGTATCCTGGATCTGCTCCAGGGTGCGCGTGCCGATGCCGCGCGTGGGGAAGTTGACCACGCGCAAAAAAGCGTTGTCGTCCTCCGGCGCGGCCACCAGGCGCAGGTAGGCGAGCGCGTGCTTCACTTCGGCGCGCTCGAAGAAGCGCTGGCCGCCGTAGACGCGATACGGGATCGCATGCGAGAAAAGCGCGTGCTCCAGCACGCGCGACTGGGCGTTGGAGCGGTACAGCACCGCAATGTGCGAAAGGCGCGTGCCCTCGCGCGCCAGCGAGCGCACCTCCTCGACCAGCCAGCGCGCCTCGTCGTTGTCCGACTCGCCCTCGAACACGCGCAGCGGCTCGCCCTGTCCCGCCGAGGTCCACAGGTTCTTGCCCAGGCGGTTGCGGTTGTTCGAGATCAGCGCGTTCGCCGCGTCGAGGATGTTGCCGTGCGAGCGGTAGTTCTGCTCCAGGCGCACCACTTTTGCCACCTTGAAGTCGCGCTCGAAGTCGGCCATGTTGCCGACGTTGGCGCCGCGGAAGCGGTAGATCGACTGGTCGTCGTCGCCCACGGCGAAAATCACCGACGAGCGCCCGGCGAGCAGCTTCAGCCAGCGGTATTGCAGGCGGTTGGTGTCCTGGAACTCGTCGACCAGGATGTGGCGGAAGCGCTGCGAGTAATGTTCCCTGAGTATTTCATTCCGGGACAACAATTCGAAATTTCGTAGAAGCAGCTCGGCAAAATCGACGACGCCTTCGCGCTGGCACTGCTCGTCGTAGGCCGCGTACAGGTCGGCGTAGCCCTTCACCGTCTCGTCGGTGATCCGCACGTCGCGCGCGCGCACGCCCTGTTCCTTCTGGCCGTTGACGAAGTACATGAGCTCGCGCGCCGGGAAGCGCTCCTCGTCGACGTTCATGCCCTTCAGCAGCCGCTTCAATGCGGCGAGCTGGTCCTGCGAATCGAGGATTGTGAAGGTCTGCGGCAGCGCGGCCTCGCGGTGGTGCATGCGCAGCATGCGGTTGGCCAGGCCGTGGAAGGTGCCGATCCACAGGCCGCGCGGGTTGAGCGGCAGCATCGCGCTCACGCGCGTGAGCATCTCGCGCGCCGCCTTGTTGGTGAAGGTGACCGCCAGGATGCCCGAAGGCGCGACGCGCCCGCCCTTGACCAGCCAGGCGATGCGCGTGGTGAGCACGCGCGTCTTGCCGCTGCCGGCGCCGGCGAGGATGAGGGCGTGCTCATCGGGCGCGGTGACGGCGGCCAGCTGCTCCGGGTTGAGGTGTTCCAGGCGAAGCGACAAGCCCCGATTTTATCGCCCTTGTTACAATGCGCGGCTTCCTGCCTTAGATATCTCATGCAAGACGCATACGACGCGGCGGCGGTAGAGCGCGACGCCCAGGATTTCTGGGCCGCTCGCGGCTCGTTCCGCTCCACCGAGCCAAAAGCGCAAGACCCGGCCAAGCCGAAGTTCTACTGCCTGTCCATGTTCCCCTACCCGTCGGGGAAGCTGCACATGGGGCATGTCAGAAACTATACGATCGGCGACGTTCTCACCCGCCACTACCGCATGCGCGGCTTCAACGTGCTGCAGCCGATGGGCTGGGACGCGTTCGGCCTGCCCGCCGAGAACGCCGCGATGGCCAACCGCGTGCCGCCGGCCAGGTGGACCTACGACAACATCGCCTACATGAAGGGCCAGCTGAAGAGCCTGGGCTTCGCGCTCGACTGGGAGCGCGAGCTCGCCACCTGCCGGCCCGAGTACTACAAATGGAACCAGTGGCTCTTCACGCGCCTTTTCCGCAAGGGCCTGGCCTACAAGAAGACCGGGGTGGTGAACTGGGACCCGGTCGACCACACGGTGCTCGCCAACGAGCAGGTGATCGAGGGCCGCGGCTGGCGCACCGGCGCGCCGGTCGAGAAGCGCGAGATCCCGATGTACTTCCTGCGCATCAGCGCCTACGCCGAGGAGCTGCTCGCCGCGCTCGACGACCTGCCCGGCTGGCCCGAGCAGGTGAAGCTGATGCAGCAGAACTGGATCGGCAAGTCCGAAGGCGTGCGCGTCGGCTTCCCCTATGAATTGGACGGCGAGAAAAAGACCCTGTGGGTGTTCACCACGCGCGCCGACACGCTGATGGGCGCGACGTTCTGCGCCGTCGCCGCGGAGCATCCGATCGCCGCTTTTGCTTCTCAATACAATTCCAAAGTTAAAGCGTTCGTCGAGGAGTGCAAGCGCGGCCCGGCGATGGAGGCCGAGCTGGCGCAGATCGAGA
>CAZJJC010000254.1:0-28731 GCA_964546195.1 uncultured Enterobacteriaceae bacterium | reverse complement strand
CTGTACGAGGAGATCGGCTACGACGAGGACGGCAACGTGTTCGGCGGCAGCTTCCTCGACTACTACGTGCCCACTGCGCTGGAGTGCCCGAAGTGGGAGACCGACAAGACCATCACGCCCTCGCCGCACCACCCGTTCGGCGCCAAGGGCGTGGGGGAGTCGGCCACGGTCGGCGCGCCGCCCGCGATCGCCCACCCCGTGGTGGACGCGCTGTCGCACCACGGGGTCACGCACAACGACATCCCCATCACCCCCGAGAAGGTGTGGCAGCTCCTGAAGCAGGACAAGGGACCGCGGTAGGCTCCAGGGACGCCGGTACCCCTGCCAGGCGCTTTCCTGCTCGGCGAGAAAGCGCGAGATGAATTAGCTCCATTGCTGATGAGGCTAGCCGCGCGGCCGCGTCCAGCTCTCGGACCAGGCGAGGCAGGCGCTCGAGGCCGGACGGCCGAAGCGCTCCATCGGAAAAACCGCCGCGCTCGCCGTCTCGCCGTTCACCGAGAGCTGGGCGCTGCGCGCGGGGAGGAAGGTGCTGTAGACGCCCAGCGGCCGGTTCATCGCGCCCGGAGGCAGGGTCAGGATGAACGGCGCCATCAGGTCCCACCAGCTGAGAATGATCTCGTCCTCGCTCGACACGATGCGCTCCTCGACCGTGCTGAGCGAGTTGCCGGTGCGGCGGAACTCGGCGTCGATCACGGGCAGCGACAGCTCGCCGAACTCCTTGTAGAGCAGGGGCTCGATGGTGCGCTGCAGGTAGCGCGCGGCGCCGGCATTGTCGGCGTACAGGCGCGGCCCCTTTCCGGCGAGCGGGCTCTCGATGAACAGGGCATGCCCCTGCCCGGCGGGGGACCAGAGCACGCGCCAGTGGCTCACGCGATCGGCGATCGTCTTGCCGCCGTCGTTCGACAGGCGGATGAACGAGTTCTCCCCGGTCATGAGGACGTCGTGGGGGTCGACCATCTGCGGTTCGGCCATGGCTCGCTCCTCAGGGTTGGCCGGGATGCTGCTGGCTGGAGGGATCGATGTAGGCCCAGGGGCGGGCGCTCTTCGTCCAGATGTTCGCGACGATCTTCATGCCTTCGGCGTTGTCGAAGGTTCCCGCCCGCACCACGACCAGATCCGGGTTGGCGGCGCGCTGGCTGTAGAGGGGCGAGCCGCAATCGGCGCAGAAAAAGCGGTAGAGCGTGCGGCCGCTCTCGGCCGCGGCGTCGTAGCGCCTGGGCGTGCCCTGGGTGATCTTGAAGGCCGAGCTTGGGATCACCGCGTTGACGCTGCCCGCGGCCCCCGAGGCCTTCTGGCAGTGCTTGCAATGGCAGGCGCGAAGGTCGTTGACCGGGGCGCTTACGCTGTAGCGAATGGCGCCGCACAGGCAGCTTCCTGTGAGTAAAGCGGGCATGGGCGATCCTCCGTCTTGGAAGATCGCTACTTTACCGCCAGGAAGCTAGATCGCGCGACCGCTCTGCATGCGCTGGACCAGCTCTTCCCACAGTCCTTCGGGCTCTCGCGTGGCGAGCGCGGGATCGGAAGCCATGACATGCCAGGCGCCCAACTCCACCTCGCGGCGCAGCTCGCCCGGCCGCCATACCACCAGGCCGGCGACGAAACGCGCGTCCTCGGGATTGGCTTCGATGATCCTGTCCACGGTGGGAGCGTCGATGACCGCGAACAGGCCCGGCATGATCTGGACCGATTTGCCGCCGGGGCTGTCGGCCTGCGGCACGAGCGCGAAGATCGCGCTCGCGTCGATCGGGCCGCCGAGGAACACCGGATCGAGCACCTTCTGCGACGGCCCGTGCTCGGGAAATATCTTCCCCAGGGTCAGGTCGGTCGGACGGTTGACGATGAAGCCCACGTGCTGGTCATTGCCGAACGGCGCGACGACCAGCACCGACCGGCCATAAAGCGGGTCGTGCAGCTCGGGCTTCGCCACGAGCACGAGCGAGCGGGAAAGTTCGGGGGCGGCCGAAAGCGGCATCCACGCGAGCAAGAGGGCAAAGAAGGCGGCGAATCGGGCGTTGCGCATTAAAGGTGCTCCTTACGCGATAACCGGCAATCCGCAAGGATCGGGCCACCGTAGCAAATCCATGTAAGGCTTACCCGGACGCGGCTACGGTCCGGATCGCTGCAGGATCCGGACCGCTGCGCGGGCATTACTGCGCCGGGGCGATGAAGTGGTAGTCGTTGGCCCACGGACCGGTTGCCAGGCCCGAGCCGTTCGACACGTTGCTCACTACATTGGTCGAGATCTCGAGGTCCGAGCGCGTGCTGCCGGCGCCGGCAGCGTTCGCGTACTGCGCGCTCTGCGCTGGCAGGTTCGGCAGCGCGCGGTCCACGGCGAGCTGGTCGTAAGGCGCGCGCGAGTCGGCGGCCTGGGCTTGCACCGGCGCGAACTCGATGTTCGGCAGCTGCCGGTCGATTTCCAATTGATCGTACGGCGCGCCGATCTCGACGGCGAGCGCGGGGACTGCGAGTACGGCGAGAGCAACTGCGACGATATGGCGTTTCATGACGGTTCCTTTAGGTAGGTTGAAAGTGACAACGAGTGCAGTTTGAAGAGCGATTGCTTCGCTTGGGTTTCACCCGCCATTTCAGCCGTAACATCGGGCGCATGAAGGAGCAGTTGCTGCGCGAGGATCGCCGGCTGCTCGGGCGCCTATTGGGCGAGGTGATCGCCGACCAGGTGGGCCCCGGCATGCGCGAGCGCATCGAGGCCATCCGCCAGACCGCGGTCAGGTTCCGGCGCACGGGCGAGCCCGCCGCGGTCAAGGCCGAGCTCGAAGCGCTGCTCGACGCGCTGCCGATCGACCAGACGCTGCACGTGGTGCGGGCATTCAGCTATTTTTCGCACCTGCTCAATATCGCGGAAGACGCGCAGCAGAACCGGCGCCGGCACGCGTACGCCGAGGCGGGAGCGCCGCGGCGGCCGGGGAGCTTCAGCCATGCCCTGGAAAACCTGAGCGCGAGCGAAGCGGAAATTCTGGCCTGGTTCGGGCGTGCGCGGGTCAGCCCGGTGCTCACCGCGCATCCGACCGAGGTGCAGCGCCAGAGCATCCTCGAGTGCGAGCGCGAGATCGCGCGGCTCATAGCGCTGCCGCAATCCCCGGGCCGCGACAGGGCGCTGCACGCCGAGGTGCTCAGGCTTTGGCTGACGGCCATGCTGCGGCTCTCGAAGCTGGCCGTGGCCGACGAGATCGCCAACTCGCTCGCGTATTTCCGCCTCACCTTCATTCCCGAGCTGCCGCGCCTGTATGCCGACCTGGAGGACGCGCTGCGCGTGCGCTTCTCGCTCGAGCGCGAGCCGTGGCTCGCGCCCTTTCTCACCATCGGCACGTGGGTGGGCGGGGATCGCGACGGCAACCCGAACGTCGATGCCGCCACGCTCGACATCGCGGTGGCGCAGCAGGGGCGCATGATCCTCGCGCACTACCTCGAGGAAGTGCATCTCCTGGGACGCGAAGTCGGGCTGTCGCAGCGGCTGATGTCGACGCCGCGCGAGGTGCTGGAGCTCGCGGCGCGCTCGGGCGACGAGTCGGTGCACCGCAAGGACGAGCCCTACCGGCGCGCGGTTTCGGGCATCTACAGCCGCCTCGCTGCCACGGCAAAGGCCCGGGTCGATCTGCACGCGATGCCGGCGCCGGCGGCGCAGCGCGCACCCTACGCGTCGGCGAGCGAGCTCGGCGAAGACCTGGAGCGCATCGCGCGCGGCCTGCAAGCCCAGGGTGCCGGGATGCTTGCCGAGGGCCGCTTGCGCGCGCTGCGCCGCAAGCTGAGCGTGTTCGGCTTCCATCTCGCGCCGATCGATCTGCGGCAGAATTCCGACGAGCACGCAGAAGTGGTCGCCGAGCTGCTGGAGCGGGCCGGGGTGCAAGCGAATTACCAGGGCCTCGACGAGCCCGCCCGGGTAAGCGTGCTTGCAAAGGAGCTCGCCGGGCCGAGGCCGCTGCGCGTGCCGCACTTGCGCTACTCGCCGCTGGCCGAGGCCGAGCTCGCAGTGGTCGCAGCGGCGGCGCATGCGCGTTCACGTTTCGGAACGCCGATCGTTTCCAAGTACGTCGTATCGCACTGCGAGTCGGTGTCCGACCTGCTGGAAGCGGGCGTGCTGCTGCGCGAGGCGGGGCTTTCGGGAGTCGACATCATTCCGCTGTTCGAGACCATCGACGACCTGCAGCGCTGCGGCGCCATCATGGAGCAGGCCTTCGCGCAGCCGCGGTACCGCGGCTGGGTGCGCGCGGCCGGCGAGGAGCAGGAGGTGATGCTCGGCTACTCGGACAGCAACAAGGACGGCGGCTACCTCGCTTCGAGCTGGGCGCTGTACAAGGCGACGCAGGAGCTCATGCGCGTGTGCAGCGCGCACGGCGTGCGGCTGCGCCTGTTCCACGGCCGCGGCGGCACGGTGGGGCGCGGCGGCGGCCCGAGCTACGAGGCGGTGCTGTCGCAGCCGCCGGGAAGCGTCGAGGGCGCGCTGCGGCTGACCGAGCAGGGCGAGGTCATCGCGAGCAAGTACACCGATCCGGAGAACGGGCGGCGCAACCTGGAGGTCCTGGCCGCGGCGACGCTGGAAGCGAGCATGGGCTCCAATTCAGAGGTGCTCGACAGACATGCCCGGATCATGGAACAGCTCTCGCGCCTGGCGCTCGCCGAATACAGGAGCCTGGTGAAGACGCCGGGCTTCATGGACTACTTCGGCTCGGCGACGCCGTTCTCCGAGATCGCCAGCCTGAACATCGGCAGCCGGCCGGCGGCGCGCCTGGGCTCCAGGCGCCGTGGCCTCGACCTGCAGAACCTGCGCGCCATTCCCTGGGTGTTCAGCTGGAGCCAGTGCCGCATCATGCTGCCGGGCTGGTACGGCTTCGGCGGGGCGGTCGCGCAATGGCTGGGGAGCGGGGACGGCACGCTGCAGGAGCTGCAGGACATGCATCGCAGCTGGCCGTTCTTCCGGGCGCTACTTTCGAATCTCGACATGGTGCTGGCGAAAACCGACCTCGCCATCGGCGAACGCTATGCCGAGCTGGTGGCCGACGCGAAGCTGCGTGCGCAGGTGTTTCCGCGGATTTCCGGCGAATGGCGGGAGGCGAGAGCCCGGCTCTTCGCGATTACCGGGGCGGGCGAGTTCCTCGCCGACAACCCCACGCTTGCGCGCTCCATCCGCAACCGCTTCGCCTACCTGGATGCGCTGAACCACCTGCAGATCGCGCTGCTGCGCCGCCACCGGGCGGGCGACAGCGACGCGCGCACGGTGCGCGCCATCCACCTGACCATCAACGGCATCGCCGCTGGCCTGCGCAACAGCGGGTGAAGTGCAAAAAAAAAGAAGCCACCCGGAGGTGGCCTCTTAGGAGAGCCGTCCCAAGGGAGGGAGGGAGCGGCTCAGGGGGTGAACGCATTGTGGGGGCGCCCGGGCTGCCTTGTATGTCGGACGATCTAGGCATCTTGTGTAATCGTTCCACTACAAGCGCGCGCTCCGCGACAGAACGCCGCAGCGCTGCGCCAGGGGGACGTATCTCCTGACGATCGAGACGCCGATCAGGTAGCGGCAGTCCCGGGTGCGGATCACGCCGGTATCCGCCGAGTAGACGAGGACACCGGTGTCGGTGACCCATAACGCGAGCCAGGCGAGGATGAGCGCGCCGGCAATACCGAGTTTCATTCTCTGACCCTAGTCCATGCCTGGGGAGATCTTAACGGATCAGCGCCGCATCCAACGGCAGTGCGCCGAAAGGGACGCGTCGGACTATGGCGACAGGGCCGGCGGAGCCACGCGCTGCAATGTCGCCCTGCAAGGATGCAGGCACGCGGACCTTGAGCCGCGTTTACAGGAGGCAAGGATGTTGAAGTTCGTGGTAGGGGGCGCCTTTGTGGCGTTCATAGCAAGCGGTCCGTTGCAGCATGTAGGCGCGCTTCCGCAAACCGCGGTCGGAGACCTGAGCAAGCAGGCGATCAAGCTCGCCCTCGGCCTCGGTGCCAAGGACGCGTATGCACGGTGCGGCCCGGGCTTCAAGATGAAGGGCAATAACGGCTGGGGGAACGGCGAGGATTTCGCACCCGGAAATTCGCTTGCGCACCAGCCGAAGTTCGAAGATCCGAATACCGGACGCACCCCCTCTCGTAGTCCGAGGTCGGGCGGCGGCAATCGCTGAGCAGCGAAGCGGCTCTTGAAAAAGGCCCGTCGTTGCGTCGGGCCTTTTTTGTTGTTAGCTTAGCCGCACAACCTGGGGGAGGTCGCATGGGCAAGCGTACGCTCGCACTCGCTGTCGCCGTTTCAGCCGCGGTTTTCAGTCTCCACGCCAGCGCGCAGGCTGCGCGCTCGCTCAAGATGCAATCGACCTGGCCGGCGAGCATCACGCTGCAGGACCATTTCCGCCTCTTCGCCGAGCGCCTGGAGAAGCTCACCAGCGGCTCGCTCAAGATCGACGCCATGGCCGCCGGGCAGGTAGTGCCGGCCTTCGAGGTGCTGGACGCCAGCCACAAGAAGGTGCTCGACGGTTATCACGCCATCTCGTACTACTGGGTGGGCAAGAGCCCGACCGCTGCGCTCTTCGCCGGGCCTCCGGGCGGCCCTTTCGGCATGGACCACATGGACTTCCTGGGCTGGCTGTACGTGGGCGGCGGACTGGACATGTGGCGCGACTTCTACCAGAAGGACCTGAAGCTCAACCTGATCCCGTGGCCCGCGCACCCGTCCAGCCCGCAGGCGTTCGGCTGGTTCAAGAAGCCGCTGCGCAGCGTCGCCGACATGAAGGGCCTCAAGTGCCGCCAGACCGGGCTGAACGCCGACGTGTACGCCAAGCTCGGCATGAGCGTGGTCAACATGCCGGGCGGCGAGATCATCCCCTCGGCGCAGCGCGGCGTGATCGACTGCGCCGAATGGGTCGGCGGCATCGAGGACCTGCGCCTGGGCCTCCCGGCGGTTTTCAAGTACCACTACACCCCCGGCATGCACGAGAACAATTCCATCGGCGAGGTGGGCTTCAACCTCGACGTGTGGAAGAGCTTTACGCCGCAGCAGAAAGAGGCAGTGGAGTCCGCGGTGAAGGACACCTTCATCAGCTGGATCACCCGCTGGCAGAAGCAGAACGCCGATGCGATGGAGGAGATGGTGAAGAAGCACGGCGTGCAGATCCGCCGCACCCCGCCCGACATCCTGGTCGCCACGCTCAAGGCCTGGGACGAAGTGGCCAAGGCCTACTCGGACAAGGACCCGGCGTTCAAAAAGGTCTACGAGTCGCAGCGCGCTTACGCGGCCAAGGTGGTACCGGCGAAGCGCTACATGTTCCCGCCGTACTCCTTCGCCGCGAACTACTACTGGCCCCAGGACAGCGGCCCCGCCGCCGCCGGGAAGAAGAAGGGCTCAGCGAAGTAAGGAGAGGATCTCGTAGGAGCGCAGGCGGGCTGGGTGGTCGTGAATCGACGAGACGACCATCAGCTCGTCGACGCCGGTGAGCGCGATGAACTCTTCCAGGCCGCGGCGCACCGTTTCCGGCGAGCCGACCACCGCGTACTTCAGCATCGCCGAGGCCTGCGCCTTTTCCTGCGGCGTCCAGTAGCTCTCGATGTCGTCGATCGGCGGCTGCAGCCTGCCGCGCCGGTTGCGCACCATGTTGGTGAACTGCTGCTGCGCGCTGGTGAACAGGCGCCGCGCCGCTTCGTCGGTGTCCGCCGCGGCGACGTGGATCCCGGCCATGGCGTAGGACGTGGCCTGCTGCGCCGAGGGCTTGAAGAGGCTGCGGTAGGCCTCGAGCGCCTGCAGCAGCGCGCCGGGGGCGAAGTGCGAGGCGAAGGCGTAGGGCAGGCCGAGCATCGCGGCGAGCTGCGCGCCGTACAGGCTGGATCCCAGGATCCACAGCGGCACGTTGGACCCCGCGCCCGGCACCGCGACGATCGGCTGCCCCGGCTCGGGCGGCGCGAGCAGCGCCTGCAGCTCGAGCACGTCCTGCGGAAACTCCTCCGCGCTCGCCCAGTCGCGCCGCAGCGCGCGCACCGTACGCTGGTCGGTGCCCGGCGCGCGCCCCAGGCCGAGGTCGATGCGCCCGGGATAGAGCGCCTCCAGCGTGCCGAATTGCTCCGCGATCACCAGCGGCGAGTGGTTCGGCAGCATGATGCCGCCGGCGCCGACGCGGATCCGCGAGGTGCCGCCGGCAAGGTGGCCGATGACCACCGAGGTGGCCGCGCTCGCGATGCCCTTCATGTTGTGGTGCTCGGCCACCCAGTAGCGCCTGTAGCCCCAGCGCTCCGCGTGCTGCGCAAGATCCCGCGAGCGGCGCAAAGCGTCCGCCGCGTCGCCGCCCTCCACGATCGGCGCCAGATCGAGGACGGAAAGCGGAATCCTCATTTACCCCAGCCAGCGAGACCGGCCGGGCCAGCGCTCCACCAGGTCGATGAACAACGGGTCTATGCCCTTCGGATCGGCGGCGACCTCGCGCGCCAGCGGCCCGGGCTCGTCGTTATAGGCGAGCAGCGCGAGGTCGGTCATGCGCATCGGATAGACGATGCCGTCGAGATGGTCGCACTCGTGCTGCAGCAGCGCCGCCCACGAGCTGTGCGCGTCATGGCTTACGCTTTCTCCGTCCAGCGTTTCGTAGGTAATACGGATATCCAAGTAGCGCGGCACCTTGCCGTGCAGCCCCGGGATGGAGAGGCAGCGTTCCCACACCGGCGTTTTCGCTTCGGCCTTCGGCGTGATCACCGGATTCACCATCACCGTCCACGGGCGCGGCTCGAGCCCCGAGCCCTCCGGGATGCGCGAGGCGATGATGCGGTAGACCACCACCCGCACGCTTTCGAATACCTGCGGCGCGGCAAGCCCGCTCGCGCCTATGTCTTCCAGCGTCTCCTGCATGTCGGCGGCGAGCTTGCGGATCCCGGGCGCTCCGGGATTCGCCACCGGCGCCGCCTTGCGCAGCAATACCGGGTTTCCCATCTTTGCGATGCGCAGCACTGCCACGGCCGGTTCCTCCTGTCGGTCTGGCGTGACAGTAGCATCATCGCGGATTCTGCGGCGGCGGCGCGGTGCGCGGATCGCGTCCGACCGGGCCGGGCGCGGGGCTGTCGGGCCGGGTGCCTCCGGTGCTCGCGCCGGAGGCGTCCCTCAAGCATTGCTCGCGCAGCGTGCCCTGGAGATCCTTGCAGCGGTTGATCGCCCGCCCGGTGCTCTCGCGCGGTGCGATCGAGCCGCCTTTGAGAGCGCCCCCGGCTGCGCTGCTGCCATCCTGGCTCGTCCCGGGCGGAATCGATCCGCGCCCGGCGTCCTGCGCCAGACAAAAGCCGCTGAAGGCGAGCGTGGCGAGGGCTGCGGAAATTCTGAATGCTTTCATTAGGGAAAACCTCCTGCCCTTGCCAAGCAAATTCGGGTCCCGCGTATCATGCGCACAATGAGCGGCAAGGATCCCATTTCGCTCACCAGGTCGCTGCTGCGGTTCGACACCGTCAATCCGCCCGGCCGCGAGCGCGATTGCGCGCGCCACGCCGGCGCGCTGCTCAAGCAGTGGGGCTTCCGCGTCGACTACCACGAGTACGAGCAGGGGCGCACCAGCCTGATCGCGCGCGCGGGCGGCACGCGCGAGGCGAAGCCGCTGTGCCTGACCGGGCACCTCGACGTCGTGCCGCTGGGCGCGCGCGCCTGGACGCGCGATCCGTTCAAGGGCGAGACCGACGGCGACCGGCTGTACGGGCGCGGCGCCTCGGACATGAAGGCCGGCGTCGCGGCGATGCTGCTCGCCTGCAAGGCGCTGTCGAAAAGGCTGCAGAACACGCCGGGGGTCGTGCTGGTGCTCACCGCGGGCGAAGAAAACGGCTGCATCGGCTCCAAGCATCTCGCGCAGACCCAGCTGCTCGGCAAGGCCGGCGCGATGGTGGTCGGAGAGCCGACCTCCAACTACCCCTTCGTCGGGCACAAGGGCTCGCTCAAGTTCCACGCGCGCTTCCGCGGCGTGTCGGCGCACGGCTCGATGCCGCACCTGGGCGTGAACGCGATCTACAAGGCGGCCAAAGCGATCCCCGGGCTCGAGAGCTTCGACTTCGGCGTCCAGGCGCATCCGGTCATGGGCGGGCCGACGCTCAACGTCGGCACCATCGAGGGCGGCAGCACGGTGAACGCGGTGCCCGATGCCGCGGCCATCGGCGTCGACATCCGGACCGTGCCCGGGATGAACCATGAGGTGCTGTTGGAGAAGTTGCGCAAACTGTTGGGCGAAGAAAGCGAAATCGAAGTCTTGTCCGATCTCCCCCCGGTATGGACGGAGCCCGAGGCGGAATGGGTGCAGCGCGTGTTCGAGATCTGCAAGCCCTACGTCGGCGAGGCGCCGCAGGCGCGCACCGCGCCCTACATGACCGACGCGGCCAACCTGCTCAAGGTGTACGCGGGCGCGCCGACCGTGGTGCTGGGTCCCGGCGAGGCGGCGATGGCGCACCAGACCGACGAGTATTGCAGCATGGAGCGCGTGCGCCAGGCGGTCGCGATCTACGAGGCGCTCATCCGCGACTGGTGCCGGCTGTGAGGCCTCAGGCGAAGAACGCCTCGAAGCGCTCGAGCACCGCCTCGGGGGCCTCTTCGGCGAGGTAATGGCCCGACGCGACGGCGCCGCCCGCCACCTCCGCGGCGCAGTATCCGCGCCAGATGGCGAGCGCGTCATACCATGCCTGGATCTTCGCCTTCGTGCCCCATAGCACGAGCAGCGGGCACTCGATCTTCTGTCCGGCCGCGCGGCTCGCCCGGTCGTGCTCGAGATCTACGCCGGAGGCGGCGCGGTAGTCCTCGCACATGCCGCGGATCATCTCGGGATCGTGCACGGCCTGCAGGTAGTCGGCGAGCGCTTCCGGGTGGAAGAAGTCCGGCGGCTTGGGCTCGCGCGAGGTGTGCGCCCGGAACCACGCTTCGGGCGCGGCGCCGATCAGCGTCTCGGGAAACGGATGCGGCTGCGCGAACCAGAACCAGTGGTAATAGCCCAGGCCGAAGGCCATGTCCGCGCGCTCGAAATGCTCGAGGGTCGGGATGATGTCGAGCACCGCGAGCTTGCGCAGGCGCGCGGGATGGTCGAGCGCCAGGCGATGCGCGACGCGCGCGCCGCGGTCGTGCCCGGCGACGAAGAAGCGCTCGTGGCCGAGCCGCTCCATCAGCTCGACCATGTCCTGCGCCATCGCGCGCTTCGCGTAGGGCGCGTGATCGGAGCTCGCCGGCGGCTTGAACGAGCCGCCATAGCCGCGCAAGTCGGGCAGCACGAGCTCGTAGCGCCGCGCAAGCGCCGGCGCGACGCGGTGCCACATCGCGTGCGTCTGCGGATTGCCGTGCAGCAGGAGCAGCGGCGGCCCCGAGCCGCCCCGGCGCAGGCGCAGCCCGCCGCCGCGCACGCTCAGCCGCTCGAGCGAAAAGCCGGCGAAGAAGCGGCTCACTTCGGCTTCGTCATTTCATCTGGGCGGCGAGGGTCAGCATGGCCGGCACACAGCCCAGCATTTTGCCCTTCAGGTAGGAAGGTTGCATGGCGAGGCGCGCCAGCCGCGCGGAGAGCCACAGCCTGAAGGCGATATCGCGGCGCCAGCGCCAGGCGTAGGCGCGCGCCACGGCGCCCTCGGCGGCGCGCGAGTAGCCGCCGGCGAGCGCGCCGGCGAGCGGCCCGCACAGCAGCGCAGCCGACTGCAACGCGATGCTGATGCCCTCGCCCACGACCGGATGCGCCTCGCCCGCGGCATTGCCGATCGCGAATATGCCGTCGCGATAGAGCGGGCGCGTTCCCGGGCGCAGCGGCCCGGCCGCGAGCCACGGGCCTTCCCGCGTCAGGCCGAGCTTTCGGTAATCGAACAGGCTTTCACCGGCTGGAACGCCGGCAACGCGCAGGCGTTCCAGGGCGTCGCGCCGGATGCAGCAGGCATACGTCACGCGGCCGCCGCCGCGCTCCACCAGCCCGGCATAGCCGCCGGGAAAGGGCGCGAGCACGATCACCTGCGGCGCCAGCCCGCCGCCATGGAAATGCGCCTTGAAGGCGAGCAGATCGTCCGGCGCAGGCGCGAGGTGCGGCGGCTGGGTGCAGAGCGCCCCGGGCTCCCAGGAGCCGTGCGCCGCGATGACGGCGCGCGCATGGATTTCGAAAGACGCAGCGCCGCGGCGCGCGGCCGCCACGCAGACCAGGCCGCTCGCGGTGCGCCGCAGCGATAGCGCGCTCGCCGGTTGCAGGACTTCTGCCCCGCACTGCGCGGCGTGGCCGAGCAGCAGCGCATCGAGCGCCTCGCGCTCGAGCGTGCGCGGATACGGCGCGCTCGCGCGCCGGCGCGGCATCGGCGCCTGGAAAGCCCTGCCGCCCGCCCACACCGCGATGCGGCGGATCTCCGGACCCGAAGCGGCCTCGAAGCGCTCGGCCACGCCGAGCGCGCGCAGCCGCTGCACGCCGGCGGCGGAGATGAGTTCGCCGCACACCTTGCGCCGCGGGAAGGCGGCCTTCTCGAGCACCACCACGCTGCGCCCGGCGCGGGCCAGCAGGATCGCGGCGGCGGCGCCGGCCGGGCCGCCGCCGATGACGAGCGCATCACAGTGCCGCATCGCGCCGCGCGCTGAATAGATGACCGAAGGGTGCCGCCGGGCGCTCCGAGAGCTGCCAGCCCTGCGCCTGCGGCCAGCTCGCCGAGAGCTCGCGGCCCAGAAAGCCCGCGCGCACGCTCACCGCGGCATCGTGCCGGGTGACGTCGTTGCATCCCAGGAGGCCGAGCAGGCGGCACGCCTGCAGCGCCACGAGCGAGCGCCGCGGCTCGCAGGCGACGAGCAAGGCCGTGCGCTGCGCCGCCGCCTCGAGCAGCCGGCGCAGCGCCGCCGGCTCGAAATGATGCAGGAACAGATTGCACACGATGGCCTCGAAGCGCGGCCCCGGCCGGCGCAGAAACTCCAGCGCGTCCTCCCGCGCGATCCTCGCGCGCCAGCCCACGCGCTCGAAGTCCTGCGTTTTTGCGCTCGGTGAACGATCGACCAGCGCGAGCTCCACCCCTGGCCGGCGCAAGCGCCGCGCCACGCGCAGCATCAGGCTGCCGTCGCCCGCGCCTAAATCCGCGATGCGCAGAACGCGATCCCCCTTGTCAGGGGGTCGGCAAAGCGCAGAAAGGACTCCCGCGATGTGCTTCGCATTGCCCATCAGGAAATTGACGCGCCGCAGGTCGGCGCGCGAGCGTTGGGCGCGCGCGTCGGACGGCGGCAGCGAATCGAGCCACTCTGCTTCCAGGACGCGCTCCAAAGCTCAGTCCGAGACGCGCAGCAGCGCGCCGTGGCAGCTGAAGCCCGCGCCGAACGAGGACATCCACCACCAGCCGCCCGGCGCGCGGCCGGCGAGCGCGGCCTCCAGAACGAAAAGGACGAAAGGGCTGCTCAGGTTGCCGAAGCGCTCGAGGATGTCGGCGCTGCGCTGCGTGTCGTGCTCGGAGAGCCCGGTCGCGGCGCGCAGCCGCTCGAGCACCGTGCGCCCGCCGGCGTGCCAGATCCAGGCGCGCACCGCGTCGCGCGTGAGGCCGTGGCGCTCCAGCCCTTGCGCCAGCACTTCGCTCGCGCGCGCGGCCGCGAGCTCCGGCACGCGCCGCGACAAAACGTTGCGCAGCAGGCCGCCGCGGCTCTCCATGCACAGCGCCGCGCGCTCGGCCGGGTCGTTCAGCGAGACGCTGTCGGCCCACTCGACGCGCCGTTCGCCGGGGCGCGGCGCGCCCGACAGCACGGCAGCCGCGGCGCCGTCGCCGAACAGGCACGCGCTCACCAGGACGCCCGGATCGTCGTCGAGATAAAGCGCGGCGCTGCATACCTCGACGCACACCGAGAGCACCTTGCCGCAGCGGCCGGACGCGAGGAGGGCGTCCGCCGTGCGCAGGTTGGGCAGCGCGGCGCCGCAGCCCTGGCCGACCAGGTCGAGCAGCAGCGCGCCGGTGCGCAAACCGAGCCGCTCGCCGACATGGCTGGTAAGCCCCGGGCACAGGAATCCGGTGCAGGTGCTGATGAGGAGCGCATCGAGCTCATGCGGCGCAAGCTGCGCGCGTTGCAGCGCCCTGCGCGCCGCCTGCGCGGCGAGCGCCGGCGCGTGCGCGGCGAACCTGCGGTGCAGCAGGTCCGGGTCCAGGTCGAACGCATCCTGCAGGCGCTCGAGGGCGAGGTGGCGCGTGCGCACGCCGTTCTCGCCGAGCAGCACGCGCTCCATCAAGGCGCGGGCCGGCGCCGCGAGCGCGCCGAACTGCGGCGCGCCGCGGAACGCTTCCCAGCACTGCTTCTGGCTGTATTGCGTCGCCGGAACCGCAGTGCCGACGCCGGTGACGAACAAGCCCTACTGCCGGATGATCTGGTGGTCCGGCGTGAGCTGGATCCGGGTGCCGACCGGCGGAATGTCCGGGCCCGCCATATCGACATACTGGACCCGGCCATCGTCCATCCGGATCGCCAGGCGTTGGTGCTCGCCGCGTGTGGTGGTTACAGGCGTGGAGCCACCGGCCGAAGCGGCACGGGGCGCCGGGGTGACGGACTGGACTACGCCGCTGCCCGCCCGGTAGGGCAGGGGCTGGCCTGCCGGGGCGGCCGGGGCGGCGGCGCGCGGCGCGGAATCGCGGTCTGGACTGCTGCCGCAGGCCGACAGTCCGAGCGCGGCGACGATGGCGAGGGGTAAGGCGCTACGTATCATTGGAACCTCCTGAATGGAAAGGCGATGAAAAGGTAGCAAGCGCCATTCCGGCCCGGGCCATGACAGAATGACGACCATGCGCAGATACCTCCTCGTCATTGCCCTTGCCGCGCTCGTGCTTCCCGTCGTGGCGCAGACGCCCTCGCCGGAGGCGCAAGCCTTGGCCCGCCTGCCGGCCGACCTGCAGGCCGCGCTCAGGCACCTGCCGCCGCACGAGGCGCTGCAGAAGCTACAGTTCGCCCGGCAGAATCTCATCGCGCTGGGCGTGCTCGATCCGTCGCCCGAGCAATTGCGCGCCACCGTGACGCGCGTGCTGGGGCCGGACCAGGGCGCGGTGGAAAGCGCGAGCGCCGGCTCGAGCAGCTTCCCGCCGCTCAGCCCGCTGGTATCGCCGCACGCGCCGCTGCCGCGCTGATGCCGGGAATTTCCCGACCGGCGCTCGGCGACAGCCGGTCGCTTTTCGCCTATCGAACGGCGCGGCATTCGGCGGCTGGAAATTTGCACCGCGGCGCTGGTAGTCTCGGGGAGATTCAGGAGAGGAGCGAGATGGATTCCACCAAGGTCGCCAGCCTGCTCGCGCGGATTCCCCTGCGCGTCGCCCGCGCCGCGAGCGGCACCCCGTTTGTTTTGCACGCAAGCCGATGCGCAGAGCCGGAGCGATTCGCGCGCCTGTGCGGCTTCCTGCAATGGCTCACGCCGCTGGAGCCGCTGTCCAAGGACGATCAGCGCGTACTGGCGCTGTTCTCGGGCAGCGCGAGGCCGGCCATTGCGCTGGACGGAAACGACGATACCGAGCTCGAAGTGGAGGAACCGGTCGCCTGAACCGGGCGAGGCCCGGTCAATGGTCCTTTCGGACTTCCCCCCCGGCCCGGTCGGTGCAAGAGCCTTAACGTGCCTGCGCCAGAATCTGCGCGACGGGGCGAAGTGGCAGAGGGGAAGATGCTACGGTCTGCAACGCCGTCGACGTTGGTTCGAGTCCAACCTTCGCCTCCAGCTGCTTTCTAGGTCTGCGCCAGCCTGAACACGATGTACAGCGCGGCGATCCATACCACGGGAATGGCCGGCGTCAGCAGGCGCGCCGAGCGCAGCGCCGTGGACTGGCAGGCGCGCCACACCAGATAACCCATGATCATCAGCAGCATCGCGCCTGCGGCGGCGGCGAAGTGCGCGCCCTGCATCTCGCCGAGCAGCGGCCGCCCTGGGTAGAACAGGTCCGACAGCGAGAAGATGGCGACGTTGAAGGCGTTGCTGCCGTAGACGTTGCCCATGGCGATGCCGTAGGACTTGCGCAGCGCAGCGGTCACGGTGACCGAGGCCTCGGGCAGCGTCGTCACGATGGACACCAGCAGCACGCCGATGAAGCTGGCGCTGATCCCGGAGATCTCGGCGATGCTGTCCGCGCTGGCGGCGAGGAAGCGCCCGGCGACGATCACTACCGCCACCGAAATGCCGAAGCCGATCCACGCGCCGCGCGCGCTGCCGGTGGGCATGGCTGCTTCACCGGGATTGATTCCGGCGCGCCCGGCACGGTACACGGCGCGCATGCCGATGATGTAGAGCGCCAGGATCAGCAGGCCGCCCAGGCTGGTGGGCCCGAGCTTCAGGTCGCCCGAGAAGCCCATGATCGCGGCGAGCGCTACCAGCGCGAGGCCGAGCAGGATGAGGATCTGGGTATCGCGCCCCTGGTTGCCGAAGAGGTTGGTGACGCCGAAGATCAGCGCGACTACCGAGAGGACGAAGACGTTGATCATGTCGGCGCCGAACACGTTGCCCAGGGCGAGCCCCGGCGAGTCTTCCAGCCAGACCGCGGAGACGTTGACCGAAACTTCGGGCAGGGAGGTGGCGGTGGCGACCAGCAGCGTACCCACCCACAGCTTGCCCCAGCCGGATTTCTCGGCTAGCTCGTCGCCGTACTTGGCGAGGCCGACGCCCGCGAGCACCACAAACACCGCGCTTGCCAGAAACACGGCGAAGGCCGCGCCCAGACTTTCCATCGTTTCCCTCCCGGTTGAAGTCGCGCGATGTTACCGGCCCCGCCTGACGAAATACTGACTGCTTCAGGCGCGCCAGCCGCCGCCCAGCGCCCGGAAAAGCGCGACCGAGGCTTCCAGCCGGTCCAGCCGGGTGAGCGCGAGCTGGTCCTGCGCGTCGAACAGCGTGCGCTGCGCATCCAGCACCGACAGCAGGTCGTCGGCGCCTTCGCGGTAGCGCACTTCGGCCAGCCGCAGCGCCTCGCGCGCGCGCGCTTCGACCTGCACCTGCAGCGCCTCGCGCTGCGTCAGGCGGCTGGAGGCCGCAAGCGCGCTTTCGACATCGGCAAAGGCCGAGAGGATCGCCTTGCGGTAGCTCTCGACCAGCTCGCGCTCGCGCGATTCGGCGAAGCTGACCTGGCCTTTCAATCGGCCGCCGTCGAAGATCGGTTGCAGCACCGAGGCGGCAATGGCGAGCCCGGTGCTCGGGCCGCCCAGGAAAGCGAGCAAGGCGCCGCTCGCGACGCCGGCCGACCCGGTGAGCTGGATCGAGGGGAGGAGGGCGGCGCGGGCGGCAGACAGATCGGCGTTGGCGGCGGCAAGGCTGGCCTCGGCGCTGGCCAGGTCCGGACGGCGCACGAGCAGGTCCGCGGGAAGGCCGGGATGGATGGACGGCACCGCCAGATCGGCGAGCGTCGCCGCCTTGACGTCGAAGCCTTCGGGCAGGCGGCCGACCAGTACCGCGAGCGCGCCGAGCGTCTGGCGCTCCAGCTGCTCGAGCGATAGCAGCCCGGCGCGCTGCGACAGCACGGCCGCCTGCTGGCGAGCGACGTCGAGCGGCGAGACCGCGCCGTTGCGCGCCCGCGCTTCCACCACGCCGAGGACACGCTCCGAGATGGCAAGGTTGTCGCGCGACACCGCGAGTCGACCGCGCAGCGACAGCACCTCGAAGTACGCCGTCGCCACGCCGGCGAGCAGCGTCAGGCGCGCGGCGTCGCGGTCGAAGGCGGTGGCGCGCAGCGACGCTTCCGCGCCGCGCACATCAGCGGCATTACGGCCCCAGAGATCGACTTCGTAGCTCGCGCTCAGCGTGGTGCTGGACGATTCGCTGTCCCGCGCCTTGCGCGTACCGAAGCCGAGGTCCAACGAGGGGAACAGCGACGCCCCTGCCACGCGCACCTGCGCTTCGGCCTGGCGCACGCGCTCGGCGGCGATGGCCAGGTCCGGGCTGCCGGCGAGCGCTTCGCCGGCGAGCGCGTGCAGCTCGGCGGAATCAAAGCTTCTCCACCAGTCCGCGGTAAGGGTGAGCGCACCAGGGGTTAGCGCTTCGTGGTACGCCGCCGGGGGCGCCACTTGCGGCGTGAGGGTCGGGGACGTGGTGGCGCAGCCAACCAGCCCTGTCAGCAGGAAAATGAACAGCTTGTTCATTCGGAAGCGAGCGCCACGACAGGATCAAGGCGGGCGGCCTTGCGCGCCGGCATGAAGCCGAAGACGAGGCCGGTGGCAAAGGCGCAGCCGAACGCAAGCGCCACCGGACCCAGAGTGTGCTGCACCGGCGTGCCGAGCGCGCCGATCGCGAACGACGCCGCCAAGCCGCAGGCGACTCCTATCGCGCCGCCGAGCGCCGAAACCGTGAGCGCCTCGCCGAGGAACTGCTGCAGGATGTCGCGCATGCGCGCGCCGGTGGCCATGCGAATGCCGATCTCGCGCGTGCGCTCGGTGACGCTCACCAGCATGATGTTCATCACGCCGATGCCGCCCACCAGCAGCGAGATGGCGGCGATCGAGCCGAGCAGCACGGTGAGCGTGTTCTGCGTCTCGACCGCGGTCTCGAGCAGGGACGCCATGTTGCGGATCTGGAAGTCCACCTTGCGGTGGCGCGCCTCGAGCAGCGTCGCCACGGCGTCCTGCGTCTGGTCGATGCGCGCCACGTCGTCCACCGCCACGGTGACGCTGCGCACGTGGCGCTGGCCGAACAGGCGCATCGCCCCGGTGCTCACCGGCACGAACACCACGTCGTCCTGGTCCGAGCCCACCGGGCTCGCGCCGCGCTCGCTCATCACGCCGATTACCTGAAAGAGGGTGTTGTTGAGCACGACGTGCTTCCCCAAAGGGGATTGCTCTTCGAACAGGGTCTTGGCGACGGTCTGCCCGAGAACGGCCACCGCGGCGTAGCTGCGCACGTCCGCGTGCGAGAAGAACAGGCCCCGCGCCACCGGCCAGCCGCGCGCCAAAGTGAAGTCCGCGCCGGTCGCGTTCACTTGCGTCTGGTAGTCGGTGCCGCCGAAGCGCGCGGTGGCCCCGCCGCCCTGCTCGGGCACCGCCGCCAGCACGTTGGGCAGGGCGGCGATCGCCTGCGCGTCCTCCGGGATCAGCGTGGCGATACCTCCGGTGCCGCGCTGGTTCGGCGCGCCCGGGCGCACCAGCAGCAGGTTGGTGCCCATGCCGCTGATGCGCTCGAGCACCTGCTGCTTGGCGCCGTTGCCTACCGCCAGCATGGCGATGACCGAGCCGACGCCGATGACGATGCCGAGCTGCGGGAGCGGGGTGCGGAACTTTTTGGCGCGCAGCGCCGCGGCCGCCGCCTTGCCGGCTTCGATAAGGCCCGGAAGCAGAGAAACCTGGTTTTGCTTTTTCTCAATAAGATTTTTGTTGTTGACTGCGCGAGGACCCGGATCCTTCACGATATTGCCGTCGGCGATCTCGATGATCCGGTGCGCTTGTCCGGCGACTTCGCGCGCGTGCGTGATGACGATGATGGTGTGGCCCTCGGCGCACAGCTTGTGCAGCAGGGCCATGACCTCGCGGCCGCTTTTCGAGTCGAGCGCGCCGGTCGGCTCGTCGGCCAGGATGATCTGGCCGCCGTTCATCAGGGCGCGGGCGATGGAGACGCGCTGCTGCTGTCCGCCGGAGAGCTGGCTCGGCCGGTGCTCCAGGCGCTCGGCGAGGCCGAGCATGCCGAGCAGCTGCCCGGAGCGCGCGCGGCGCGCGGCGGCCGGCATGCCGGCGTAGATCGCCGGCACTTCGACGTTGCGCGCCGCGGTGGCGGTGGCGATCAGGTTGTAGCTCTGGAAGACGAAGCCGAACGCCTCGCGGCGCAGGCGCGCGAGCTCGTCGCGCTCGAGCGCGGACACGTCCCGGCCGTTGAAGCGGTAGCGGCCGGTGGTGGGCCGGTCGAGGCAGCCGAGGATGTTCATCAGCGTCGACTTGCCCGAGCCCGAGGCGCCCATGATGGCGACGAACTCGCCGGCGCGGATCTCCAGGTCGATGCCGTGAAGCACCTCGACTTCGAGCTCGCCGTTGCGGAAGGTCTTCGTCACGCCTTCGAGCTTGATCACAGGCGCGGCCCCATCCTCGGCGTGCGCGCCGCGGAGGCGGCGCGGGCGCCCTGCGGCGCACGCTCGCTGGTGGCGACCCGCTCGCCGGGCTCCAGGCCAGAGAGGATCTGCGCCATGACGCGGTTGCGCGTGCCGATTTGCACTTCCCGGTGTTCGATGCTGCCGTCCGCGTGGACCACGCGCACCGTATTCCTGTCAAGAGCATTCAAGGGAACGAGCACGGCGTCCTTCGCCTCGGCGACGACGAAGAACACCTGCGCGGTCATCTGCGTCATCAGCGTGCCGTCCGCGTTCGGCACGTCGAACAGCGCGTTGTAGAGCACCACGTTGTTGAGCACTTCCGGCGTCGGGTTGATCTGGCGCAGCTCGCCGTACCAGCGCTTGCCCTGGTCGCCGAGGGTGGTGAAGTACACCGGCATGCCCAGGCGCAGCCGCGACACGTCGGCTTCGGAAACCTGGGTCTGCACCGTCATGCTGGAAAGGTCGGCGATGCGCAGCACCACGGGCGCCGACTGGTTGGCGTTCAGCGTCTGGCCCTCCTTGGCGGCCTGCGTCACCACGGTGCCGGCCATCGGAGCGTAGATCTTGGTGTACTCGAGGTTGGCGCGGTCGCCGCGCAGGGTGGACTGGGTCTGCTGGATCTGCGCCCTGAGCGAGCTGATCTGCGCCTTGGCGGCGGCGAGCTCGGCCTGCGCCACCTGCACCGCCTCGGCGGTGGTCGCCTGCTCGCGCATCATGTTGGCCTGGCGCTGCGCCTTCTGCTCGGCCAGGCGCAGGTTGGCCTGGCGCTCGGCGAGCTGCGCCTGCTGGTGCCTGAGCTGCGCCTGGGTGCCCTCCACCCGCGACAGGTACACGGTGGAGTCGATCTCGGCGAGCAGCTGGCCCTTGTCGACGGCATCGCCGATCTCGACATGCAGCTGCTTGATCTGCCCCGAGACCTGGGTGCCCACGTCGACGTAGTCGCGCGGCTGCAGCGTGCCGGTGGCGCTGACGGTGTCCTCGAGGTCGCCTTTCTGGACGAGCGCCGCGGCCTGCGCCTCGCCGCGCTCCGAGGGCTTGGCCCAGGCGAGCCAGTAGGCGCCCCCCAGCAGGGCCGCGACGGCGGCGAAACCGATCAATGCTTTCTTCATGGCCTGCAGTGTGGAAGCCGATCGCGCAGCGAATGTGCACGCATTGTGAAAATTTCGTTGCGCAAAGTTTCCACAATCGAGGGGTAGGCTACGCGCCGTGGATACTCTGCGGGTCAGGCTTTTCCTCCTCATCGCCGGCGGCACCGCCGCGCTTTCGCTCGTCGCCTACCTGGTGTTCAGCTGGAGCTTCGATCGCGGCTTCGTCGACTACGTGAACCGCGCCGACGAGGCGCGGCTGCAGCCGCTCATCGAGACGCTCGCCGAGGGCCACGCGCGCGAAGGCGGCTGGAAATGGGTGGCCGAGGACCGGCGGCGCTGGTTCGAGCTGATCCGCGAAACGCTCGGCGTCGCGCCGGTGACCATCGACCCTCGCCTGATGCTGTTCGACACCGACGGCACGCAGCTCGTCGGGCGCGCCGAAAACGTGAAGCTCGCGGTGATGAAGCCGATCGACTGGCGGGCGAAGACGGTCGGCTACCTCGGCTACGTGCCGCGCCCCGAGCCGCTCGAGTCCATCGAGCGGCTTTACCTGCAGCGCCAGCATTACGCCTTTGCCGCGATCGGCCTGGGCATGCTGGCCGCGGCGCTGCTCCTGGGCGCCGGGTTGTCGGGCTGGCTGTCGCGGCGCATCCGCAAGCTGGCGAGCGCCACCGACAGCCTGATCCAGGGCAACTACGACGTGCGGCTGCAGCCCGAGGGCCACGACGAGCTCGCCCGCCTGGCGCGCGACTTCAACACCCTCGCCCAGACCCTCGCCGCGACGCGCCAGGCACGGCGCAAATGGATCGCCGACATCGCGCACGAGCTGCGCACGCCGCTGTCCATCGTGCGCGGAGAGATCGAGGCGCTGCAGGACGGCGTGCGGCCGCTCGACCGCGACGCGGTGAACTCGCTCGCGAGCGAGGCGGCGCGGCTCGCGCGTCTCATCGACGATCTCCACACCCTGTCGCTGTCCGACCTCGGCGCGCTCAGCTACCACAAGGAGCCGGTGGACCTGGCCGAGGTGCTCGAGGATGTGATCGACGCGCAGCGCGCCGCGCTCGGCGAAAAGAGGCTCTCGGTGAAGCTGGAGCTGAAACCCGCCGTCATCTGCGGGGACGCGGACCGCCTGGCCCAGGTGTTCGCCAACCTGCTGCAGAACAGCCTGCGCTACACCGATTCTCCCGGAAGGGTGGAAATATCGATGCAGGGCAATCGCGTGGTGTGGGAAGACAGCAGCCCCGGGGTGGCGCAGGAGGACCTGCCGCGGCTCACCGAGCACCTGTTTCGCGTCGAGGGCTCGCGCAGCCGCGCCGGCGGCGGCTCGGGCCTGGGCCTCGCCATCGCCGACGCCATCGTGCAGGCGCACGGCGGTACCCTTACGGCTGCCGCGAGCCGCCTGGGCGGCTTGCGCATCGAACTGCGATTCCCCGCGTGAGCGAACGCATCCTGATCGTCGAGGACGAGGAAAAGCTCGCGAGCCTGCTGCGCGACTACCTGGTGCAGGAGGGTTTCGAGGTCTCGGTGCTGCACCGGGGCGACGAGGTCCTGGCCTGGGTGCGCGAGCACCCCGTGGATCTCGTGCTGCTGGATCTCATGCTGCCGGGCAAGAGCGGCCTGGACGTGTGCAAGGCGCTGCGCGCGCGCAGCCCCGAGCTGTCGATCATCATGGTCACCGCGCGCGTCGACGAGATCGACCGCCTGCTCGGCCTGGAGCTCGGCGCCGACGATTACATCTGCAAGCCGTTCAGCCCGCGCGAAGTCGTCGCGCGCGCCAAGGCGGTGCTGCGCCGTGCCAGGCGCGGTGCCGCGGCGCAGGAAAGCGGCCTGGTGCTGGACGACGCAGGCTTCAAGGCCTCGCTCGGCGGCAGGGACCTCGGCTTGACCGCCGTCGAGTACCAGCTGCTCAAGGTGCTCGCGGCGCATCCGGGCCGCATCTACACGCGCGAGCAGCTCATGGACGCGATGTACCGCGACGAGCGCGTGGTGTCCGACCGCACCGTCGACAGCCACATCAAGAAAATCCGCCGCAAGATCGCCGCGGTCCTTCCGGACCGGGAGGTGATCCATTCGCTCTATGGGGTCGGCTACAAGTACGAGTGAACCCGGCACGCGCTTTGCATCGACCGGGTGTTCTCTCAATTTGTGGAGCCGGTCATGCTGAGCTGGGCGCTTGCTTTCTTCGTGGTGGCGATCATCGCGGCGGTATTCGGTTTCGGCGGCATCGCCTCCGGCGCCGCGGAAATCGCGAAGCTGCTGTTCTTCCTGTTCGTGGTGCTGTTCCTGGTGTCCCTGATCATGGGACTGGTGCGCGGCCGCGGCCCGAGGCTATAGCGTCCGGCGCGCGAGCGCCGCTCCGTCGGCGAGGGACTTCAGCTTCGCAAAGGCGACCTCGCGCGGCAGGTACTTCATGCCGCAGTCCGGCGCCGCCACCAGGCGCTCGGCCGGCACGTGCTTCAGCCCCGCGCGGATGCGCTGGGCGACGGTTTGCGGCGTTTCCACCTCGTCGGTTCCAAGGTCGATCACGCCCAGCATGACGCTTTTGCTTCCCAGCTCCTTCAGGACGGCGAGGTCCAGCTTCGGCTGCGCCGCTTCGATGGAGATCTGCGAGGCCGTGGTGTCGGCGAGCTGCGGCAGGAAGGAGTAGCCGCTCGGCTTGTCCTTGACCGCGGCCGCGTAGCCGAAGCAAAGGTGAACCACGGTGGCGCCTTCGATTCCCTGCAGCGCGCGGTTGATGGCTTTCACGCCGTAGCGCGCGGCGCGCTCGGGGCGCGCCTGCAGCCAGGGCTCGTCGAGCTGGATGACGTCCGCGCCCGCCGACTTCAGGTCGCGCACTTCCTCGTTCACCGCGGCGGCGAAGGCCAGCGCGAGCGCTTCGTCGTCCTTGTAATAGTCGTCCTGCGCCTGCTGCGCCAGGGTGAAGGGGCCGGGCAGGGTGATCTTGATCCTGCGCTCGGTGTTGCCGCGCAGGAACTCGACGTCGCGCACCTCGACCGGCTGCCTTCTGCGGATCGGCCCGGTAATGCGCGGCACCACCGAGCGCGCGCCGCTGCGGTTGACCGTGGTGCCGGGGTTGTCGATATCCACGCCCTCGAGCGCGGTGGCGAAGCGGTTGGAGTAGCTCTCGCGCCGCATCTCGCCGTCGCTGATGATGTCGATGCCGGCGCGCTCCATGTCGCGGATGGCGAGCAGCGTGGCATCGTCCTGCGCCTGCTGCAGGTGCAGCGCATCGATCTTCCAGATCTCGGGCGCGCGTACCCTCGGCACCTTCGATCCGAGTCGGGCGCGGTCGATCAGCCAGCCGGGCTGCGGGTAGCTGCCTACGACGGTGGTGGCGAGGATCATCTAGGCTGCGCCTTCCTGCTTCAATATCTTGCGCACGACCTCGGCGAGGATGCTCTTGGTATAGGGCTTGGTGACGTAGCCGTCGGCGCCGAGGGCGAGGCCCTTGCCGATGTCGGCCGGATCGCTCTTCACCGTCAGCATGATGATCGGCAGCGCGCTCAGGGCCTTGTGCCGCCGCATGCGGGCGAGGACTTCGAAGCCGTTGCCGTCGGGCAGCTCGACGTCGAGGAGCAGGAGGTCCGGCGCGCCTTCGTCGAACATGGACTGCAGGAAGCCGTTGACCGAGGTCGCCACGCGCACCCGGTAGCCGGACATGGTCAGGCGCAGGTCGGCGAGCGCCAGCTGGTCGGGGTCGTCCTCGACCACCAGGATCTCGGTCTGGCCCGCGGGCTTCTCCACGACCCGCCGGTACTTCAGCCGGTCCAGGGCAAGGTAGGCGCCGGTGCGCGTGAGCAATGCGCCGGCCGCCTGCGCCTCGTGCTGCAGGTGCGCCTGCTCCAGCGCCAGGGTCTTGTCGCTTCGCGGCAGCGCAAAATCCTGCTCCGCCTCCTGCCCCGCGGCCACCTGCTCGATCAGCCCCAGCTCCTCCATCTCGGCGAGCCACTCGTCGAGCACGTGGCGCGGATAGCTGCTCATCAGCTCGCTCATCAGGCCGGCATGGCCGTGGAAGTCCATCAGCCACAGCAGGCGCCGGTAGTCGGCGGGCACCGCGGCGTCCTGCGACTCCCAGGCGTCGCGGCCGCTGTCGGTGAGCCGGTAGATGCGTTCGGTCATGGAAGTCTCAATTTGCCAACAGGCAGGAATTTTTGCTCGCGCCGCTGAAGGCATAGTTCACCAAACGCAACAGTTTGTCGAGCGCCCCGGGCACTTCTGCCCTAAGTTGTAAACACAAAGGGGAATCCGAAATGAGCTCTCAAGCCTGGATGGTCCTGCCCGACAACTTCGCCGTCTCTTTCCTGGTCCTGGCGGTCGTCGCCATGGCCTTCCTGTACGCGGCGCGCGCGCCGATGCACGCGCTTATCCGCGCGCTCGGCCAGGCGCTGGTCGGCCCGCTGCGCATCGGCGCACGCTGGCTGTCGGCCGCGGCCAACGAGATCCACGTGCGCAACAAGGCGGTCCTGCTGGCCCACGGCAAGCAGGAGATCGGCCAGCGCATCGAGCGCGAGTTCGAGCGCCTGGGGGCGCTGGTGACGCGCGAGCTGCAGGGCTACCCGGCGATGCAGAGGAAGCTCCTGGACGAGATCACGCGCATCGAGGAAGACTACAAGAAATGCGGCGAGGTGCCGCCGACCCCGCCCGACTGGGCCGACGCGGTGGCCGCGGTCGCCAAGGTGAAGTCCGCCGGCAACGAGGTGGTGCTGCGCGTGCTCGAGGAGATCAACCGCTCGGTCAACTCGATCCACGGCAAGGCGATAGCCGAGTACCGCAAGGCCTACGAATCGCGCCACAAGATCCTCGAGGGCTTCATGCCGTTCTGGCGCTCGGTGGACAAGAACCTGTCGCAGGTCGAGAAGAACGTCGCCGACCTGAAGAGCAGCGTCAAGGGCGTCGACGGCCATATGGCGAAGTACGAGCAGATCAACGCCGGGACCGACAAGGCGCAGCACGCGCTCACGGTGTCCGCGTTCACGCAGTTCGCCATCTCGGTCTTGGTGATGCTGGTGGCCGCCGGCGGCGCCTTCATCAACTTCAAGCTGATCGCGCTGCCGATGTCGGAGATGGTGGGCGCGGGCGACTACATCACGAGCACGCTGCGCACCTCCGAGGTGGCCGCGCTGGTGATCATCTTCGTCGAGGCCTCGATGGGCCTGTTCCTGCTCGAGGCGCTGCGCATCACGCACCTTTTCCCGCGCATCGCGAACCTCAACGATCGCACGCGCCGGCGCATGATGTGGATCGCGCTTACCCTGCTGGTGACGCTCGCGGGCGTCGAAGCGGCGCTCGCCCTGATGCGCGACCTCCTGATCGCCGACAAGCAGGCGCTGCTGCAGTCGCTCGCCACGGTGCAGGCGAGCGCGGCCACCGACGGCTGGGTGGGCCGCATCCCGACCGCCGGCCAGATGCTGCTCGGCTTCATCCTGCCCTTCGCGCTCGCCTTCATCGCCATCCCGCTGGAGTCGCTGATCCATTCGGCGCGCACCGTGGGCGGCGTGGCGGTCATGGCGCTCGTGCGCGTGCTCGCCTTCGGCCTGCGCCTGGCGGGCAACGTGGCGCGCCAGCTGAGCCGCGTGCTGATCCGCGTGTACGACGTCGCCATCGTGGTCCCGCTGCTGGTCGAGCGCCTGGTGAAGGCGTCGCCGGCGCGCCGCGGAGCGCGCATGGGGCGTATCGACGACATCGAGCGCACTCACGCCTAAGGGGCCATCCATGAACAAGCGACAATTCCTAGGGACCGTCCCCGCGCTGCTGCTGGCCGGCGCGGGCTGCGGCAGCGGCAACCACGCCCATGCGGTGTACATGCTGGTCGACACCTCCGGCACCTACTCGCAGGAGGCGGGCAAGGCGCTGCTCATCGTCAACTACCTGCTCGGCACGCTGGAATCGGGCGACTCGCTCGCCGTGGCGCGGGTCAAGAGCCGCAGCTTCAGCGAGAAGGACATCCTCGCGAAGGCGACCTTCGACACGCGCCCCTCGCAGGCCAACGCGCAGAAGCGCGCCTTCCGCGAGAAGGTCGACGCCAGCTTCCGGCAGGTGCCCGGCAGCGCCCACACCGACATCACCGGCGGCCTGCTGCAGGGCGCGGAATGGCTGAACGAGACCGGCGCGGGCACGCGCACCATCATCGTGTTCTCCGACATGCAGGAAGATCTCGACAAGGTCACCCAGCGCGCCTTCCCCATCAGCCTGAAGAACATCCGCGTGGTCGCGGTCAACGTGGTGAAGCTGGGCACCGACAACGTCGATCCGCGCCGCTACCTCGGCCGCCTCGAAGCCTGGGAGAAGCGCGTGGTCAAGGCGGGCGCCTCGGAATGGCGCGTGATCAACGACCTGCAGCGCCTCGACCGCATCCTCGCCAGAAGCTAGCGGTATTTCAGCCGGGCGGTCTTCGAAAGAGCCATGCCGTGTCCCGGCCGGTCCGGGATGCGGAAATGGCCGTCCCGGCACTGCGGCATCTCCTCGAAGAGCTCGGGCGGCGTCCAGTCGATGAGCTCGACCAGGAAGGCGTTCGACAGCGCGCCGCACACCTGCAGCGACAGCTCGTGCACCACGTGCGGCGACACCTGCAGGCCGTGCGCCGCAGCGAGGTGGCCGATCTTCAGCGTCTCGCTGAAGCCGTTGGCGCGGCACACATCGGGCATCAGGTAGCGCGCCGCCTTGCGCTCGATGAGCTCGCGGAACTCGTAGCGGGTGTAGTTGTTCTCCCCCGTGGCCACCGGGATCCTGATGTTTTTCGCCACTGCCTCACACGCGGCAAGGTCGTCCGCAAGGACCGGCTCCTCGTACCAGACCAGATCCAGGTCTTCTAACAGCGCCGCCTGCCGCACGTTGGTCTCGACGTCGTACTTCTGGTTCGCGTCGACCATCAGGCGCACGCCGGGGCCGAGGGCCTTGCTCACCGCCGCCACGCGGGCGCGGTTGGTCCTCGGGTCGGCATGGTGGATCTTCATCTTGTAGTACTTGCAACCGAGACCGGCGTAGCGCTCGGCTTCCTCGATCAGGTCGCGCTCGGTGTACTTGCCCCAGCCGCCGCTGCCGTACGCGGGGATGCGGTCGGTAAAGCCGCCCCACAGCTTGTACAGCGGCATCCCGGCGGCCTTCCCGGCGAGGTCCCACAGCCCGATGTCGAGCGCGGCGAGCGCCATCCCGGCGATCCCCACGCGCCGCACGCCGCGGTCGCCGCGGTACATCTTTTCCCATAGCCGTTCCACGTCGCGCGGGTCCTCGTCGAGGAGCAGCGGCTTGAGTCGCGCATCGAGGTAGGCGAGCACCGCTTCGGCGCCGCCGCCGCCGAACACCAGGCTGTAGCCCAGCCCCTGCAGGCCTTCGTCGGTCGAGATGTCGGCCACCACCAGCTTGTGAAACGGGAACTCCAGCGCGATCGGCTTGGGCGTCGGGACGGTGAGCAGGCAGGTATCGACGGCGGTGATTTTCATGGTGGGATGGAATTTGCGAGAATTGGAGTATGCCCAGCAGGACGGTTATCGGCTACTTTCCCGATCTCGAGGCGGCCGAGGGCGCGCGCTCGCAGCTGATCGAGGCCGGCGTCGCCCGGCATCGCATCGCGCTGCGGCCGCTCGCGCTGGAGGACGCCATGGCGGTGTCCGACCCGCAGGACGTGGCGAATTGCGAAGTCAGCGTGGTGAGCGAGCCGCGCGACTGGGAACGCGTGTCCGAGCTCATGGCG
>CAZJJC010000253.1:0-3343 GCA_964546195.1 uncultured Enterobacteriaceae bacterium | reverse complement strand
CGGCGCGGCCTCGATCTCGGCCTTTCCGCTGTTCAGCGGGTTCGTCAGCAAATCCATGATCCTGTCCGCCGCCGGAGGCGAGGGCCTGCTCATCGCCTGGCTGGTGCTGCTGTTCGCCTCGGCGGGCGTGTTCCACCACTCGGGCATCAAGATCCCGTATTTCGCCTTCTTCGGCCACGATTCGGGCAAGCGCTGCAAGGAGGCGCCGGCGAATATGCTGGTCGCCATGGCGCTCGCCGCCGCGCTGTGCATCGGCGTCGGCGTGTTCCCGGCGCCGCTGTACGCGCTGCTGCCCTATGCCGTGGACTACCAACCCTACACCGGCGGCCACGTGCTGACCCAGCTGCAGTTGCTGATGTTCTCGGCGCTCGCCTTCGCGGTGCTGATGCGCAGCGGCATCTATCCGCCGGAGCTGCGCTCGGTCAATCTCGATGCCGACTGGCTGTACCGATCGCTGCTGCCGCGCCTCGGACGCAAGGCGGGCGATGTGCTCGGCCGCGGCATCGGCGCGCTCGAGCGCGACGCCGCGCGCGCCTGGCCGCGGCTCGAGCAGGGCACGCGCGCCCTGTACGGCCCGCTCGGCTTCTTTGCGCGCACCTGGCCTTCCGGCGCCTCGGCCCTGAGCGTGATGATCATGCTGCTCGTGTTCCTGCTGGCGTACTACCTGCTGTGACGCTGTAAAATCCGCGCCTTATGACTTTGCCGGTCACCGAAGTCGAGCGCGAGCTCCTGCACACGCGGCGCGTGCGCTACGAAGGCTACAAGCGCGCCGACGGCCTCTGGGACATCGAGGCGCATCTCACCGACATCAAGAACCACGATTACCGCCTGAAGACCGGCGTGCGCCGCGCGGGCCAGCCGGTGCACAGCATGTGGCTGCGGCTCACCATCGACCGCAAGTTCAACATCGTCGACGCCTCGGCGTCTTCCGAGGTGGTGCCGTATCCGGGCGGCTGCGAGGCGATCGCGCCGGCCTACAAGCAGCTCGCCGGTCTGAACCTGGTCAAGGATTTTCGCAGGAGGACACGCGAGCTGCTGGGCGGCGTGCGCGGCTGCACGCACCTTACGGAGATGCTCGCCGGCATGCCGACCGCGGCGATCCAGTCCTTCGCCGGCGAAATGAAGGAGGAGCGCGACGATGGCGCCAAGCCCTTCCAGCTCGACCAGTGCCACGCGCTCGAAACGACGTCCGAAACGGTGAAGAAATGGTATCCAAGGTGGTATGAAAATCCACGAGTACCAAGGTAAGGAAATTTTCCGCAAGTACGGCGTGCCTACGCCGCGCGGCTTCCCGGCCTTCAGCGTCGAGGAGGCGGTGGAGGCGGCAAAGAAGCTCGGCGGCACGGTCTGGGTCGTCAAGGCGCAGATCCACGCCGGCGGCCGCGGCAAGGGCGGCGGGGTGAAGGTCGCGAAGAGCCCTCAGGAAGTGAAGGACTTTTCTTCCAAGATCCTCGGCATGCAGCTCGTCACCCATCAGACCGGTCCCGAGGGCCAGAAGGTGCGGCGTCTCCTGATCGAGGAGGGCGCCGACATCAAGAAGGAGCTGTATGTCGGCATGGTGGTCGACCGCGTCACGCAGCGCGTGGTGCTGATGGCCTCCTCCGAAGGCGGCATGGACGTCGAGGAAGTCGCCGAGAAGACGCCGGAGAAGATCCACAAGGTCTCGGTCGATCCGGTGCAGGGCCTGAGCGACGCGGACGCCGATGAGATCGCCCTGGGCATCGGCATCCCGCAGGCCGCGCTGGCGCAGGGCCGGGCGATCTTCAAGGCACTCTACAAGTGCTTCCGGGACACGGACGCCTCGCTCGCCGAGATCAATCCGTTGGTCCTGACCAATGACAATCGGGTCGTGGCGCTGGACGCGAAGCTCACCTTCGACGACAACGCGCTGTTCCGCCATCCCGAGCTCGGGCAGCTGCGCGATCTCGACGAGGAGGATCCGGCCGAGCTCGAGGCATCGAAGAACGACCTGAACTACATCCAGCTCGAGGGCGACATCGGCTGCCTGGTGAACGGCGCGGGCCTCGCGATGGCCACCATGGACATCATCAAGTTCTACGGCGGCGCGCCGGCCAACTTCCTCGACGTGGGCGGCGGCGCGACCACCGAGAAGGTGACCGAGGCGTTCAAGATCATGCTGCGCAACAAGTCGCTCAAGGCGATCCTGGTGAACATCTTCGGCGGCATCATGCGCTGCGACGTCATCGCCCAGGCGCTGGTCGAGGCGTCGAAGGCGGTCACGCTGAAGGTTCCGCTCGTGGTGCGCCTCGAAGGGACCAATGTGGAAGAAGGAAAAGCCCTATTGCGTAACTCCGGCCTGCCCATCATCTCCGCCGTGAACATGGCGGACGCGGCGCAGAAAGTCGTCGAGGCCGCCCGCAAATGAGCATCCTCATCGACAGGAACACCCGGGTCATGACCCAGGGCATCACCGGCAAGACCGGCCAGTTCCATACCCGCATGGGCGTGCAGTACGCGAACGGCGAGAGCTGTTACGTGGCGGGGGTCAACCCGAAGAAAGCGGGCGAGGACTTCGAGGGCATTCCGATCTTCGGTTCGGTCATCGATGCCAAGAAAGCGACGGGCGCGACGGTCTCGGTGATCTACGTGCCGCCGCCTTTCGCCGCCGCGGCGATCGACGAGGCCGTCGCCGCCGAGCTCGACCTGGTGATCTGCATCACCGAAGGCATTCCGGTGCGCGACATGGTCCTCACCAAGCACCGCATGGCGGGCAAGAAGACGCTGCTGGTCGGGCCCAATTGCCCGGGCGTGATCACGCCCGACGAGCTCAAGATCGGCATCATGCCCGGCCACATCCACAAGAAGGGGCCGGTCGGCGTGGTGTCGCGTTCCGGCACGCTGACCTACGAGGCCGTCGGCCAGCTGCGCGAATTGGGCCTGGGCCAGTCGACCTGCGTCGGCATCGGCGGGGATCCGGTGAACGGGCTGAAGCACATAGACGTTCTCAGGATGTTCAACGACGATCCCCGCACCGAGGCGGTGATCATGGTGGGCGAGATCGGCGGCTCGGACGAAGAGACGGCGGCGCGCTGGGTGAAGCAGCACATGAAAAAGCCGGTGGTCGGGTTCATCGCCGGGGTGACCGCGCCGCCGGGCAAGCGCATGGGCCACGCCGGCGCGATCATCTCGGGCGGCAAGGGCACGGCGCAGGAGAAGCTGGCGGTAATGGAGGAATGCGGCATCCGCACCACCCGCAACCCCGCGGAGATGGGAAAACTGCTGAAGTCCGTTCTAAGATAGAAAAATTCACACCTTAGCAAGACCCTATTCGATTCTCGCCACGCTGCCCTACGCGGCGACGATCTTCCTTTCGTCGTTCCTC
>CAZJJC010000252.1:0-5835 GCA_964546195.1 uncultured Enterobacteriaceae bacterium | reverse complement strand
CACTCGCACGGCAAATTCGTGCACCCCACGGCGAGCTGGGCCGACGTGCTGCTGAAGCGCGGCCAGGCGATGCTCGACTCGCTGCAAGCCGCGCGCGCGCCCAAGGTCGCGGTGCTCCCCACCGCGGAGGCGCCCAAGCCCCGCACGAAGGCGCGCAGGCCCAAAGCGAAGCGCAAAGCCCGCCGTTAATTACGACTCTGACCCCGAATTGCCTGCCACACGCGTTCGGGGCTCGCCGGCATGTCGAGGTGCTTCACGCCCACCTCGGCCAGCGCATCGACGATCGCGTTCATCGCCGAGGTGAGCGCGCCGGCGCAGCCGGCCTCGCCGCAGCCTTTCACGCCCAGCGGGTTGGTGGTCGCCGGCACCGGGTGGCTGGCGACGCCGATCGCCGCCGGGGTGTCGCCCGCGCGCGGCAGGGCGTAGTCCATGAACGAGCCGGTGAGGAGCTGCGCGGTGTCGTCGTAGCGCGCCGTCTCCATCAGCACCTGGCCCAGCCCCTGCACCACGCCGCCGTGCACCTGGCCCTCGACCAGCATCGGGTTGACGATGTTGCCGAAGTCGTTCACGCAGCTATAGCGCGCGATCTCCACGGCGCCGGTCTCCGGGTCGATCTCGACCTCGCACACATGGCAGCCGTTGGGGTAGGAGGAGGGGATCACCTCGGTCACGTGCGAGACATCCAGCTTTCCCGGGAATTTCCTCGCCAGCTCCTGCAGGCCGATGCCGCGATCGGTGCCCGTTACCACGAAGCGCCCTTGCCTGAACTCAAGATCTTCAATTGACGCTTCCAGTGCCTCGCCGGCGAGGCTCCTGCCTTTCTCGATCACCTTGTCGGAGGCCTGCGCGATCGCCGCGCCGCTCATCATCATCGAGCGCGAGCCGCCGCTGCCGCCGCCGGTCACCACGTCGGAGTCGCCCTGCACCAGGCGGATCCTGTCGAAGGGCAGGCCGAGGCGCGCGGCGAGCACCTGCGCGAACGGCGCCGCGTGCCCCTGGCCCTGGTCGAGCGTGCCGGTGGCGAGGGTCACGCTGTCGTCGCCCTCGAAGCGGATCAGGCCGAGCTCCTTGCCCGGCGGCGAGGTGCCCTCGAGGTACTGGCCGATCCCCAGGCCGCGCAGTTTTCCTCTTTTCCTGCTCTCGGCTTTCCTTTGCGGAAAGCCGGCGACGTCGGCCGCGCGGATCGCCTTGTCCATCAACGGCCCGAAATCGCCGCTGTCGTAGACCTGCCCCGAGGCCGCCTTCCACGGCATCTCCTCGCGCCGCACGTGGTTGCGCCGGCGCAGCTCGAGCCGGTCGATGCCCATCTCGGCCGCGGCGGCGTCGACCAGACGCTCCATGTAGTAGTTCGCCTCCGGCCGGCCGGCGCCGCGGTAGGGGCCCACCGGCGAAGTATTGGTGAACATCACCTTCGATGTCACCTCGAGCAGCGGCGTGCGGTACACGCTCGGGCTGTTCTTCACCGCGTTCATCGTCGGCGGGTTCGGCCCGACCGGCATCAGGTAGGCGCCCACGTTGCCGTAGCCGCTCAGGCGCAGCGCGAGGAAGCGGCCCTCCTGGTCGAGCGCGAGCTCCGCGGTCATCTCGGCGTCGCGGCCGTGCTGGTCGGACACGAAGCTGCCCGAGCGCTCGTCGGTCCACTTTACCGGACGGCCGAGCGCGCGCGCCGCGTGCGCGAGGCACACGTACTCCGGGTAGATCAGGCCCTTCATGCCGAACGAGCCGCCGACGTTGTAGGTGCGCATGCGCACCTGCGCCTCGGGCACGCCGAGGATCTCGGCGAGCTGGCTCTTCATGCGCGTCACGCCCTGGCCGGGCGCGGTGAGCGTGAAGCGCCCGCTCGCCGCGTCGTAGCTGCAGATCCCCGCGCGCGGCTCCATGGGGGCGATCACCACGCGGGTGTTTCTCAGGTCCAGGGTTGTTACATGGAAAGCATTCTTGAAAGCGGCCGCGACTTTCTCCCGGTCCCCGTAATGAAAATCCACCGCCACGTTGCCCGGCACGTCGTCGTAGATCTGCGCCGCGCCGGGCGCGGCGGCGTCGCTCGCGAGCGCAGCCGCCGGCAGCGGCTCGATGTCGAGCTCCACCGCCTCGGCCGCGTCCTTCGCCTGCACCGCCGTCTCGGCCACCACGCAGGCGACCGGGTCGCCCACGAAGCGCACTTTGTCGGTGGGGAGCGAGCGCCGCGCCGGCTTCTTGAGGCCCGGGATGTCGAGCTGGCACTTGTGCGTGCCGTAGGCCGCGAGGTCCTTGCCGGTGTAGACCGCGAGCACGCCGGGCTTTTTCAAGGCTTCTTCTATGTTGATGCTTTTGATAACCCCATGGGCGTGCGAGCTGCGCACGATGCACGCATACGCCTGCCCGGGCTCGTTCAGGTCGTCGGTGTAGCGGCCTTCGCCGCGCAGGAGGATAGGGTCTTCAGTGCGGGGGACGGGGTCGCCGATGCGTGCGTTCATGCGCCGATTATGGGGTCAGAGCCCGGCTCTTCCTGCTGTTGTTTTGCGGGCTCCGACTCCCGATTTGCCTCTTAGAATCGGCTGATGCGTGTCCAAGTCGCCATCATCGGCTGCGGCCCCGCGGGCCTGCTCCTCGGGCAGCTGCTGTACCGCGCCGGCATCGACGCGGTGATCGTGGAGGCGCGCTCGCAGGACTATGTGCTCGGGCGCGTGCGCGCCGGCGTGCTGGAGGCGGGCACGGTGGCGCTCCTCGAGCGCGCCGGGGTCGCCGAGCGCCTGCACGCCGAGGGCCTGGTGCACGAAGGCTTCGACCTCGCCTTCTCCGGCGGCCGCCATCGCATCGATCTCGCCGGCCTCACCGGGAAATGCGTCACCGTCTACGGCCAGACCGAGATCACCAGGGACCTGATGGACGCGCGCGCCGCGGCGGGCGCGAAAACGCTCTACGAGGCGCGCGAAGTCGAGCTGCACGGCTTCGACTCCGAGCATCCGCGGGTCACCTACAACGGCGCGCAATCGCTCGAGTGCGACTTCATCGCCGGCTGCGACGGCTTTCACGGCGTGTCGCGCGCCAGCGTCCCGGCCGGCGCCCTGCGGCTCTACGAGCGCGTCTATTCGTTCGGCTGGCTCGGCATCCTCTCCGAGACCCCGCCGGTGTCCGAGGAGCTCATCTACGTGTCGCATGAGCGCGGCTTCGCGCTGTGCAGCCAGAGAAGCCGCACGCGCAGCCGCTACTACGTGCAGTGCAGTCTTTCGGAGCAGGTGGACGAGTGGCCCGACGAGCGCTTCTGGAAGGAGCTGCGCGCGCGCCTGCCCGAGGAGGCCGCCCTCGGCCTGGCCACGGGCCGCTCGATCGAGAAAAGCATCGCCCCGCTGCGCAGCTTCGTCGCCGAGCCGCTGCGCTTCGGGCGCCTGTTCCTCGCCGGCGACGCCGGCCACATCGTCCCGCCCACCGGCGCCAAGGGCCTCAACCTCGCGGCGAGCGATGTGCACTATCTGGCCGAGGGACTGATTTTGCATTACCGGGAAAAATCTTCCCTGGGGATCGACGCCTATTCCGCGCGCGCGCTGGCCCGCGTGTGGAAGGCCGAGCGCTTCTCCTGGTGGATGACGAAGCTGCTGCACCGGTTTCCCGAGGAGGGCGACTTCGGCCGGCGCATGCAGCTCGCCGAGCTCGAGTACCTCGCCGCCTCGCGCGCCGCGCAGACCGCGCTCGCCGAGAACTACGTCGGGCTGCCGCTGTGAGCGGCCTTTTACTCGATGAGGCTGCGCGCCACCATGGCGTGGATGCCCTTGTTGCCGTCGACCAGCTGCGTGACGTGCAGGTCGCAGGCGAGGCTGCAGAACACGTAGGCCTCGGCCGGCTTCCAGCCCTTCAGCTGCACCAGCCAGGCGATCATGTCGCGCAGCGCCTGCTTGGCGGCATCGTCGAGATCCGCATCCATGCCCAGCGTGATGTAGTGCGTCGGCGTCAGTGCGCGCGGCATCGCGAGCTTCATTTTCCTGTGCAGCACGAGCTCGAAGGTGCCCTTGAGGCAGGTCTCGAGCGCCGTGAGGCACACCTCGCCGTCGCCCTGCACCGCGTGGCCGTCGCCGGCGGAGAAGCTGGCCCCGGGCACGAACACCGGCAGGAACACCGAGGTGCCGGGGACGTATTCCTTGCAGTCGACGTTGCCGCCGAACTCGCGCGGCTCCACGCTGGAGATGCGGCCGTACTCGGGACGGGGGGCGGTGGCGAGGATGCCGAAGAAGGGCTGCAGCGGTAGGGTCGGCCCCCAGGCGAGCCTGGCGGTCATCTTGCGGCGATCGAGCGGAATCACGCGCGCCTGGAATTCGGGAAAGTCCTCGGGCAGGGTGCCGCGCAGCGGGCGTATCACGTTCCAGCCCCAGTCGGCGGTGAGCTCGATCGCGCGGATCTTCACTTCCAGCGTGTCGCCGGGCTCGGCGCCGCGCACCGCGATCGGGCCGGTGAGGATGTGCGGGCCGAGCACCGGCTTCAACTGGGTGGCGATCTCGTAGTGGTCCGGGCGGTAGAGCGCCTTGTCGGGTGCGACCTCCAGCCAGCCCGAAACGGTGTCGACGACCACCGTATCGCCGGAATCCACGGTGAGCCGCGGCGCGAGCTTCGCGTCGAAAAAGCCCCAGTGCACGTTCTCCAGGGAAGGATCGAGCCGGTGTTCGCTTGCCACGCGCGTTCTACAGGGGTCAGGCTCCCCGGCGAGCGCCCATGCGCCGGAACCCCGGGACGGCATCGGCCTCGCCCGCCGGCTCGATCGCCGGCCCGAGGAAAGGCTCCACCCGCTCTTCCTTGCGGACTTGCTCGACGCGCGGCGCCGGTCTTCGCTGGAGCCCAATGAAGCCGACGCCGAGCGCCGTCACGGCGACACCGAAGAGCGCGAAGCCCAAGCCGACCTGGAGCCGGTCGGGGAGCGGCCAGCCCGAGGCCGCCTCGGGGAGGAGGTCGAGCACCGCGGCGGCGAAGTAGAGCAGCGAGGCAAGCCCGGCGAGTACCAGCCCCATGCCCAGCAGTAGCCATGCGCTTTTCATGTGGACAGGATGCCGCGCGGGCTGCAATCGGCGGTGGCGGCGCCGCTAGTTCGGAAGGACTATATGCTTCAGGCCATGGACCGGCTGGAGCGCTTTTACAAGATAGACCGGCTGCTCAAGGACCGCAGAGTCGTGCCTTTCTCGCTTTTCATGAAAGAGCTGGGCATGTCGCGGGCGAGCGTGAAGCGCGACCTGGACTACATGCGCGAGCGCTACAACGCGCCGATCCAGTACGACCGCGAGGCCAACGGCTACCGCCTGGTCGAGCCCGGCAGCGGCCCGCGCTACGAGCTGCCCGGGCTGTGGTTCAACGCCGGCGAGGCCTACGCGCTGCTCACCATGCAGACGCTGCTCGCCGAGCTGCAGCCGGGCCTGCTCGAGCCGCACGTCGGGCCGCTGCAGGAGCGCCTGCGCGCCATCCTGGGCGGCGAGCCGGCGTGGAAGGACATCGAGCGGCGCATCCGCATCTTCCAGCCGGAACGCAGGGCTTCGAAGGAGGCGTTCTTCGATCTCGCCGCCACGGCCGTCCTCAGGCGGCTGCGCCTGTGGATCCGGCACTACAACCGCAAGGACGACCGCGAGACCGAGCGCGAGATCTCGCCGCAGCGCCTGGTGCACTACCGCGGCAACTGGTACGTCGACGGATGGTGCCACACGCGTAACGCCCTGCGCAGCTTCGCGGTCGACGCCCTCCGCGCCGCCGAGCTGCGCGAGGCCCGCGCGATGGAGATCCCCGCCGCCGAGCTAGACGCGCACCTGGGCAGCGGCTACGGCATCTTTGCCGGCCGCGAGGTCGAGTGGGCGAGGCTGCGCTTCACCCCCGAGGCCGCGC
>CAZJJC010000251.1:0-1938 GCA_964546195.1 uncultured Enterobacteriaceae bacterium | reverse complement strand
GCCCGCCGCCACGGTGTACGCGGTCACCAAGGCGGTCTTCGACAACTTCGACGAGTTCAAGAAGCTGCACCCCGCCTTCGCCAACCTCAAGGCCGAGAACATGGTGAAGGACGGCCTGTCCGCGCCGCTGCATGACGGCGCGGTCAAGTACTACAAGGAAAAGGGCTGGATCAAGTAACGTAGCCAAAAAGGGTTCACTGCCTTTATCGGAAAATTGCTCTGACCCCTTTAAAGCCTCCTCCCGACTTGCAGCAGCTCGTCGCGGACGCCGATCTCGGCGGCCGCGACGCGGGCGGCATCGCCGGCAAGCTGATCTTCGGCGTGGCGGTCGCCTGGTCGCTGTTCCAGCTCTGGTACGCCTCGCCGCTGCCCTTCGAATTGGGCTGGGGCATCCTGAACGACACCGAGGCGCGCTCTTTGCACCTCGGCGTCGCGCTGCTTCTTGCCTTCCTGTGTTATCCCCTGGTGAGAAGCCAAAGGGGAAAAATTCCCGCCTTCGACTGGCTGCTCGCCATCGCCGGCGCCTTCGCCGGCGCCTATTTTCTGCTTTTCTACGGCGAGCTCGCCACGCGGCCCGGCCAGCCGAACCTGCAGGACATCGTCGTCGCCTCCGTGGGACTCGTGCTGCTGCTGGAGGCGACGCGGCGCGCGGTCGGGCTGCCGATGACGATCCTCGCCATCGTGTTTCTCGCCTACATCATGCTCGGGCGCTACCTGCCCGACGTGATCGCGCACAAGGGCGCCTCCTGGGACCGCATGCTCACGCACCAGTGGCTCACCACCGAGGGCGTGTACGGGGTCGCGCTCGGCGTGTCGTCGGGCTACATCTTCATCTTCGTGCTGTTCGGCTCGATGCTCGACCGCGCCGGCGCGGGCAATTACATGATGCAGGTGTCCTTCGCGATGCTCGGGCACCTGCGCGGCGGGCCGGCCAAGGTGGCGGTGGTGTCCTCGGGGCTGAACGGCCTCATCTCGGGCTCCTCGGTCTCGAACGTGGTCACCGGCGGCATCTTCACCATCCCGCTCATGACCAAAGCGGGCTACGGCGGGGTCAAGGCCGGCGCGATCGAGACCGCCTCCTCGGTCAACGGCCAGATCATGCCGCCGGTGATGGGCGCCGCGGCCTTCCTGATGGTCGAGTACGTCGGCATCCCGTATACCGAGGTCATCAAGCACGCCTTCCTGCCTGCGCTCATCTCGTACATCGCGCTTTTCTACATCGTGCATCTGGAGGCGGTGAAGCTCGGCCTGGAGCCCACCGCGCGCGCACGCGGGCGCAAGCTCTCGCGCCGGGCGCTGGGCTGGGGCCTGGGCATCTCGGGCACGATCGTGGCCTGCAGCGCGATCTACTTCGTCGCGCAGGCGACCAAGCAGGCGTTCGGCGCCGCCGCGCCCTGGATCCTCGCCGCGCTGCTCGGCGCGCTCTACGTCTACACCGTGTACGTGGCGGCGAAGTGCCCCGACCTGCCCACCGACATCGACGTCGAGAACCCGGTGCTGCCCGACACCTGGCCGACGGTGAAGGCGGGGCTGCACTTCCTCATCCCGATCGGCGTGCTCATCTGGTGCCTGATGATCGAGGAGCTCTCGCCCGCGCTGTCGGCCTTCTGGGCCACCGCCACGCTCATCGTGCTCATGGCGACGCACCGGCCTTTGACTTCGGTTTTCAGAAAAAAAGGGTCAGTCTTTCAGGAAACCAAGAAGGGCGCGGGCGACGTCGTTCACGGCCTCAACGACGGCGCGCGCAACATGATCAGCATCGCCATCGCCACCGGCACCGCAGGCATCATCGTCGGCGGCATCACGCTCACGGGCCTCGGGTTTCGCATGACCGATTTCGTCGAGGTGGTGTCGCAGGGCAACGTGGTGCTGATGCTGCTGTTCACCGCGTTCGTCTGCCTGGTGCTCGGCCTGGGGGTGCCGACCACCGCCAACTAC
>CAZJJC010000250.1:0-6455 GCA_964546195.1 uncultured Enterobacteriaceae bacterium | reverse complement strand
CTTGAGACCGTGGTACATGCAGCGCACGTCGTCGCCCTCGAGCCGGCCATTGGACAGCTTGGCGCCGCGGTGGCAGCAGCGATTGTCGAGCGCCACCGCGCGGCCGCTATCGCCCTTGTAGAGCAGCACCGGCTTCTCCAGGATGGTGCGCGCGAGCAGCCTGCCGTCGATCAGCTCGTGGTCCCAGGCCGCCACGTACCAGCAGTTCATGAGGAACTCATTCATGCGTCCAGTGTAGACGCAGCCCGGCGCGAGATAAAGGCGCCCCGCGGAAGCAACGAAATCGGGCTCTGACCCCGATTTCAGGAGGCTTTCCGTTCGGCGCGCTGCTCGGCGGGCTTGGCGGCGGCGCTGAGGTTCATGGCGGTGCTGACCAGGGCGATGTGGGAGAAGGCCTGCGGGAAGTTGCCGAGGAAGCGCCGCGCCGAGGGGTCGTACTCCTCGGCCAGCAGGCCGACGTCGTTGGTGAGGCCGACCAGGCGCTCGAATAGCGCGCTCGCCTCCTCCCGGCGGCCCTGCATGCACAGGTTGTCGGCAAGCCAGAAGCTGCAGGCGAGGAATACCCCCTCGCCGGGCGGCAGGCCGTCGACCGATTCGTGGGTGAGGTAGCGCTGCACCAGGCCGTCGACGGTGAGCTCGCGCTGGATCGCCTCGACCGTCTGCATCACGCGGCGATCCCTGGCGGGAAGGAAGCCGACCAGCGGGATGAGCAGGAGCGAGGCGTCGAGCTCCTCCGAGCCGTAGCTCTGCACGAAGCAGCCGCGCTTCTCGCTGAAGCCGCGCGTGCACACGTCCTCGTGGATGCGCTCGCGCAGCGCGCGCCAGCGCTCTACCGGGCCCTCCAGACCCATGTTCTCCACCATCTTCACTGCGCGGTCGAAAGCCACCCAGCACATGACCTTGGAGTGCGTGAAATGCCGCGGCGGTCCGCGCACCTCCCAGATGCCCTCGTCGGGCTGGATCCAGACCTTCTCCAGGTGCCCGAGCATCGCGCGCTGCAAATCCCAGGCGGCGTCGTGCCGCGCGAGGCCCGCCTTGCACGCCTGGTAGAGCGCGTCGAGCACCTCGCCGAAGACGTCGAGCTGCAGCTGCGCCGCCGCGGCGTTGCCGACCCGCACCGGCTTCGAGGCTTCGTAGCCGGGCAGCCAGCCGAGTTCCCATTCCGGCAGCCGCCGCTCGCCGGCAACGCCGTACATGATCTGGATCTGCTCCGGGCTGCCGGCCACCGCGCGCAGCAGCCATTCGCGCCAGGCTTCGGCTTCCTCCAGATAGCCCGCGTCCATGAAGGCGAGCAGCGTGAGGGTGGCGTCGCGCAGCCAGCAGTAGCGGTAGTCCCAGTTACGCACGCCGCCGATCTTTTCGGGCAGCGAGGTGGTCGGCGCGGCGATGATGCCGCCGGTGGGCGCGTAGGTGAGCGCCTTGAGCGTGATGAGCGAGCGGCGCACCGCCTCGCCCCAGCCGGCGCAATCGGTGCAGCGCTCGATCCACGCGCGCCAGAAGCGCTCGGTCTCGGCGAGGGCCTCCTGCGGGTCGATCTGCGGCGGCATCTCCAGATGCGACGGGCCGTGCGACAAGTCGAAGCAATACGTTTCGCCCGCTCGAACCTCGAAGCTCGCGCAGGTGATGCGATGCCGGTTTTCCAGCGGCACCGGCGAGCGCAGCAGCACCATGTCGGGACCCACCACCGCGCGCAAACCGCGGCGATCGGGCGGGTGGCTTATCCAGGGCACCGCGGCGCCGTAGTCGAAGCGCAGCACCCCCTCCATCTCCATCGCCACCCGGCCGCGGCGGCCCACGACCATGCGCACCAGGTCCGAGTGCCAGCCGCGCACCGGCATGAAGTCGATCAGCGTCACCGCGCCCTCGGCGGTCTCGAACTCGGTTTCGAGGATGAGCGTGTCGCGCCGGTAGCTGCGGCGGACGTTTTTCGGAGGATCTTTCGGGGAAATGCGCCAGTGCCCGTGCTCCGGGTTGCCGAGCAGCGCGGCGAAGCAGGCGGGCGAGTCGAAGCGCGGCCAGCACAGCCAGTCGATGGAGCCGTCGCGGCCCACCAGGGCCGCGGTCTGGCAGTCGCCGATCAGCGCGTAGTCTTCAATCCTCGAGGCGTGCATATCAAGCAGACTGCGCGGCACCGAGGTTAGTTCTGTGCTGCAATCTGCGCCATGGACTATGCCCTTGGCGCCGCAGTCCTGGCGGCAGCCGTGCTCGCCGCCGGTCACGCGGTCGTATACAAGCGCGATCCACGCTCCGCCGCGCTGTGGCTGCTGGTGATAGTCCTGCTGCCCGCGGCCGGCCCGGTGCTCTATACCTTCCTCGGCGTCAACCGTGTCCAGCGGCGCGCCAAGCGCATGCGCAGCCGGCCGTGGCAGCGGTCCGCGATCAGCCTGGAGCAGACGCTTCCGGGGACGCAGCTCGCCCCGCTCGCGCGCCTGGTCGACTCGGTCGCCACACGGCCGCTGGTCTCCGGCAACTCGGTCGAGCCGCTGCTCGACGGCGCCGAAGCCTACCCGGCGATGCTCGAGGCGATCGAAGGCGCGCGCGCTTCGGTCGCGCTCGCCTCCTACATCTTCCACGGCAACGGCGTGGGCGAGCGCTTCGTCGACGCCTTGACGCGGGCGCATCGGCGCGGCGTGGCGGTGCGCGTGCTGATCGACGACGTGAGCTGCCGCTTCTCCTGGTCCGCGGCGTCGAAGAAGCTGGGCAAGGCCGGCGTGCCGGTCGGCGTGTTCAATCCGCCGCTGGTGCCGGCTCGGCTGCACGCGCTCAACCTGAGGAACCACCGCAAGATCCTGGTGGTCGACGGCTCCGTCGGCTTCACCGGCGGCATCAACATCGACCGGCGCTACTGGGGCGAGGGCGCGTTCCGCGACCTGCACTTTCGCCTGCGCGGGCCGGTGGTGAGCCAGCTCATGGACGTGTTCGCGGAGGACTGGTCGTTCACCAGCGGCGAGACGCTGCAGGGCTCACCCTGGTTTTCGCCGGCGCAGGACGCGGGACAGGTGCTCGCGCGCGCCATCGAGGCCGGGCCGGACGAGCGCTTCGGGCGGCTGCGCTGGGCGTATATCGGCGGGCTGATCGAGGCGCGCCGCTCGGTGTGCCTCTGCACGCCGTACTTCCTGCCCGATCCGGCGCTCATCTCCGAGCTCAACGCCGCCGCGCTGCGCGGCGTGCAGGTGGACATCATCCTGCCCGAGAGAAGCGACCTGCCGCACGTGCACTGGGCCGCGACCCATCAGCTATGGCAGGTGCTGGAGCGCGGCTGCCGCGTCTGGAGGCGCGGCGGCCCGTTCGATCATTCCAAGCTCATGGTGGTGGACGCCGAGTGGACCCTGCTCGGCTCGGGCAACTGGGACGCCCGCAGCCTGCGCCTGAACTTCGAGCTGAACGTCGAATGCTACAGCCGCAGCCTCGGCAGCCGCATGGAAGAGATGCTCCTCGCGCGGCGCGCCGAAGCGCGCCCGGTAACCCTCGCCGATGTGAACGCGCGGCCCCTGCCGGTCAAGCTGCGCGACGGCGTCGCGCGCCTGTTCGCCCCGCTGCTCTAGGACTTCAGCGCCTTGTACCTGATGCGATGCGGGCGCGAGGCCTCCTCGCCCAGGCGCTTCCTCTTGTCGGCTTCGTACTCCTGGTAGTTGCCGTCGAAGAACACCCACTGCGATTCGTCCTCGGCGGCGAGGATGTGGGTGGCGATGCGGTCGAGGAACCAGCGGTCGTGGGAGATCACCAGCACGCTGCCGGCGAATTCCAGCAGCGCCTCCTCCAGCGCGCGCAGGGTCTCGACGTCGAGGTCGTTGGAGGGCTCGTCCAGCAGCAGCACGTTGGCGCCCTGCACCAGCATCTTGGCGATGTGCAGCCGCCCGCGCTCGCCGCCCGAGAGCTGGCCGACGAGCTTCTGCTGGTCGGCGCCGCGGAAGTTGAAGCGCGCGAGGTACGAGCGCGCGGGCATCTGGAACTTGCCCACCACGATGTTGTCCTGCCCACCGGAGATGTCCTCGAACACGCTCTTGTCGCCCTGCAGCGCGTCGCGCGACTGGTCGACATGCGCGAGCCTCACCGTCTTGCCGATCACGACCTTGCCCGAGTCGGGCCTGTCCTTCCCGGTGATCATGCGAAACAGCGTCGATTTCCCCGCGCCGTTCGGCCCGATGATGCCGACGATCGCGCCCGGCGGCACCTTGAACGAGAGCTTGTCGATCAGCAGCCGCTCGCCGTAGCCCTTGGAGACGCCCTTGAACTCGATCACCTCGTTGCCCAGGCGCTCGGCCACCGGGATGAAAATCTCCTGGGTCTCGTTCCGCTGCTGGTGCTCGTACTGCGACAGCTCCTCGAACCTCGCCAGGCGCGCCTTGGACTTCGCTTGCCGCCCCTTCGGATTCTGCCGCACCCACTCGAGCTCGGCCTTCATCGACTTGATGCGCGCCGCCTCCTGGCTCTGCTCGACTTCGAGGCGCTTCTCCTTTTGCTCCAGCCACGACGAGTAGTTGCCTTCCCAGGGAATGCCGCGCCCGCGATCGAGCTCCAGGATCCAGCCCGCGGCGTTGTCCAGGAAGTACCGGTCGTGCGTCACCGCCACCACCGTGCCGGGGAAGCGCTGCAGGAACTGCTCGAGCCACTCCACGCTCTCGGCGTCCAGGTGGTTGGTGGGCTCATCGAGCAGCAGCAGGTCCGGGTTCGACAGCAGCAGCCGGCACAGCGCCACGCGCCGCTTCTCGCCCCCGGAAAGCACCTCGACCTTCTGCTCCCACGGCGGCAGCCGGAGCGCGTCGGCCGCGATCTCGAGCTCCTGGCCCCCGCCGCCCGCGTTCACGATCGCCTCGAGCTTCGACTGCTCCGCGGCGAGCTTGTCGAAGTCGGCGTCGGGCCGGGCATAGGCGGCGTACACCTCGTCCAGGCGCTTGCTCGCCGCCGCGAGCTCGCCCTGGCTCTCCGCCACCGTCTCGCGCACCGTCTTCTGCGGGTCGAGCGCCGGCTCCTGCGGCAGGAAGCCGACCTTGATGTTGGGCATCCTCACCACTTCGCCCTCGTAGTGGGTGTCCTCGCCCGCCATGATCTTCAGCAGGCTCGACTTGCCCGAGCCGTTCAGGCCGAGCACGCCGATCTTGGCGCCGGGAAAGAAGTTGAGCGAGATGTTCTTCAGGATCTCGCGCTTCGGCGGCACGATCTTCTGCACCCGGCGCATGGTGTAGACGTACTGCGCCATCTCAGCTCCGCGCGCGCAGCACGCGCCACACGCGCTCGGGCGTCAGCGGCATGTCGATCTCCATCACGCCGAGCGCGTCGATCACCGCGTTGACGATGGCGGGCACGGCGCCGTGGCAGCCGGCCTCGCCCGCGCCCTTGGCGCCGAGCAGGTTCTGCCGGGTCGGCACCGACTCGTCGAATCGCGTCTGCAGGTCCGGCATGTCCGCGGCGCGCGGCATGGCGTAGTCCATGAACGATCCCGTGAGCAGCTGGCCGTGCTCGTCGTACACCGACTGCTCGAGGAGCGCCTGCCCCAGTCCCTGCGCCACGCCGCCGTGGATCTGCGACGCCGCGGTCAGCGGGTTGACGACGCGGCCGATGTCGTCGACCGTGCTGTGGCGCGCGACGCGCACCAGCCCGGTCTCGGGATCGATCTCGACCTCGGCGACCTGGCAGCCGTTCGGCCAGGTCTGGCCCTTGGCGGTCTCGGTGTGCTCGCAGACGATGCGCCGCTCGGGCTGTTTTCCCGCCAGCTCGGCGAGGCCGATGCCGCGGTCGGTGCCGGCGATGCGAAAGCGCCCCGCGCCGTATTCGAGATCCGCGGCCGCGGCCTCGAGGGCCTGCGCCGCGAGCGGGCGCGCGGCCTCGATGAGCGCGAGGGCGCCGGCGAGCGCCGCGCTGCCGCCGACCTGCAGCCCGCGCGAGCCGCCGGCGCCGCCGCCCGCCTTGAGCAGGTCGCTGTCGCCCTGCACCACGCGGATGCCCTGCGGGTCGATGCCGAGGCTTTGCGCCACGATCTGCGCGTAGGACGTCGCCAGGCCCTGGCCGATCGCCTGCGTGCCCGAATCCACTTCCAGCGTGCCGTCCGCGGCGGCGATCATGCGCACGGTCTCGGTCAGCCGCGCGCTGCCCGTGATCTCCACGTAGCAGGCGAGCCCGCGCCCGTAGCGCAGGCCGCGCGCCTCGGCGGCCTGCTTGCGCCGCGCGAAGCCGTCCCAGTCGGCGGCCTCGAGCGCGCCGCGCAGCATCTTCTCGAAGTCGCCGCAGTCGTAGGTGTAGCCGGCCGGGTTCGCATATGGCATGCGCGCGGCGGGAATCAGGTTCTTCAGCCGCAGCTCGACGGGGTCGACGTCGAGCTCCAGGGCGGCGCGCCCGACCAGGCGCTCGAGCAGGTAGCCCATTTCCGGGCGTCCCGCGCCACGGTACGCGTCCACCGGCGCGGTGTTGGTGAACATCATCTTCACTTCATGGTCGAGCACCGGAATCGCGTACAC
>CAZJJC010000249.1:0-5249 GCA_964546195.1 uncultured Enterobacteriaceae bacterium | reverse complement strand
CGCCTGCACAGCGACGTGAAGCCGGGCGATCGCCTGTTCTACTTCACGACCCTGGGCTGGATGATGTGGAACTGGCTCGCCTCGGGGCTCGCCTCCGGCGCGACCCTGCTGCTCTACGACGGCTCGCCCTTCGTCGAGCGCGGCCGGCTGCTGTTCGATTTCGCCCAGGCCACGGGCATGACGCACTTCGGCACCTCGGCCAAGTTCATCGACGCGATCGCCAAGGCCGGGCTGAAGCCGCGGCAGACGCACCGGCTGGAGAAGCTGCGCGCGGTGCTCTCGACCGGCTCGCCGCTGCTGCCCGAGGGTTTCGACTACGTGTACGCGAATATCAAGGACGACCTGTGCCTGTCCTCGATCTCCGGCGGCACCGACATCGTGTCGTGCTTCGTGCTGGGCAACCCGGCGGGCCCGGTGTGGCGCGGGGAAATCCAGGCCAAGGGGCTCGGGATGGCGGTGGAGGTTTTCAACGAAAACGGGGTTTCGATCCAAAACGAGAAGGGCGAGCTCGTTTGCACCCGGCCGTTTCCGTCGATGCCGCTCGGGTTCTGGAACGACCCGGACGGCGCGAAGTACCGCGCGGCCTACTTCGAGAAGTACCCGGGCGTCTGGTGCCACGGCGACTGGTGCGAGGTCACCGCGCACGGCGGCATCGTGATCTACGGCCGCTCCGATGCGGTGCTCAACCCGGGCGGCGTGCGCATCGGCACCGCCGAGATCTACCGGCAGGTCGAGCAGCTCGGGGAGGTGGTCGAGTCGCTGGTGATCGGCCAGGAATGGCAGGGCGATGTGCGCGTGGTGCTGTTCGTGAAGCTGCAGGAGGGCCTTGGGCTTTCCGAGGAGTTGATTTCCTCCATCAAGCGGCGCATCCGGGAGAACACCACGCCGCGCCACGTGCCGGCCAAGGTGCTGCAGGTGGGCGACATCCCGCGCACCAAGAGCGGCAAGATCGTAGAGCTGGCGGTGCGCGATGTCGTGCACGGGCGCGAGGTGAAGAACCTCGAGGCCCTCGCCAATCCCGGGGCGCTCGAATATTTCAGGAACCGCACGGAGCTTGCTTCGTCGTAGAACCTGGCTTGCCCTTGCCAAAATTCGTGTAAACTCCTCCATCCCTACACGCCGTGGGTCAATGACGAAATATGTATTTGTAACCGGTGGTGTAGTTTCCTCCTTGGGGAAAGGCATCGCCGCCGCCTCCCTCGCCGCGATCCTCGAGTCGCGCAGCATCCGCGTCACCAACATCAAGCTGGACCCCTACATCAACGTGGACCCGGGCACCATGAGCCCGTTCCAGCACGGCGAGGTGTTCGTCACCGAGGACGGGGCCGAGACCGACCTGGATCTCGGGCACTACGAGCGCTTCCAGAGCTCCAAGATGCGCCGCCACAACAACTTCACCACCGGCCAGATCTACGAGTCGGTGATCAAGAAGGAGCGCCGCGGCGACTACCTCGGCGGCACGGTGCAGGTGATTCCGCACATCACCGACGAGATCAAGGCCTTCGTCAAGCGCGGCGCCGGCGACGCCGACGTGGCGATCGTCGAGATCGGCGGCACGGTGGGCGACATCGAGTCGCTGCCCTTCCTCGAGGCCATCCGGCAGATGGGCCTGGAGCTCGGGCGCAACAACGTGTGCTACATCCACCTCACGCTCGTGCCCTATATCGCCTCGGCGGGCGAGATCAAGACCAAGCCGACGCAGCACTCGGTGAAGGAGCTGCGCGAGATCGGCATCCAGCCCGACGCGCTGCTGTGCCGCACCGACCGCCCGCTGCCCGAGGAGGAGCGGCGCAAGATCGCGCTGTTCTGCAACGTGCAGAAGGAAGCCGTGATCTCGGCCTGGGACGTGGACTCGATCTACAAGATCCCGATGATGCTGCACGAGCAGATGCTCGACGAGATCGTGTGCCACAAGCTCGCCATCCTGGCGCGGGCCGCGGATCTCTCGTCCTGGGTGAAGCTGGTGCAGGCCCAGCAGCACCCGCAGCACGAGGTCGACCTCGCCTTCGTCGGCAAGTACCTCGACCTGCAGGATTCCTACAAGAGCCTGAACGAGGCGCTGCGCCACGCCGGCATCCACACCAGCGCGAAGGTCAACATCCACTACGTCGATTCCGAGGATCTGGAGCGCTCGGGCGTGGGCGCGCTGGAGAAGATGGACGCGATCCTGGTGCCGGGCGGCTTCGGCAAGCGCGGCACCGAAGGCAAGATCCGCGCGATCCGCTACGCCCGGGAAAACGGTATTCCGTATCTCGGCATCTGCCTGGGCATGCAGCTCGCGACCATCGAATTCGCGCGCAACGTCGCCGGCCTGGAGGGCGCGAACAGCACCGAATTCGACCCGGACACGCCGCACCCCGTGGTGGCGCTGATCACCGAATGGCTCGACCGCACCGGGCGCATCGAGAAGCGCACCGAGAAGTCCGAGCTGGGCGGCAGCATGCGCCTGGGGGCGCAGAAATGCCGCGTCGAAAAGGATTCCCTGGCTTTTTCGATTTATGGGCCGGAAGTCAATGAAAGACACCGGCACCGCTACGAGGTGAACAACATCTACGTGCCCCAGCTCGAGGCGCGCGGCTACAAGGTCTCGGCGCGCACGCCGAGCGAGAAGCTGCCGGAGATCATGGAGCTGCCCGCGCATCCGTTCTTCATCGGCGTGCAGTTCCATCCCGAGTTCACCTCCACCCCGCGGCACGGCCATGCGCTGTTCAAGGCGTTCCTCGCGGCGGCCTTGCGCCACCGCGCGCGCGAGAAGCGCCCCGGCGGCACCCTCTCGGTCGTCGCAGCGTGAAGCTCTGCGGCTTTGAAGTCGGCCTGGAGCGGCCGCTGTTCCTCATTGCCGGCCCGTGCGTGGTCGAGTCGCGCGAGCTGCAGATCGAGGTCGCCGGCCGCCTGAAGGAGCTGTGCGCGCCCCTGGACCTTCCGTTCATCTTCAAGTCGTCCTACGACAAGGCGAACCGCAGCTCGGGCGGGTCCTTCCGCGGCCTGGGAAGGGACCAGGGTCTTCAGATACTGGGGGAGGTGAAGCGCCAGGTGCGCGTGCCGGTGCTCACCGACGTCCACACGGAAGAAGACGTGAAGCCGGCGGCCGAGGTCGTCGACGTGCTGCAGACGCCGGCCTTCCTGTGCCGCCAGACCGATTTCATCCGCGCCGTGGCCGCCTCGGGCCGGCCGGTGAACATCAAGAAAGGCCAGTTCCTCTCGCCGCAGGAGATGAAGAACGTGGTGGACAAGGCGAAAGAAGCCTCCCGGCAGGACAACATCCTGGTGTGCGAGCGCGGCTTCTCCTTCGGCTACGGCAACCTGGTGTCGGACATGCGCTCGCTCGCGATCATGCGCAATACCGGCTGCCCGGTGGTGTTCGACGCGACGCATTCGGTGCAGCTGCCCGGCGGGCAGGGCAGCGCTTCCGGCGGGCAGCGCGAGTTCATTCCGGTGCTCGCGCGCGCCGCCGTGGCCACCGGCATCGCGGGGCTTTTCATGGAAACGCATCCCGAGCCGGAGAAGGCGCTGTCCGACGGGCCCAACGCCTGGCCGCTCGCGATGATGCAGGGGCTGCTGGAGACGCTGGTCGAGCTCGACCGGCTGGTGAAGAAAGACGGATTCGCCGAACACAAGGTCAGACAATGAGCTCCATCGTAGACGTGGTCGCAAGGGAGATCCTCGATTCGCGCGGCAACCCGACGATCGAGGCCGACGTGCTGCTCGAGTCGGGCGTGATGGGCCGCGCCGCCGTGCCCTCGGGCGCCTCCACCGGCAGCCGCGAGGCGATCGAGCTGCGCGACGGCGACAAGGGACGCTACGGCGGCAAGGGCGTGCTGAAGGCGGTCGAGAACGTCAACACCGAGATCTCGGAGGCCATCGTCGGGCTCGACGCCACCGAGCAGGCCTTCATCGACCGCACCCTCATCGAGCTCGACGGCACCGAGAACAAGTCGCGCCTGGGCGCCAATGCCACGCTGGCGGTGTCGATGGCGGCGGCCAAGGCGGCGGCCGAGGAGTCCGGGCTGCCGCTGTACCGCTATTTCGGCGGCTCGGGCGCCATGCACATGCCGGTGCCCATGATGAACGTGATCAACGGCGGCGCGCACGCCAACAACCGGCTCGACTTCCAGGAATTCATGATCGTGCCGGTCGGCGCGCAGTCCTTCCGGGAGGCATTGCGCTGCGGCGCCGAGGTGTTCCAGTCGCTGAAGAAATTGATCGACGGCAAAGGCATGTCGACCGCGGTGGGCGACGAGGGCGGCTTCGCGCCCGCCGACCTGCCGACGCACGCCGCGGCGCTCGAGCTGATCATGGAAGCGATCGCAAGCGCGGGCTACGCCGCGGGCAAGGACGTGCTGCTCGCGCTCGACTGCGCCGCCTCGGAGTTCTACCGCGAGGGCGCCTATGTCCTCGAATCCGAAAAGACGCGTTTGAATTCGAATGATTTTACGAGCTATCTGGGCGAGCTCGCCGCCCGCTACCCGATCGTTTCCATCGAGGACGGCATGGCCGAGAGCGACTGGGAGGGCTGGAAGACGCTCACCGGCAAGCTCGGCCGCAAGCTGCAGCTGGTGGGCGACGATCTGTTCGTCACCAGCACGCGCATCCTGCGCGAGGGCATCCAGCAGCGCGCCGCCAACGCCATCCTCATCAAGGTGAACCAGATCGGCACGCTGACCGAGACCTTTTCGGCGATCGAGCTCGCCAAGCGCGCGGGGTATGGCACCGTGCTTTCCCACCGATCCGGCGAGACCGAAGACACCACCATCGCCGACATCGCCGTGGGGACCAACGCGCTGCAGATCAAGACCGGCTCGCTGTCGCGCTCCGACCGCGTGGCGAAGTACAACCAGCTGCTGCGCATCGAGGAGGACCTGGGCGACTCGGTGAGCTACCCCGGCCGGGAGGCCTTCGCCCGGCCCTCATGAGAATTCTCGCGGTCCTGCTCGGCGCGCTCATCCTGCTCATCCAGTACCCGCTGTGGCTGGGCAAGGGCGGCTGGCTGCGCGCCTGGGAGATGGACCGGCAGCTCGCGGGCCAGCGCGCCAAGAGCCGGCAGCTCGAGGCCCGCAACGCCGCGCTCGCCGCCGAGGTGCGCGACCTGAAGCAGGGCACCGAGGCGATCGAGGAGCGCGCGCGCTACGAGCTCGGCATGATCCGCAACGACGAAGTCTTCTTCCAGATCGTCGAGCCGGCACCTTCGACGCCCGGTCGAAAAGGCGTAGAGTAGGCTGCCATACAGCGGAGGCCCGTATGCGACTGTC
>CAZJJC010000248.1:0-2025 GCA_964546195.1 uncultured Enterobacteriaceae bacterium | reverse complement strand
CCAGGTGATCGACGTCGACCTGTACAACAAGCCCGAGGACATCGCGGTGATGAACCCGTACAACCGGCTGCCGGTGCTGGTCGAGCGCGACCTCATCCTGTACGAGTCGAACATCATCAACGAGTACATCGACGAGCGCTTTCCGCACCCCCAGCTCATGCCCGCCGACCCGGTGTTCCGGGCGCGCGCCCGCCTCATGCTGTTCAACATGGAGGTGGAGCTGTTCTCCCAGGTCGACGCGCTCGAAGGCGGCAAGGAAAAGCAGATCGACAAGGCGCGCCAGCACGTCACCGACCGCCTGATCGAGCTCGCCCCGGTGTTCACCAAGACCAAGCACATGCTGGGCGACGACTTCACCATGCTCGACGTCGCCATCGCGCCGCTGCTGTGGCGCCTGGACCACTACGGGATTAAACTGGGAAAGACCGCGGCGCCGCTGATGAAGTACGCCGAGCGCATCTTCTCGCGACCCGCGTTCATCGAGGCACTGACGCCGTCGGAAAAGGTGATGCGGAAGTAACCGCCCTTTGGCATGAGCGAGATCCCGACCAAGCCCTACCTGCTGCGCGCGCTCTACGAGTGGTGCGTGGACAACGGCTACACGCCGCACCTCGCCGTGAAGGTCGACTCGCGCGCCCAGGTGCCGCAGGAGTATGTCAAGAACGGCGAGATCACGCTCAACATCAGCCCGAACGCCGTGCACAAGCTGCAGCTGGGCAACGAGCTGGTCGAGTTCTCTGCGCGCTTCGGCGGCCTGGCGCGCCAGATCTCGGTGCCCATCACCGGCGTCTATGCGCTCTATGCGCGCGAGACCGGCCACGGCATGACCTTCGATGTCGACGGGTCCAAGCCCGGCCTGCAGGTCAAGGGAGAGGGCGAACCCAGGCTGCCGATGATCCGGCCGCCCGCCTCGCTCCCCGTGCCCGCCGGCACCCCCGAGCCGCCCAAGAAGCCCTCCGGCGGCGGCAAGCCCACCCTGCGCCGCATCAAGTAAGGCACTCGTGCCGCTCCACGCGCGGCCTTGAGGGGATAATCCCCCCGTGCCGGTTTAGCTCAGTGGTAGAGCAACCGCCTTGTAAGCGGTAGGTCGTCCGTTCAATCCGGACAACCGGCACCATTTGTTAAAAAGCTTGAGGCGGCTTGTGCGCCCGGCCTTCCCGCGTGAAGATGGCGCGGGGGAAAGCCAACAGGGGAAGCGCACATGGCAAAGGAACGCATATACCGCCGTACCCGCGAGGGTCGCGAGGCCCTGGTCAGCGGCGACATCGGCATCAGCGGCGGCGAGTATCGCCGCATCCTCATGCTCGTCACGGACGACACGCACTTCGACGGCGTGCGCGCCGCCATGCCGCAATACGGCGACGCGCTCATTTCCCGGTGGCTGCGCGAGCTGGAGAGCCGCGGCCTGCTCGAATCCACCGCCGGGGCCGCCGAGAAGGACCTGGACTTCACCGGCAACTTCACCGTCGCCGAGCTACTTCAAAAGCAGCGGGCGTAGCAGGTCGGGCGCGAGGCGCGGCGAAAAGCTGAGCTCGACGTCGCAGCCCGCGAGCGGCTTGAGCTGCTGGCGGACCAGGCGCGGATGGCCCGCCTTGATGGCAAGGAAAGTCTCGGCCTGGCTCGGATGGCGCGCCCACGCCACCACCACCGGCAGGCTCCAGTGTTGTGTCCCTTCGCAGTGAATGTCCCAGGTGTAGCGCCCGGTCAGGTCGCGGGTTCTGGCTCCCGCGAGCAAGGAGCGCAGCAGAAGCTGCCTGCGCGAGCGCGGCAGCAGGAAGCCGCCCGACAGGCTGATGCTGAACGCCGGGCAGAGAAAGCCGAACTCGCGGTTCTTTATGTACATGCTTCAAAAAAAAGCCCGCCGCAGCGGGCTTTCCTGTTTCCTGATGCCTTAAATCGGCTTGATGTTTGCCGCCTGCAGGCCCTTGGGGCCGCGCTTCACTTCGAACTCCACTTTCTGGCCTTCCTTGAGCGTCTTGACGCCGCTCATCTGGATCGCGGTGTGATGCGCGAACAGGTCTTCGC
>CAZJJC010000247.1:0-3753 GCA_964546195.1 uncultured Enterobacteriaceae bacterium | reverse complement strand
GTCGTGTGCTCTTCGGATCTTCGCACTCCATTCTGCTCGCCCTGGCGGGCCGCTTTCTCTCGCGCGCCGCGGGCTTCGCCTTTCCCGGGCGCAAGGATGTGCGCGAGGCGGTGGACGAGGCGCTCGCCGGCCTGGACGCGGGGCGCCTGCGCGTGGCCGAGAAATCCGGCGGCGGGTGGATCACCCACCAGTGGCTCAAGAAGGCGGTGCTGCTGTCGTTCCGCCTCGAGGACAACCGGCGCATGCAGGGCCTGCATTACGACAAGGTGGCGTCGAAATTCGAGTCGTTCGATTTCGACAAGGGCGGATTCCGGGTGGTGCCGCCCGCCGCGGTGCGACGCGGCGCCTACATCGCGAAGAACGTGGTCCTCATGCCCTGCTTCGTGAACATCGGCGCCTATGTCGACGAGGGCACCATGGTGGATACCTGGGCCACGGTCGGCTCGTGCGCGCAGATCGGCAGGAACGTGCATCTTTCCGGCGGCGTGGGCATCGGCGGGGTGCTCGAGCCGCTGCAGGCGAGCCCGGTGATCGTCGAGGACAACTGCTTCATCGGCGCGCGCTCCGAGGTGGTCGAGGGCGTGATCGTGGAGGAGAACAGCGTCATCTCCATGGGCGTGTTCCTCGGCCAGAGCACCCGCATCCTCGACCGCGCCACGGGCCAGATCTCCTACGGGCGCGTGCCCGCCGGCTCGGTCGTGGTTTCGGGCACTTTGCCCTCGCCGGACGCAAGCCACAGCCTGTACTGTGCGGTGATCGTGAAAAGGGTCGATGCCAAGACCCGGGCGAAGACCAGCCTCAACGAGCTGCTGCGGGGGGATTAGACATGTCAGCGATGAAGCGGTTGTTCCAGGTGATGGCCGACAAGAAGGCCTCGGACATCTTCATTTCGGTCGGCGCGCCGATCAACATCAAGATCAACGGCGTGGCGATGCCCGTGAACCAGGCCATCATGACCCCCGACGCGGTCAGGCAGCTGCTCTACGAGATCCTCACCGAGCGCCAGATCAAGGAGTACGAGGACGAGATGGAGCTGAACACCGCGGTGTCGCTGCCCGGCGTGGGGAGCTTTCGCATCAGCGCCTTCCGGCAGAAAGGCGCGCCCGCCGTGGTGGTGCGCTACGTGCCCAACGTCATCCCGGTGCTCGACAGCCTGGGCCTGCCCGAGGTGCTGAAGGAAGTGATCATGCAGAAGCGCGGCCTCATCCTGATGGTCGGGGCGAGCGGCGCGGGCAAGTCCACCTCGGTCGCCTCCATGATCGACTTCCGCAACGAGCGCAAGTCGGGCCATGTCCTCACCCTGGAAGACCCGATCGAGTTCATCTTCCAGAACCAGAAGTCCATCATCAACCAGCGCGAGGTGGGCACCGACACCAAGGCGTTCGAGATCGCGCTCAGGAACGCGCTGCGCCAGGCGCCCGATTGCATCCTGATCGGCGAGATCCGCGACAAGCCCGCCATGGCCATGGCCCTGGCGTACGCGCAGTCGGGCCACCTGTGCCTCGCCACGCTGCACGCGAACAACAGCTACCACGCGATGAACCGGATCATCAACTTCTATCCGCTCGAGACCCGGCCCAGCCTGCTGCTCGACCTCGCGGCGGCGCTGCAGGCGGTGGTCTCGCAGCGCCTGGTGCGCACCAAGGCCGGCGCGCGCGTCGCCGCGGTGGAGGTGCTGCTCAACACGCGCAACATCTCGGAGCTGATCGAGAAGGGCGAGATCGGCGAGATCAAGGAAGCGCTGGAAAAAAGCCTGGCGCCGGGCTCGCAGACCTTCGAGCAGGCTCTGTTCAAGCTGTTCATGGAGGGCAAGATCACGCAGGACGAGGCTTTGGCGAACGCCGACTCGGCGAGCAACATGCTCTGGCTCATCAACCAGGCCACCGCGGGCGAGCGTTCCCTGTCGGGCGGCGGCGCGCCCCCGCGCGCGAGCCCGCCCGAGCCCGAAGCGAAAGCCGAGGGCAAGGCGTTCAACTTCAAGATCGACGCGAATGCCTGATACTGGCGCGCTGGAGCTCGCCAAGGAGCTCATCAGCCGCAGGTCGGTCACCCCGGAAGACGGCGGCTGCCAGGCATTGCTCGCGCAACGGCTCGCCGCGGCGGGCTTCGAGTGCGAGCCGCTCGTGTGCGGCGAGGTGAGCAACCTCTGGGCGCGGCGCGGGGCCGCCCGGCCGCTGGTCTGCTTCGCCGGCCACACCGACGTCGTGCCGACGGGGCCGCTCGCCGAGTGGCATTCCGATCCCTTCGTGCCGAGCGTGCGCGAGGGCAAGCTGTACGGCCGCGGCGCGGCCGACATGAAATCCTCCGTTGCCGCCTTTGTCGTCGCCACGGAAATGTTTCTGCACGAAAACCCCAGCCATTCCGGCTCGATAGCCTTCCTCCTCACCTCGGACGAGGAAGGCCCCTCGGTCGACGGCACGGCGCGCGTGGTCGAGCGCATGAAGGCCCGCGGCGAGCGCATCGATTACTGCATCGTCGGCGAGCCCACCTGCGTGAGCACGCTGGGCGACATGATCAAGAACGGCCGGCGCGGCTCGCTCTCGGGGCGCCTCACCGTGCGCGGGCTGCAGGGCCACATCGCCTATCCGCAGCTCGCGCGCAACCCGATCCACCTGCTCGCCCCGGCCCTCGCCGAGCTCGCCGCGATGCATTGGGACGAGGGCAACGCGGACTTTCCGCCCACCCGCTGGCAGGTCTCCAGCATCCATGCCGGCACCGGCGCGGGCAACGTCATCCCCGGGTCGCTCGCGCTCGACTTCAACTTCCGCTTTTCCACCGAAAGCACCGAGCAGGCGCTCAAGAGCCGCCTGGAAGCGGTGCTGCAGAAGCACGGGCTGGATTATTCGATCGAATGGACGCTCGGCGGCAAGCCCTTTCGCACCCGGCGCGGCCAGCTCGTGCAGGTCCTGTCCGACGCGATCAAGCGGCATACGGGCCGCGCGCCCGAGCTTTCCACCACCGGCGGCACCTCGGACGGGCGCTTCATCGCCGACATCTGCCCGGAAGTGGTGGAGTTCGGGCCGGTGAACGCGAGCATCCACAGGCTGAACGAGCACATCGAGCTCGCCGCGCTGGAGAAGCTGCCCGCCATATACCTGGACACCCTGCGCACGCTGCTGCCTTGAAGCTGGGCGCGCTGCTCGCGCACACCGAGCGGCGCCTGCGCGCCGCCCGCCTGCACTACGGCCACGGCACCGATAACCCGCGCGACGAGGCGGCGTTTCTCGTGCTGAGGGGCCTGGGTTTGCCTTTCAAAGCTTCCCTTCAGCAGGACGTGGACGAGCGCAAGGTCGAACGGCTCGTCAGACAGAGAATCGAACAGCGCATCCCCGCGGCGTATCTGCTGCGCGAAGCCTGGCTCGGCGGCCTCGCGTTCTACGTCGACCGCCGCGTCATCGTGCCGCGCTCGCATATCGCCGGGCTGCTCAAGGAACTGCACCAACCCGTGCGCCGCGTGCTCGACCTTTGCACCGGCTCGGGCTGCCTCGCCGTCCTCGCGGCGCGCGCGTTCGCGCGCGCCCAGGTCGATGCCAGCGATGTTTCCGCGGCCGCGCTCGCCGTGGCGCGCAGAAACGTCGAGAAGCACCGGCTGGACAAGCGCATACGGCTGGTGCGCTCGGACCTTTTCGCCGGGCTCGAAGGCGAGCGCTACGACCTCATCCTCGCCAATCCGCCGTATGTCAGCGCCGCGGCGATGCGCCGGCTGCCCGCGGAATACCGCTACGAGCCGGGCCTCGCGCTGGCGGCGGGACG
>CAZJJC010000246.1:0-3307 GCA_964546195.1 uncultured Enterobacteriaceae bacterium | reverse complement strand
ACGCCGCTCCGCTCATCGCACGGCTGGATCTCCTCGCCAACAGCAATCTCGCCTCGCTGGAATGAAAAAGGGGCCTCGCGGCCCCTTTTTTGAAGCAGGCGCTTATTAAACCGAGAAAGAGGACCCGCAGCCGCAGGTACTTTGGGCGTTGGGGTTCTTGATGACGAACTGGGCGCCTTCCAGGCCTTCCTGGTAGTCGATCTCCGCGCCGGTGAGGTACTGGTAGCTCATCGGGTCGATCAGCAGCTGCACGCCATGCTTTTCCATCACGGCGTCGTCCTCGTTCTGCACTTCGTCGAACGTGAAGCCGTACTGGAAGCCGGAGCAGCCGCCGCCGGTGACGAATACCCGCAGCTTGAGCCCAGGATTTCCCTCTTCCTCGATCAGTTGCTTCACCTTGTTCGCGGCGCTGTCGCTGAACAGCAGCGGCGCGGGCATTTCGGTAACGGCATTCATCGCATCTGCTCCTGGGTTATCCGCCGTTTTACCCACCTGAGGCGAGCTTCAGCTCGACCCCTTTCATGTCGGCGGCGTGGTGCACAAGACGCCCTTCGACTACCGCGCCCTGGTGAATCTCGATGCTTTTGTAGAACACATCCCCTTTGACCTTCGACCCTGCCTGTAGTTCGAGCGTCTCGGTCGCGTGCACCGGGCCGTTGATGCTGCCGTTCACCACGATATGGGCGGCCTGCACTTCCCCGTCGATGCGCGCATCGGCGGACACCACGAGGGTCCCCGGCTGCTCGGCGATGGAAGACACATTTCCTCGCACCATGCCGTCCACCCGCAGGCCCCCGGTGAAGATGACATTGCCCTCGATGCGCGTCGTGGCGCCGATCAGGCTGTCGATGCGGTTCTGCGGCTTGCTCGTCTTGTTGAACATGCTGCGCTCCCCTTATCTGATCTACGGCTATCTACAGCACAACGGCGTGGGTCGCGCGCGGCTCGCTCGAGCCGCTTTCGTAGACGCGGACCTGCACGCTCTCCACCTTCGCCTTCGGGCTCACCCTGAACATTCCTTCGACCCTCCGGAAGTACTTGAAAGATAACCGGAAAGCCGCCGCCCCAGCGTCCTTCTTCTCGGGGAAGCTCATCATAACATTCTGGCCTGCTTCCTGCAGGCTCACGACCAGCTCGAGGCGCCCGCTGAAATCGCGCTCGCGGCGCGACTGCGGACCCACCAGGAGCAGGTGATAGCGGTACTCCCCCGGCAGGACGTCGGGCTCCACCTTGAAGCTGTGGATCGACAGCGCGTTCGCGCTGCGCGCGTCCGAGGAAAACATGGTTTCCAGGGTGGCGAGCTCCTCCCTGACCTTCGCGTTCTCCTGCTCGAGAGTGCGGATCTGCTGCGCGAGCTTCTGCTGCGCGGTGCGCTCGATCGCGACGCGGCTGTCTGCGGCGTTGGCGAGGGCGCGCAGCCGCGCGAGCTCGGCCCGCGCGTCGTTCAGCTCACCCCTGACGCGGAACAGCTCGTGCTGCACCTCGCCGTGATCGAAGCCGGCAAAGCGCCGCCCGGCATCGTAAATCCATGCGGCGGCTGCGGCCGATATGCCGAGCAGCACGGCAATGCCTACCCAGCGCCAGTACCACGGAATCTGCGTGTGGACCGCGACGCGCGGCGCCGCTATACCGAGATGCTGGCGCAGCTTTCGCCAGCGGCCGGTTACGTCGCGGCGCATCAGGGCACCACGGGCAAGTGGGTCAGCCCGGCGGTTTCCGCCGCGCCGAACATCAGATTCATGTTCTGCACCGCCTGCCCGGCCGCACCCTTGACGAGGTTGTCGATGACCGAAAGCACCACCAGCGTGCTGGAGCCCTTGGCGCTTTCGGGCGGGCGGTGCACGGCGATGCGGCACAGGTTGGCGGCGCGCACCGAGCGCGTGTCGGGATGGCTGCCGGCCGGCATCACGTCGACGAAGGGCTCGCGCGCGTAGCGCTTCTCGAACAAAGCCTGGAAGTCGACTTCCCGGGTGATGCGCGCATACAGGGTGGCATGGATGCCGCGGATGATGGGCAGGAGATGCGCGCTGAAGACCAGGCCGACTTCGCGCCTCGCTGCCTGCGCCAGACCCTGCCTGATCTCCGGCCAGTGCCGGTGGCCCGGCATGTTGTAGGCCATGAAATTGTCCGAGGCCTCCGAGAACGACAGGTGCAGCTCGGCCTTCCGGCCGGCGCCGCTTACGCCGGATTTCGCGTCGGCGATGAGGTGCTCGACGTCCACGACCCCCGCCTCCACCAGCGGCAGGAAGCCCAGCTGCGTGGCGGTCGGGTAGCAGCCGGGATTGGCCACCAGCCGCGCGCCGCGGATGCGCTCGCGATTCACTTCGGGCAGTCCGTAGACCGCGTCGCCGACCAGCTCGGGGGCGGCATGCTTGAGCTTGTACCAGCGCTCCCACTCGGCCACGTCCCGGATGCGGAAATCCGCCGACAGGTCGATCACCCGCACGCCGGCATCGACCAGCGAGCGCGCCTCGCTCATCGCCACGCCATTGGGCGTGGCGAAGAAAACCACGTCGCAGCCGCGCAGGAGCTCGGCCTGGGGCGCGGTGAAGGCCAGCTCCACGCGGCCGCGCAGGCTGGGAAACAGGGCCGCGACCGGCATCCCCGCCTCCTTGCGCGACGTGATGACCTTGAGCTCGGCCTGCGGATGCTGGGCGAGCAGCCGCAGCAGCTCCACGCCCGTATAGCCAGTGCCGCCGACGATTCCGACTTTCAGCTCGATCTCCGATCCCAAAAACGAAAAAGCCGCCCGCAGGCGGCTTTTTGCATCGGACTAGGCTCGTTTACCGTTTCGAGTACTGCTTGCGCCGCCGCGCCTTGTGCAGGCCCACCTTCTTTCGCTCCACCTCGCGCGCGTCGCGCGTTACCAGGCCCGCCGCGCTCAACTGTGGCTTGAGTCCCGCATCATACTCGATCAATGCACGCGAGATGCCGTGGCGCACGGCACCCGCCTGCCCGCTCTCCCCTCCGCCATAGACGTTCACCATGATGTCGAAGCTCGCCGCGCTCTTGGTGAGCTCGAGCGGCTGGCGCACGACCATGCGCCCCGTCTCACGGCCGAAGAACTGGTCCACCGGCTTGCCGTTCACAACGAACGTGCCTTTGCCGGGCTTGATGAACACGCGCGCAACCGCGCTCTTGCGCCGACCCGTGCCGTAGTAGTAGTCGCCAACCATTTATGCGATCTCCAGTGTTTTCGGTTGCTGCGCCGAGTGCGGGTGGGTGGCGCCGGCATACACCTTCAGCTTCTTCAGCATCGCGTAGCCAAGCGGCCCCTTGGGCAGCATTCCCTTGACCGCGTGCTGCA
>CAZJJC010000245.1:0-1571 GCA_964546195.1 uncultured Enterobacteriaceae bacterium | reverse complement strand
GCACCACGTCGCTCGGCAAGCTCACCTTCCCGCTGGTGCTGGCCAACGTCTCCGACATGCTGACCGTGACCGACGAGGAGCTGCTGCGCTCGATGTTCTTCCTGTGGGAGCGCATGAAGCTCGTGGTGGAGCCGACCGGGGCGCTGGCGGCTTGTGCCGTTCTAGAAAAGAAACTGAACCTGGAAAAACTGAGGGTCGGAGTAATCCTGTCAGGCGGAAACGTCGACCTTCGCTGGGCGGCTTCGCAGATAGACAAAGCCTAGGATCGCCGCGCCCACGACTACCACGGCCAGCGTGAAGTCGAAGCGCGGCGATACGGTGGCCACGGCGCAGGCGAACAGCACCCAGCGCAACGGCCAGGCGATGGGGCGCAGGCCGAGCGTGCCCTGCAGCGCGAACGAGGCGAAGGTCACCATCGCCACGGCGAAGAAGGCGCACTCCAGGATGTACAGCAGGCCGCCTTCCATGTTGAGGCCCGGGTTGAAGATGAAGTAGAACGGCAGGATGAAGCCGCCGATGGCGAGCTTCACCGCGTAGGGGCCGAGCGCCATGGGATTGACGTCGGCGATCGCGCCGGCGGCGAAATTCGCCACCGCCACCGGCGGCGTGATCGCCGAGAGGCAGGCGAAGTACAGCATGAACAGATGCACCTGCATCTCCGGCAGGTCGAACACGCCGCGCAGCACCGGCGCGAGCAGCGCCGCGCCCATGATGTAGACCGCCGGCGTCGGCATGCCCATGCCGAGCAGGATGAGGAACACGGCGGAAAGCAGCAGCGTCGGGATCAGCAGCCCGCCCGAGATCATGTTGATCAGCAGCGTGAACTTGCCGGCGAGCGCGCTGATCTCGATGGCGCCGATCACCACGCCGGCGCCGGCCACCGCGCCCACCAGCGGCACGAGCTGGGTGATGGTGTCGGTGCAGCACGCGACGAAGCGGCGCGGGCCGATCGCGGTCGGCGGGTGGAACCACGACAGCACGATCACCGCGGCCGTCGCCCCAGCCGCGACGTACACCGGCGTGTACCCGGCCACGAGCAGGCCGACCAGCGCGCCGAGCGGCAGCAGGTGGCGCCAGCCGCCGGCGAGCGCCCGGGCGAGCGGCACGATCTCCTCCTCGGGCAGCCGCGGCTCGTTGTGGCGCACCGCCTCGTTGTGCACCAGGAGATAGATCGAGTAGTAATAAAGAAACGCGGGAAGCACCGAGGCCCAGGCGATGCTCCGGTAGGCGATGCCGGAGATGTCGGACATGATGAAGGCCACCGCGCCCATCACCGGCGGCAGCATCGCGCCGCCGCTCGAGGCGGTGGCCTCGATGGCGCCGGCGCGCGCCGCCGGGATGCCCATCTTCTTCATGATCGGAATGGTGAGCGGCCCGGTGGTGGCGACATCCGCCGTGGGACTGCCCGACACTGAGCCGTAGAGGCCGCTCGCGGTGACGCAGGCCTTCGCCGCGCCGCCGCGCATGCGGCCGGTCAACGCACCCGCCAGGTCGAAGAACAGCTGCCCGCCCCCCGACTTCTCGTAGAAGCTGCCGAAGAGCACGAACAGGAACGCGTAGGTCGCCGCCAC
>CAZJJC010000244.1:0-2859 GCA_964546195.1 uncultured Enterobacteriaceae bacterium | reverse complement strand
CGTCGCCCGGCAGATGGGGCTGCCCATCAAGCGGCTGATCGTCGCGACCAACGAGAACACGGTGCTCGACGAGTTCTTCCGCACCGGCCGCTACCGCATCCGCCGCAGGGTGAAGCACACCACCAGCCCCTCGATGGACATCTCGAAGGCGTCCAACTTCGAGCGCTACGTGTTCGACCTCGTCGGGCGCGACGGCGCGCGCGTGAAGGAGCTGTGGCGCCGGCTGGAGGCCGACGGCGAGTTCGACCTGTCGCATTCGGCCTTCTGGCGCGCCGTGCCGCAGACGGGATTCGTTTCGGGGCGCAGCACTCATGCCGACAGGCTGGCCACGATCCGCAGCGTCTACGAGAAGTACCGGATCATGATCGATCCGCATACCGCCGACGGCGTCAAGGTGGGCCTGGAGCACCGCGAGCCGCTGGTGCCGCTCATCTGCCTGGAGACCGCGCTGCCGGTGAAGTTCGCCGACACCATCCGCGCGGCGCTCGGGCGCGAGCCCGAGCGGCCGGCGGAGCTCGCCGGCCTGGAGAACCTGCCGCAGCGCTTCCAGGTCGTGGCGAACGACGCCGGCGCGCTCAAGCGCTACATCGAGAGCGCCGCGTGAAAGGCGAAAAGAACGTCCTGGGCGGCGAGCTGCGCGCGTGCAGCTATGCGCCGCTTACCGGCTACTTCCGCGACGGCTGCTGCGCCACGCACGACCAGGAAGGCGTGGCGCACCTGGTGTGCGTGCAGGTGACCGACGAGTTTCTCCAGTACAGCGCGTCCAAGGGCAACGACCTCGTCACGCCGCGCCCGGAGATGCGCTTTCGCGGCCTGAAGCACGGCGAGCGCTGGTGCCTGCACGTGCTGCGCTGGGTCGAGGCCTGGGAGGCCGGCCGCGCCCCGCGCGTGGTGCTCGAGGCGACGCACGAGGACGTGCTGCGCTACGCCCCGCTTTCCGCGCTCAAGCGCCACGCCCTGGACCTGAACTAGCTTCCGCCAGCCCGGCGCGGTCGAGTATGGGCCGAGGCGCGCCGCGACCACGGTCTTGCTGGCCGGCAGCCGCGCAGTCCAGACCCCGGGCACCGGCGTCGGCTGCGCGATCGAGTGAGATAGGACGCGAGCCGCTGCAGCGTGGGCAGCGTCAGCTCCTCGAACGCCGCCACCAAGGCCTGCGCCGATTCTAGCCCGGGGTTGCTTCGCAGAATCCGACCGCGGCGTTTGACCTGGGTCAAGCCGCGGCGCTTCACGCAGCCGACAATCGGTGGCATGAGAACAAACCATCTACCCTGCGCGGCGGGATGCCTGTACCAGGTCGTCACCTTGCGCGTCACCTGATATGGCCGTCGATCCGATCGCCGCCTGGCACTCCGAGCACCTGTGCTTCGCCCGGCTGCTCGAGCTGCTGCGCCGGGAGCTCGACGTGTTCCACCGCGGCGAGCGGCCGAACTATGAGCTCATGCTGGACACCATCTCCTATCTGCGCGACTACTCGGACCGCTACCACCATCCACGCGAGGACGAGGCGTTCGCGCGCCTCGCCAGGCGTTGCCCAGACATGGAGCTGGTGCTCGCGCGCCTTGTGCAGGAGCACCGGGTCATCGCCCACGCCGGCGAGAAGCTGCTGGAGCAGCTGAACGCCGCGCTCGGCGGCCAGGTGCTGCCGCGCGCCGAGATCGAGATGGCCGCCGCCACCTACCTCGTGTATTACGGCAGTCATTTGGCGAAGGAAGAAAAGGACGTCCTGACGCGCGCCGCCAAGGAGCTCACCGAGGAGGACTGGCAGGCGGTGATGGCTGCCGTGCCGGCCGGGCGCGACCCGCTCTTCGGCGAGCGGCCCGAGGAGCGCTACCGGGAGCTGCTAGCGCGCCTTTGACGGCGCGAGGCTGCGGGTGACCATGTCAAGCTGCGCGGCCCGTTATTCGGCGAAATTGCTGCCTTGAGTCTGCAACAATGCTGGAGTGCTGGAGGCGAGCGACCTTGAATGCGAGCGGGGCGGGAGGACGCTGTTCCGCTCGCTGAGCTTTGCCTTGCAGGGCGGCGAGCTTCTGCGGGTCGCGGGCGCCAACGGCAGCGGCAAGACCAGCCTATTGCGCGTCCTGTGCGGCCTGCTGCCGCCTTCGGGGGGCGAGGTGCGCTGGAATGCGGTGCCGATCAAGGCGCTGCAAGAGGACTATGCGCGCCAGCTCGTCTACCTCGGGCACGCCCCGGCGGTAAAGGACGACCTGACGGCGGTGGAGAACCTTGCGGTCGCCTGCCGGCTCGCCGGCAATCCGCAGCCGCAGAGCGCGCTGCGCGATGCGCTCGCGCGCCTCGGCCTCGAGGGCGAGGCGCAGCCGGTGCGCAAGCTGTCGCAGGGCCAGCGGCGGCGCGCCGCGCTCGCCCGGCTGGCGGTGAGCGCCTCCATACCTCTGTGGCTGCTCGACGAGCCGTTTTCAGCCTTGGACTTTTCAGGGGTGGATCTTCTGCGCGGGATGCTGGAACAACATCTTGCGCGGGGCGGAGCGGTCGCCTTGACCACCCACCAGGACGCCGGCATGGCCGCGGCACGGGTGGTCGATCTCGATGCTTGATGCCGCGGGCTGCATCGTGCGTCGCGACCTGCTGCTCGCGCTGCGCCGGCGCAGCGATGTCGCCACCGCGCTGCTGTTCTTCGTGATCGTGGCGAGCCTGTTCCCCCTGGGCATAGGCGCGGAGCCGAATCTGCTGCGCGCGATCGCGCCCGGGGTCATCTGGGTGGCGGCGCTGCTCTCGACGATGCTCTCGCTCGGGCGCCTGTTCGCCGCCGACCACGCCGACGGCACGCTCGAGCAGATGCTGCTCGGCGCGGCGCCGCTGGGCGTGGTGGCGGCGGCGAAAAGCCTTGCCCACTGGCTGGTG
>CAZJJC010000243.1:0-11778 GCA_964546195.1 uncultured Enterobacteriaceae bacterium | reverse complement strand
GTCTGCGAGATCTGCGTGATGAGCGCCTGCGTAAACTTCAGCAGGATGAGCTGCAGCGCGCCGCCTTCGGCAAAGCGCGCTTTCAACGCCCGCGCAGGCAGGCGATAGGCCTTGCACGCGCTTTGCACCACGGCCCGGTTCGGCGTGGTCTCGCCGCCCATGAAGAGCGAGATGCCGACCATGCCTTCGCATCCGATCACGGCGAGCTCGGCCGAGTTGCCGCCCTCCGTGACGTACAGCAAGGACACGATGCCCTCGACCGGGAAATACACGTGCTGCAGATGCCCGCCCGATTCGTACAGGGAACGCCCAAGGCCGATCTCCAGATATTCGAGCTCGGGCAGCAGCCGCTGATAGTCCTGCGCCGGAAGGGCCGCGAGGATCAGGTTTTGCTTAGGGGAAGGAACGCTCGACATCGGAGGACGGCCTGAACGACCATTAGTGTACGAAATCGCATACATTGTACGAAATCGCACCCATCAAGTCCAGCCGTTACGCTACTGCGTATGCCAGTGGCAGCTCACTTCGCGGCCGTCCTTGGAAAGCAGGCCGGGCGAATCTACCCGTGCTCGACGTTCGGCGGCGTGGTCATCCCGGAAGACAGGCGTATCTCCGGAAGAGATTGGTCGACGAGACCGCGTAGCTTCATCAGGGCGTCTTCGAGAATGGTGCCCGTGGCGCCCAGCAGGCCGATGTTACCGGCCTTGAGCGCATCGAGCGCCGTCAGCGCCGTATCCAGAAGCCTGCGCTGCTCCCCCGCCAGGCTACCCAGCCGTTCATGCAGGTGCTCGGCGCTCAGGGCGTCGACCGACCGGTCGCGATGATAGCCATATGACAAGACCGCGTCGGCGATCGCGTTGTCGAGCAATCGGTTGAAAGTGTGGAACTCCTCGACGGTGATGGGCGCATTGCTTTCTTTCGCCAGCTCGGTGACCGCCTGGCAGATGTCGCCGTAATCGTGGACGACCTGGTCCACGGTGTACCCTTCCTCGAGCAGTTCCTTGCCGTGCAGGGCAGCCCTGCTCTGGGCAGAACCGGTCGACTTCTTCAGGGAAGCAGTTCCCTTCTGCTCATGGCGCAATGCCTCGATGAGCTGACCCAGAAATACGGGTATCCCGTGCTCCAGCTCCAGCGAGGTCACGCGCGGCGAGGACCTTGCGGTCACCTTCGCGCTGCAACGCCGGATCAGCTCCTGCCGGTTGGAGCTCAGAAATTCGTGCAGCATGCCGGGAGGGTAGCCGGCCTGCATTGAAAGCTCTGTCCGTTCTCGGACATACAGCCGCATGGTGTGTGCGCTTTGCGCATCTCTGTATCCGTAATCGCTGAAAGCCTAAAGTCAAAGGATTAAAGCAGCCATAAACCGCGCCTCGAAAGGAAGCAGCTGTGACGAATAACGCTGCGCCTCAATGACGGTATGCATTAGCAACGGCGGCGAGGGCGCCTTGCCCCTCGGGAAGATCGACACGCAGCTGGTCGAGGAGGAAGTGCTGAAGCTGATGGCGACGAGGGTAGCGGCCTAGCGCGCCGCGACGTAGCACGCGCAGGCGGCGGCTTGCAGGCCGGCCTCGTTGCGGATGCGGATATTGCCGCGGTGGTACTCGATCAGCTTGCGCTTCTGCAGGGCCGAGGCGGCTACGGTCACGCCGACGCGGCGCACGCCGAGCATCTGCGACAGGAATTCATGGGTCAGGCGAAACTCGGCGCTGCGCACCCGGTCGCGCGTCATCAGCAGCCAGCGCGCCAGGCGCCGCTCGACGACATGGAAACGGTTGCACGCCGCCGTCTGGCTGATCTGCCCTATCAGCGTGCCGGTATAGCGGTGCACCGCGCTCTGCAGCGCAGGGCTCGCGTCTAGCGCCTCGCGGAAATGCTTGGCGTCCATCCGCAGCGCCGGGCCCGCGCCCTGCACGAGCGCGCGCACCGGCGAGGCGCCGATTCCCAGCGCAAGCGCCACGCCGACCATGCCTTCGCGGCCCACCATGCCCACTTCGAGCGCAAGATGGCCATCGGCCAGCGTGAGCAGCGACACGAGCGACGCCGTCGGGAAATAGACCTCGCGGATCGGCTTTCCCTGCTCGTGCAGTACGTCGCCGAACACGAGCTCGACCGGGGTAAGCCGGGGCAGGAGCGCCCGGTAGTGGTTGCGAGGCAGCGCCGCGAGGAGATGGTTGGACATGACGGGATTGTCCCCCCCTCGCAGAGGCGCGTATGTTCGGCTGCGCACGTAGGCGGCCTGGCGCACAGAGCGCGGCCCATCTAGCCAGGAAGGGCTGAATTTTGCAGTGCGCGGTGGTTCCCTTCTGGCCCGGGTTACGCCGAGCCCCTTTGTGCGTAGGGCAGCAGACGGTCGTACTCGCGCTTGACCACGGCGTAGCACTCGCACACGGAGGACTCGAGCCGCTGCCGGTCCAGCACCCGGATGCGGCCGCGGCTGTACTCGATCAGGCCGTCGGCCTGGAGCTTGCCGGCAGCCTCGGTGACCCCTTCGCGGCGCACGCCGAGCATGTTGGCGATGAGCTCCTGCGTCATGCGCACCTCGTCCGAAGACAGCCGGTCGAGCATCAGCAGCAGCCAGCGGCAAAGCTGCTGATGCACGGCGTGGTGGCGGTTGCATACCGCGGGCTGCGTCATCTGCGTGATCAGCGCCTGCGTGAAGCGCAGCAGCAGGAGCTGCACGTCGTGGGCCGACTCGAATCGCTGCTTGAGGATCGCTGCGCGCGCGCGGTAGCCGTAGCCGGCGCTCTGCACCACGGCGCGGCTCGGCGTGGTCTCGCCGCCCATGAAGAGCGAGATCCCGACCAGGCCCTCGTTGCCGGTGACCGCGATCTCGGTGGAGGCGCCGCTTTCGAGCACGTAGAGCAGCGACACGATGCTGTCGGCGGGGAAGTACACGTAGCCTTGCGGGCCTCCGGATTCGTAGACCGCCATTCCCAGCGGCATCGGCACCGGCTCCAGATGCGGCCGCAGGATCTCGTATTCCGCATCGGGCAGCGCGGCGAGCAGCCGGTTTTCCCTGGGCTGAGAACGCGCAATGCCGCCGGCCGTGACCATGGACCATGCTACCCCGATTTGTGCGGTATCGGACTGCCGCCCGGGCTATGCCGGCCAGCGTACAGAACCTGCCCCCATCGCGCATTGCTTGCGCTGTTCGGTTTCACTTTATGTGCGCCAACAGACTGAGGGATCGTCGTTGCGCACCGACAATGCGCTGTGCCCTTCGGCAATCTGCCGAGACACAGCAGGCAGTCCTCGAAAGAACACCATGAGAAGCACATTCAACCAGAAACTGGCCGTAGTCGCCGTCGCCCTGGCGCTCGGCGTCCTTTCCGTATCCGCCTACGCCCAGGCCGTCGACATCAACGAGCACGCCCTGCTCCTCGATACGCGAGGCGCGCCGGTCATGAGCGGCACGCTTTGCTGGCACAGCGCGTACGGCCCGGCGCCGCTATGGACCGCCGGATGCCATCCCGATGTTCCAGCGCCCATTGCGCAGTACGTCGCCCCCGCTGCAATGCCGGCGACGGTAGCGGTGGCTGCAGCGCCCGCGCAACCGGTCTACGAAAAAGTTGCGTTGAACGCCAACGTTCTCTTCGACTCCGACCAATCGGCGCTGCGTGCGGCCGGACGCGATGCGCTGGACCGGTTCGTCAGCGACATCCACGGGCTCGATTCCCAAAGCATCAGGGCGATCGGCTATGCCGATCGCATGGGGTCGGAAGCCTCCAACCAGATCCTATCCGAGGAGCGCGTTAACACGGTGAGTGCCTATCTGGTCAGCAAGGGTGTCGCGCCGAACCGCGTTCAGGCGAGCGCCAGGGGTGAAACGCGCCCGCGCACCTACGCTGCGCAGTGCGGCGATGCCAACAACGCGAAGAACGTTGCTTGCATGCAGCCCGACCGCCACGTGTCCGTCGAAATCTCCGGAATGCGGGTCGCCAAGTAATCGAATCGGCAGGTGCTTTCGCCCTGCCAATGCAGGGCTTTTTTTGGGGTCTCTACCAGGGAATGCCCGATCCGTCGTGAGAGAAGAATTTTCCGGAATCGTCGTGCCGCAGGCGGCCGATGACGTTGCGTAGCCCCCGCACCGACGCCTCCGGCGTCAACGGCGCAGATTCGCCGCCCATGTCGGTTTTCACCCAGCCGGGGCTCAGCGCCGCCACGATGACGCCGCGTGGCGCGAGGTTCGCGGCTAGGCCCTTCGCGAGCAGGTTGAGCGCCGCCTTGCTGGTGGAGTAGGGCAGCGTCGCCCCGCTCGTCTCGGCGATCGAGCCCAGGCGGCTCGACATCACGGCGACGGTCTTGCGCTCGCTTGCCGCCACATTGTCGATGAGCGCCTCGATCACCGCCGCCGCGCCCAGCAGATTCACGCGCAGCACCTTCTCCCACTCCTCGTAATCGAAGCTTCCCAGCGCCATGCCGCGCTTGCCGCTGATGCCCGCATTGCAAAACAGCACGTCGATCGCCACGTTCTTCAACTGCGAAGACAGCTGCCTTACCTGCGCCGTGTCCGTTACATCGAGCGTAATCGCTTCGGTCAGGTGGGCCGCGGGACTGCGCACCGTGCCGATGACGCGCCAGCCGTCCTGCGCGTACTGGCGCGCCAGCTCACGCCCGAGCCCGCGCCCCGCGCCGGTGATGAGAATGGTCGGCAACTAGCGTACTTTGCGCGGCCTCGACCGGGGCGCCTGCCTGACGCCGGCGCTGCTGCGGCGCACCTTCTTCGGCAGGGTCACGCCCAATTCGTCCGAGACGGCGCGCAGGCGGGAAGCCAGGCGCTTGGCGGGTCGCTTTTTTGTCATGTGGGGTATTCCATGGGAATCGGGCGCCCTTCGAGGCATGATGTTGCCTGGGAGGGAACCCAATGAAGAAGGGCAAGCGAGCGACCCTGGGGCTGCTCGTATTCGCTTATGCATTCGGCATCGTGCTGGCGGTGATGGTCTTCGGCAGCCAGGCGCGGTATGACTGCTATACCCGCAACGGGATCAGCGGCATATTCTGGTGCCCGGGGTCCGTCAACGAAGTTGCTTTGATGCTGCTGATCCGCAAGTCGGTCATCTGGCCGTACTACGCTTACCGCGCCGTCAGGTCTTAATTCCAGGCGCGGTTGTCGACGGTGTTCTCGTAGGTCGCTCCCGGCGGGACGAGATCCCAGCCGCGCGTCCACCCGTAGGTGTGCTCGAAGCGCTCGCGCGTGTAGGGCTCGGGCGGCGCGTTCAGGATGCGCGACAGGTCGAGGTCCTTCAGCTCGAGCAGCCCGCCCGCCTCCTCGACGAGGTAGTGCGCGTGGCGCTCCGGGCTCCTCTGGATCGCCCGGGCGGCCTCGGCCTCGGCGCGGAACATCTTGGCGAGCGTGGGGCCGTCGAGCTCGTCGCCGGCCGCCTCGCTGCGCGTGGAATGCGACTCCATCAGCACGCGCAGGCCGCGCTTTTCGGCGATGCTGATCCACGGCTCCATCAGGCTGACCGCGGCCACCTCGCCGCGGCTCAGGGCCTCGATGCGCTCCTTCATGGTGCCGGCGAAGGTGGTCTGGATCTGCTCGCGCTTGAGGAAGCCCTCGAGCAGCTTCAGCGTGGTGAAGTGCGAGCCGTTGAACGGGCTCACCCCGATCGGCCTGCCCTTGAGCTGCTCGGGCTCGTAGATGCCGAAGTTGGGATCGACCACCAGGGCGAAGGTCGACATCGCCGAGCCCAGCGCCACGATCTTGGCGGGGCGGTGGCCGGCCTCCACGCTGGATTCGACCGCGCGCTTCATCACGCCCCATTCGCACATGCGGAACTGGTCGCAGGCGCCCTGGTCGTAGAGCGCCTCCATGGTGCGGTCGAACACGTTGGCGCGCAGCGCCTGGTGGTCCGAGTGGCGCTGGCCCGAGCCCGGCGTGCGGATGATCTCCACGTCGAGCCCCTGGTCCTGGAAGAAGCCTTCGTCGCGCGCGACCAGCAGCGGCAGGTCGTGGATCGCGTTCATCATCGATGCTCTGACTTTTTTCATGGGCGTCCCCTATTGCCAGGCACGGTCGTCGACCGTGTTCTCGTAGGTCGCGCCCGGCACCGTCATTTTCCACTTCACGGTCCAGCGATAGGTGTCGTCCCAGCGCTCTCGCGTGTAGGGCGCCGGCGCGCCGTGCAGCAGCCGCCAGGTCTGGAGCTCCTCGGGTTTCAGCAGGCCGCCGGTCTCGCGGATGAAGTAGTGGACGTACGGGCGCGGATCCTTCTCGATCTTCTCGACCGCGCGCGCCTGCGCGCGGAACATCTTCTTGAGCGTTTCGCCGTCGAGGTCGTCGCCGGCGGCTTCGGCGCGCGTCGAGTGCGACTCGATAAGGATGCGCATGCCCCACTTTTGCGCCACGCTGATCCACGGCTCCATCAGGCTCGCGGCGGCGACCTTTCCGTCGCGCACGGCTTCGAGGCGCTTCAGCATCGAGCCGATGTTGGTGCGCTTCACGTGCTGCGGCTCGAGGAAGCCTTCGATCATCTTCAGCGTGGTGAAGTCCGAGCCGTTGTTCGGCGTCACCGCGATCGTCTTGTCCTTCAGCATCTCCGGCTCGTAGATCTTCGAGTCGGGATGCACCACGATCGCGAACTTGGACATCGACGCGCCCAGGGCGACGATCTTGCGCCCGCGCAGGCCCTGCGCGTTGGCTTCGACCGCGCGCTTCATGATGCCCCACTCGCACATGCGGTACTGGTCGATGCCGCCTTCGTTGTAGACCGAGTCGAGGGGGCGGTCGAACACCGAATCGAACTTCACGAAATGCGAGGTCGTGGCCTGCGCCATGCCCGGCGTGGTGACGAACTGCAGATCGAGCCCTTCATCCTTGAAGTAGCCCTCGTCGCGCGCCACCAGCACCGGCAGGTCGTGCACCGCGTTCATGGTGGCGACCTGGGGCTTCACCGTGGTTTCCGTAGTCACCAGCGTTTTCCTCCTAGAGCGGCCTGATCTGCACCTTGCGGAACTTGATCGCGCCGCCGGGCGCGGCGTTCGGCGGCAGTGTGCCGTACTGCAGCGCAATCGGCCCCTGGGCGAACTGGCCGTGCTCGATCTCGGCGGTCTTGGTGCCGTTGAGCACGACGGTGAGCTTCGGGCCGCGGGCGGTGATGTCGTAGACGTTCCACTTGCCGCCCGCCTTCACCGGCTGGAGGACCTTGCCGACGTGCACGATGCCGCCGGTGGCGTAAGTCTGGTCGGGGCGCTGGTCGAAGATGTTTGCTTCGTAGCAGCTCTTGTCGGTGATCTTGCCCGGGTCGGCGCAGCGCATGTAGATGCCGCTGTTGGCGCTGGGGTCGGCCCAGAACTCGACGCGCAGCTGGAAGTCCTTGTACGCGTTTTTCGATACCAGGAAGCCGCCCTTGCCTTTGTCGGCGACGATGGCGCCGTCCTCGGCGCGCCAGTTGGCGTCGCCTGCGCGGTTCCAGTTCTCCAGCCCCTTGTCGCCGTCGATCAGCGTGGTCCAGCCGCCGACCCCGAAGGGCATGGGCGGCATCTGCGAGCAGCCGGCAGCGGCTGTTACGAAAAGCAAAGCAACGACGAGCGACCTACGTGTCATGGCCTCCTCCTTGCCGCAAAGTTTACTCCGCTAGCAGCAGCCGCAGTCGATGCCGGGGGTGACCGCGAGGGCTTCCCGGTACCAGGACGGGGGGAGGTCGTCCGCCAGGACCGCTTCCAGGGGCTTGAAAACCCGGAAATGGTAAGGCCTGCGTTCCGCTGTCCAGAACGCAACCACCGTATGGAGCGGCGGGCACCAGGTGCGCGGCCTGGAGGCGGTGCTCGGACGGGGCAAGCATGAGAAACTCGGCTTCATCATGGTGGAAAAGGTAGTGGCGGCGGTGCGTACCGGCCCGGGAAAGACCGAGCTGCGCGAGTTTCCCATGCCCGAGATCGCCGAGGACGCGGCGCTGATGAAGATGGAGGTCGCCGGCATCTGCGGCACCGACGTCAAGCTCTACCAGCATCCGCCGTCGAGCGCGCCGGTGATCATGGGCCACGAGAACATCGGCGTCATCGCCAGGGCGGGGCGCGAGTTCACGCGGCGCAAGGGCTTCAAGGAAGGCGATCTGGTCTTCGTGGAGCACTACGTGATGTGCGGCCGCTGCGAGTGGTGCCATCTGGGGCAGTACCGCCATTGCGAGAACACCGACTGGCGCACCAACCCGCAGGGCATCCGCTACGGCTATACCTCGGCCGAGCGGGCCCCGCACCTGTGGGGCGGCTTCGCCCAGTACGTCTACCTGCCATGGAACGCGGTGCTGCACCACGTCCCGAAGGGCGTGACGCCCGAGCTCGCCGGCCTGGTCACGCCGATGGCGAACGGCGTGGAATGGTCCCTGTTCGACGGCGGCGTAGGCTACGACTCCACGGTGCTGATCCAGGGGCCGGGCCAGCAGGGCCTGTCGCAGACGGTGATCTGCCGGCAGGCGGGCGCGTCCCTCATCATCGTCACAGGGACCTCAAAAGACCAAAAAAGGTTGGAAGTTGCGAGGCAGCTGGGCGCGGATTACGTGATCGACGTGCAGAAGGAGGATCCGCTTGCGCGGATAAAGCAGATCACCGGCGGCAAGGGCGTGGACGTGGCGCTCGACTGTACCGCCGGGGCCGGCACGCTGCCCATCCTGCTGGGCATCGAGGCGCTGAAGCGCAAGGGCGGCACGATCGTGGTGCAGGGCGAGCTGAGGGAATTCCCCAATTTTCCGCTCGAGCGCATGACGGTCAAGTTCATCACCATGAAGAGCGCGCGCGGGCACAGCTACCGCGCCTGCGAGCTCGCCCTGCAGCAGCTCGCCTCGAAGCGCTTCGCGCTGGAGAAGGTCACCACGCATCGCTTCGGCCTGAAGGACGTGGACCTCGCCATCAAATCGGTCGGCGGCCAGGGGGTGCCGGACGTGATCCACGCCTCGCTCATGCCCTGGCAGTGAAGCCCAGAGTCGCCATCGCCACCGGCGATCCGGGCGGCATCGGGCCGGAGATCTCGATCAAGGCGGCGCTCGACGAGCGGGTGCGCGCGATCTGCGATCCTGTCTTGATAGGAGATCGCGGCGCGCTCGAGGCGCACGCCAAGGCTTGCAACTTGTCGTTGAAGGAGGTTTGTGTCGCCGAAAGGCAGCAGCTTCGGACAGGTGAGCTGAAGATCGGCGAGATCAGTCCGGCGCACGGGCGCGCGGCGCTGGATTCGGCGCGCTCGGCAATCGAGGGCGCGCTCGCCGGCGAATATGAAGCCGTGGTGGCGGCGCCGCATACCGAGACCGCGATCCACGCGGCGGGATTCGAGTTCGACGGCTATCCGTCGTTCGTCGCGCGCACCGCCGGCCTCGCGCCGGAGGACGGCATCCTCATGCTGTGCTTCGAATGGCGGGGCCGCGAGGTGCGCATCGCGCACGTGACGCTGCATGCGAGCGTGAGGAAGTCCCTCGGCATGATCACGCAGGCGCGGGTTTTGAGGACCATTCGGGCCACCGATGAAGTCCTGAAGAGAATGGGAATTCAAAAAACCGCAATCGCGGTCGGTGGCGTCAATCCCCACGCGGGCGAGGGCGGCTTGTTCGGCGATGAGGAAGAAAAAACCGTCATGCCGGCGGTGGAGGCCGCGCGGCGCGACGGCATCGTCGCCGACGGACCGATCGGCGCCGACACGCTGATCCAGCGCGCCGGCTACGACGCGTACGTGGTCATGCTCCACGACCAGGGCCATGTGGCGGCCAAGCTGCTCGCGCCGAACGGCGCCGCTGCCCTCACCATCGGCACGCCGGTGCTGTTTTCTTCGGTGGCGCACGGCGCGGCGCTCGACATCGCGGGCAAGGGCCAGGCAGAGCATGGGGCGATGGTAGAAGCAATTACACGGTTAGTGACTAATCGACGTCGCAGTCCCGCGACCTGAAGATGCGAGCCGAATCAGATGCTTGACGTAAGAGCGGGCGCGCCGGTGCGGCTGCGGCGACGTCGTTTTCCCTTTATGTGCGCGTAAGCTGCTGTTTCGGCAGAGGCCGCAAAGCTGGTACGGGGCTTGCTACCTCTTTTTCGAACGATAAGTGCTAATGCTGCCGATGCGGGCTTCCATACGAATCGCTTTCTCGCTGTGCTTCACCGCCGCGTGCCTCGCGCTGGCCGCGGCCCTTCCCGTGGCGGCAGGCCTGCGATGGTGAGCTATTCGCTTGTCAAGACGGCGGCCGACGAGCCGGGCGACCGGCAGCTCGCGCGTGAGGCGCAGTGGCTGCGCGAGCTCGCCCAGGTGCGCGAGCTCGACGGCCAGGTGCCCAGGCTGCTCGGAGAGGGCATGAACGAGCAGGGACGGCGCTACCTGGTGATGACGGTGGCGCAGGGCACCGGCGAGACCCGCGCCTTCACGCCGGGCCACGAGCGTTTTCTCGCGAGCCTGGGCAAGGCGCGCTTCCGCTCCGCCGACTTCGAGGTTTCCGGCTGCTGCGAGCAGCTCCACAGCCAGCTGCTCCGGCTCGAAGGACTCGTGGCGCGCAGGACGCTCGCGGCCCTGGAGGCCGCCTACCGCGATTGCGAGAGCGCGCTGCTCTACTGGACCGGGCCCTATGTGCTGTCGCAGGGCGATTTCGCGCCGTGGAACATCCGCACGCTGGGCTCGCAGCTCTTCGTCTACGACTGGGGCAACGCGCGCAGCGAGGCGAGCCCGCTCGACGACGTGCTGCACTACGTCATGGTCCAGCGCGCGCTGCATGGCCGCGCCGTGACCGCGAGCTTCCTGGAGTCGGCGATGAAGCGGGCTCACGATTTTGCGCTGCTCGCCTATCCGGAATGGACGTGGCGGCCGCGCGTGATCGGCGCGTTGACTCTGGTGTACCTGCTTGGCGCGCTGCTGCACCACGCGCTCGCTGGCGCAGCGCGCCTGGACCGCAGCGATCCCCTGGTGCGCTGCTATTGGAACCTGATCCAGAAACGCTCGGCCTGGATGCCGGGCAAGGACTGATGAAAGAGAACAAATGAGCGCTGCTGCAACCGCTGCCGGTTACCTGTACGCCTCTGGCCGCCTGCGCGGCCGCAATTCGCGCGACGGCGAGCATGCGCGGGAGCCGGAGCAAAAACCCAAGCCTGCCAAGCGCCGGGAGCTCAAGGTGGCGGTGTACGAGCCACAGCCGGCAGCGCCCGCGCCGCTGCAGCGCCCCAAGCCCGCACCCAAGATCGAATACCGCACGCGGCGCTGGAAGCCGGAGTGAAGGCGCGCAGCGGAGGCCTGTTCGTCGGCCCGCCGAGCGCCGAGAGCGGCATCGGCACGCTGCTTGAAGCGCTCGAGCTGTTTGCCGGCGCGCGGGTCGAGATCGTCGGCCGGGTGCCGCGCGACGAGCTCCACCGCCGCATGCGCGCGGCCGCCTACCTCGTGCTGCCCAGCTTGCGCTACGAGGCCGAGCCGCGCAGCCTGGTCGAAGCCTTCGCCTGCGGCCTGCCGGTCATCGCGAGCCGGCTGGCAGGCCTCGCCGAGCGGGTGGAGCCGGGCCGCAACGGCCTGCTGTTCGAGCCCGGCTCGGCGCGCGATCTCGCGCGCCGTCTCGCCTGGGCGGAAGCTTTTCCCGAGAAGATGCGCCAGATGGGGGAGTGCGCACAAGCGGACTATCACGCCAGGTTTGTCGCAGACTGGGGCTGGCAGCGGCTCTACGGCGAGAGAAGGCGGCAAGCGCGCGCTGCGCCTTAGGAAGAGCGTTTCTTTTTTCGGAGGGTGGGGGAAGTGATCGAACTGGGCGTCACCCCGACGATGATCCAGCCGGTGATCCTGTGCGGCGGATCCGGCACGCGGCTATGGCCGCTTTCGCGGGAGCACCATCC
>CAZJJC010000242.1:0-3720 GCA_964546195.1 uncultured Enterobacteriaceae bacterium | reverse complement strand
AGTACTCGACCGAGCCGCCCGGCTGCAGGATCTCGTAGGGGCTCATGGTGGCGTCGCCGACGAAGATCACCTTGTAGTCGTGGCCGTACTTGTGCAGCAGGTCCCAGGTGCGCGTGCGCTCGGAATGGCGGCGGCGGTTGTCCTTCCACACGAAGTCGTAGAGGCAGTTGTGGAAGTAGTAGAACTCCAGGCGCTTGAACTCGGTCTTGGCGGCCGAGAACAGCTCCTGCGCGAGCTTGACGTGCTCGTCCATCGTGCCGCCGATGTCCATCAGCATCAGCACCTTGACCGCGTTGTGGCGCTCGGGGCGCAGGTGGATGTCGAGATACGTTTTTCTGGCGGTTTGACCGATCGTGGTTTCCAGATCGAGCTCCTCCGGCGCGCCGTCCCGCGCGAACTTTCTCAGGCGCCGTAGAGCCACCTTGATGTTGCGCGTGCCGAGCTCGACCGAGTCGTCGAGGTTGCGGTACTCGCGCTGGTCCCAGACCTTGGCGGCGCTGCGGTTGCGCGATTTCTCCTGGCCGATGCGCACGCCCTCCGGGTTGTACCCGTAGGCGCCGAACGGCGAGGTGCCGCCGGTGCCGATCCACTTCGCGCCGCCCTGGTGGCGGCCCTTCTGCTCCTCGAGGCGCTGCTTGAGGGTCTCCATCAGCTTCTCCCAGCCGCCGAGCGCCTGGATCTGCTTCTTTTCCTCCTCGGAGAGCGTGAGCTCGGCCTGCTTCAGCAGCCACTCCAGGGGAATCTGGGCCTCCGCGCCCTGACTGGTCTCCACGCCCTGCCAGAACTCGGCGAAGGCGCGGTCGAACTTGTCGTAGTTGGCCTCGTCCTTGACCAGCGCGGCGCGCGACAGGTAATAGAACTCATCCACCGACTGTCCGATGACCTTCTTGTCCATCGCCTCGAGCAGCGTCAGGTATTCCTTCACCGAGACCGGCAGCTTGTGCGACTTCAGCTTGAGGAAGAAATCGATCAGCACTAGCCTGCCTTGATCACCCCGCAGGCGAGGCGCGCGCCGGCGTTGCCGGTCGGCTGCGTCTTGTAGTCGTCGGGGTCGGCGTGGATGATCAGGCCCCGGCCGATGATGCTGGCGGGGCCGGGCCGCAGGCTGATGGCATCCACCGTTACGTCGAGCTTGCCGCGGCCGTTTTTGGCCGCCTTCAGGGCCGGTAGGTCCCCGGCGTGGCGCTCGCTGCTTGAGGGATTCCCGTGCGGCTTGCCGTGCGGATTGAAGTGACCCTTGGCGCTCATGCCGTCGCCCGAGCTGCAATCCCCAACCTCGTGGATGTGGAAGCCGTGCGCCTGGTCGGCTTTCAGGCCCTGGGCGAACACGATGACGCGCACCTTGTCGCCCACCTGCTCGAATGTGGCCTCTCCGATGGTCTTGTTTCCCTTGGTTGGCTGCAGTGCAGCAGAGGCCCGCAGGCCGTCATCCGGGGTGCTCTGGCAGCCCGCGACGAGCGCGGCGGCCATGGTGCCGACGAATAGCTTTTTCATTTGCCGTTACCTCCTCTAGAATCCGCAGACTATATAGGAGGAGCAAACATCATGAAACACGACATCAAGCGGTTCTCCATGACGGGCGTGGCTGCGGCCCTTGCAGTCGCGCTCGGCGCTGCGCTCGCGCCGGCGGCGCTGGCGCAGGGCACCGTCAAGCCGGTGGTGATGCGCTTCGTGGCGGACTTCCCGCCGCCGCCGCACCCCGCAGGCTTGGCGATGAAGCACTTCGCCGACCGCCTGCCGCAGGTGATCCCGGGCAGCGAGGCGCGTCTGTACTACTCCGGCGCGCTCTACACGATCCCCGAGGCTTTCGAGGCCATGCGCCAGGGCAACCTGGAGATGACCTGGATGCAGATGGGCAAGGCGGCGCCGGTCGATCCCCTGATGATGGCGGTGGTCGGCCCGGGCATCCTCACCACCGTGGGCGCGGTCGACAACATCGACAAGACCCAGACCTTCCAGGCGCTCGCCCAGCGTCTGGAGAAGAACCAGCGCATCAAGGTGTTCGGCGCCGGGCACATGAGCTTTGGCATGGGCGTGGGCGGCAAGCGCCGCTACGCCAAGCCGGCGGACTTCAACGGCAAGAAGGTGCGCAGCATGGGCCCGGCCGAGAACCCGGTGCTCGAGTCTTGGCGCGCGAACCCGGTGGTGATGGCCTTCGGCGAGGTGCCCACCGCCATCGAGTCGGGCGTGATCGACGGCCTGATGACCAGCATCGGCGGCTGGCTTTCCGTGCGCGAGCAGGCGCCGTTCTATACCACCGGCGGCGCCGGCGTGTTCACCGGCGACTACTACATGGTGAGCGCGAGCCAGCGCTGGTGGGGGCGCCTGAACCCGCCCCAGCAGAAGGCGCTCGAAGGCCTGATCCAGGAGACGATCCAGGTGCAGAAGGAGTTCAACTGGTGCGTCGACAAGATGACCTACGACAAGTACGGCACCAAGGATCCGTCGAAGCCCGGGGTGTACTGGCTCAACCCGCAGGAGGTCTCCGCCCTGACCGCCGCGCTGGGCGAGGGGCCGAGCCGCTGGGTGAAGAGCAAGATGCCGGCCGAGGGCACCAAGCTGGTCGACGGCTTCGCGGCGGAGGGCAAGAAGCTCTCGGCGGCGAACCCGCCGGGCTCGTCGTGGATCGAGAAGATCGACTGCGCCAAGCACGCCTCGAAGATCATCATCAAGTAAGTGGAGAGAGCCTACGCCGTCTGGCGTGCGTTCCAGGACCGGTTTCTGGCGCACGCCGCGGCGCTCGTGCTGCTGGGCGCCACGCTGCTCGCGCTGGTCGAGGTGGTGCGGCGCTACGTGTTCGGCTTCTCCTACGAATGGCAGCAGGACGCGGTCACTTTTTTCACGATCAGCGCGATCTATCTTTTCTTCGGCATCTCGCAGCGCCGCGGCGGCCACCTGAGCGTGACCCTCCTGGTCGACTCGCTCGATGCGATGGGGCCGCGCGCGCGGCGCGCCGCCGAGGTGATCCGGCTGTTGGCGCTGGTGCTTACCCTCGTGTTCCTGCTGGCGGTGGTGTGGTGGGGCTTCCCGGAGGTCGAGGACGCCTTCAAGTACGAAAGCCGCACCGAGAGCCTGGCGTTCCCGATGGCGCCGTTTCTGGTGGCGCTCATCGTCGGCTTCAGTTTCATGGCGGTGTCGGTGTTCTTCCAGATCTACCGCGAGTTCCACAAGCTGCGCGGGCGCACGGTGCTCGAAGAGCCCGAGCTGGAAGAAAAGCTGCACTGAGGCTTGTAATACGCCCCGGGGAGGGGGTCGATGCACATCATAGGGATCACGGTGCTGGTGCTGCTGGTGCTGAGCGTGCCGATCGGCATCGCGCTCAGCGCCGCGGCGGCGGCCTACATCGCCACCGACCCGCTGCTCAGCTCGGAGGTGGTGTTCCGCGCGTTCTTCAACTTCATCGGCCGCTACTCGCTGATGGCGATCCCGCTGTTCATCTTCGCCGGCTTCCTGATGGAGCGCACCGGGCTGGTATCGCAGCTCTTTCGCTTCTCCGACGCGCTGGTGGGCTGGATGCCCGGGGGCTTCGGCGTCGCTACGGTGGTCGCCTGCGTGCTGTTCGGCGCGATCTCGGGCTCGAGCGTCGCGATGGCGGCGGCGATGAGCGTGATCGCGATTCCGGAGATGCGAAAGCGCGGCTACCCGGACTGGCTCTCCGGCGGCCTGGTGGCCACGGCGGGCGGCATCGCCATGCTGATTCCGCCGAGCATCATCCTGATC
>CAZJJC010000241.1:0-9448 GCA_964546195.1 uncultured Enterobacteriaceae bacterium | reverse complement strand
TCCGAGGCCACCAGGAAATGCTCGATGTGCTTAAGAGGCATGCGGGTAATATATACCCGGAGGAGGACCGATGTACCTCGCGGATGCGAAGCGCCTGACCGCGGCGGGCGCGAAGAAGATCATGGCCACGGCGATCGCGCGTGCGCAGGCGGCGGCCATCCCCGTCACGGTGGCGATCGCCGACGCGGGCGGGCATCTTTTGCTGCTGGAGCGCATGGACGGCGGGCGCTTCCATACCGTGCATTCGGCGACCACCAAGGCGGTGTGCGCCGCATCAAACAAGCGAAGCACCGGATCGAAAGGCGCCCAGGGCCAGTCGCTGGACGTGGCCCATGCGCTCGGCCTGGCGTTGGCGGCGGGCCCGGAGCGCTGGACGGCGATGGAGGGCGGCTGCCCGATCCTGCTCGAGGGGGAATGCGTCGGCGGGATCGGCGTGGCCGGGGGCAACTGGGAGTTCGACGAGAAGCTCGCGCGCGAAGCCGTCGAGTCGATCGGCGCGAGCGTTCAATGAAGACAGGAGAAAGAGCATGAAACGATACGTTGCGTTTTTCGCCGGGGCCGCCCTGCTGCTGTCAACCCTCGCGCATGCGGAATATCCGGAGAAGCCGATCGAATTCATCATCCCCTTCGGCGCCGGCGGCGGCGCCGACATCGAGGGCCGCATGCTGGCACGGGAGATGAGCCGGCTGCTGGGCGTTCCCGTGGTGCCGATCAACAAGGCGGGCGCCGGCGGCGCCGTGACCTACACCTACGTGAAGAACGCCAAGCCCGACGGCTACACCGTGGCCTGGAATTCGACATCGCTCCTCACCAGCACCAACATCGGCAACGTCCCGTTCAGGTACGACGCGCTCGAGCCGATCGGCCGCGCCGGCTTCGAGCCGATGGTGTTCGCCGTGAAAGGCGACGCCAAGTGGCGCTCGATGGCCGATTTCGCGGCCGAATGCGCCAAGCGCCCCGGCGCGCTCAAGGTCGGAAATTCGGGCACCGGCAGCGGAACGCACATCGCGGCGATCGCCATGGTGGGCGCGGTGGGATGCAAGGTGATCCACGTGCCGCTCGGCATCAAGCGGCGCAACGCGGGGCTGCTTTCGGGCGAAGTCGACGCCATGGCCGCTCCCCTCACCGGATCGCTCAAGCTGCAGGAAGCCAAGCAGATCCGCATGCTCGCGCACCTGAGCGGCGGCAAGATCGCGAGCATCCCGGACGTGCCGAGCATGAAGGCGCTCGGCCACGACGTGGAGCTCGATCTCTTCCGGGGACTTAGCGTACCGAAGGGAACGCCGGCCGCCGTGAAAGCGAAGCTCGGCGAGGCGCTCGGCAAGGCGGCGCGCTCGAAGGAATACGCCGACCTGGCGGCGAAATCGGGCTTCACCGTCGCGCCGCTCGACGCGGCCGCATTCGGCAGGCAGCTGGCGCAATACGACGAGACGGTGCGCGAGCTCATGAAGAAATCGGGCCTTTACCAGTCGGAGAAAGGCAAGTAGCCGCGCGCGGCCGCATGAAGGCCCGCGATGTCGCCGCCGGGGCCGGATGCCTGCTGCTTGCGGCCTGCTACGCCTGGCTCACCGCGCAGCTTCCCGCGCGTTCGCTGCCGCACACGCCCGGGCCGACGTTTTTCCCCTGGGTGCTGACCGCCGCGCTGGCGCTCCTCGGCACGGTGCTCGTCTTGTCCGGCGCGCGCGGCGCGGCGCCCGACGCCGCCGGCCCGCGCGGGCGCTTCCCATGGGCCACGCTTGCCGCCATCGCCGCCTATATCGCACTGCTGCCCTGGGCGGGCTTCGTGGCCGCCAGCGTGCCGTTCTGCGCGCTGCTCATGTGGATCGTCGGCGAGCGGCGCGCGTGGATGATCGCCGCCGGGGCGGCCGGCATGCCGCTCGGGCTGATGCTGCTTTTCACCTACGTATTCCAGATCCCCCTGCCGCGGGGCGCGTTCGACTAGGCCATGGGTGCGGAGCTGCAGCAGGGCTTCCTCGCCGCGCTGGAGCCGCTCAACCTGCTGGCGGGCGCTGCGGGCGTGGTCATCGGGCTGGTCGTGGGCATGCTGCCCGGCATCACGATCAGCGCCGGCATCATCATCGTCCTGCCGCTCACTTTCGTGCTGCCGCCGAGCATCTCGATCGCCCTGCTGCTCGGGGTGTATGCGGCGGGCATGACCGGGGGCGCGTTCTCCGCCATCCTCCTCAACATCCCGGGCACGCCGTCGGCTTCGGCGACCATCCTCGACGGCTACCCGCTCGCGCGGCGCGGCGAGCCGGGACGCGCCCTCGGCATCTCGATCGCCGCCGGCTTCATCGGCGGGCTGTTCAGCTTTTTCTGCCTCCTGCTCATCGCGCCGCTTCTGGCGCGGCTCGCGCTGAGATTCCAGGCGCCGGACCTCTTCGCGCTGATGCTGTTCGGCCTCGCCGTGATCTGCAGCTTCTCGACCCGCTCGCTCGCCAAGGGACTGATCTCCGCGGTGCTCGGCCTGATGATCATGACGGTCGGCCAGGACCCGGTGATGGGCACCGCGCGCTTCAATTTCGGCAGCGCCAACGCGCTTGCCGGCATCAATTTCCTCTCGGCGCTGATTGGGCTCTTCGCCATCCCGCAGATCCTGGACAACGTGCGCGACGGCGTGCGCGCCGGCGGCGCCCCGCGCGCGGGACTCGGGCGCGTCCTGCCGGGCTGGGTGGACCTCGCGCGCATCCGCCTGTCTTCCATGATCGGCGCCGCGGTCGGCACGTTCATCGGCATCCTGCCCGGCGCCGGCGGACCGATCGCCGCGTTCATCAGCTACGACTATGCGCGCAAGGCGAGCCGCAACCCAGCCGAATTCGGGCACGGTTCTATCGAGGGCATCGCGGCCCCGGAATCGGCCAACAACGCGGTGACCGGCGGGGCGCTGGTGCCGATGATGACGCTCGGCATCCCGGGCGACCCGATCACCGCCATCCTGATCGGGGCGCTGCTGGTGCACGGGCTCGCGCCCGGGCCGATGCTGTTCGTCAACAACGCGCAATTCGCCTACACCACCATCTTCCTCTTCTTCTGGGCGAACGTGCTGACCCTCGCGCTTTCGTTCGCGTGCATCCGGCCGCTCGTCAGGCTGCTCGACACGCCGCGTGCCCTGCTGCTTCCCGGGATCGCGCTGTTGTGCGTGGTGGGCAGCTACGCGATCCGCAACTCGCTGTTCGACGTCTATGCCATGCTCGCGTTCGGCGTGCTCGGCCTGCTGCTGCGCTGGCTCGATATTCCCGTGGTGCCGCTCCTGATCGCGATGGTGCTCGGGCCGCAGCTGGAGGAGCACCTGCGCGTGGCGCTCACCGCGTCGAGCGGCGACCTGTCGGTGTTCCTTACCTCGCCGTTCAGCGCGACTTTCCTCGCGCTTGCGGTCCTCTCGGCGTTCTGGTCGCTGTTCGCCGGGCAATTAGGACGAAAGGAGGTGCAGGCGTGAGCAAAACACCGCTGAAAGTCGCCGCCCTGGGCATGGGCTGGTGGTCCGATGTCCTGGCCGACGCGATCCGGCGCTCGGGCAAGCTGACCCTCGTGTCGTGCTTCAGCCGCTCAAAGGAAAAGCGGGAAACGTTCGCCGCGAAATACGGCTGCAGGGCCGCAGCGTCGTATGACGAGATCCTTTCCGACAAGGGCATCGAGGCCGTGATCAACACCACGCCGAATGCCACCCACCTGGAGACCACGCGCGCCGCGGCGGCCGCCGGCAAGCACGTATTCCTCGACAAGCCGATCGCCAACACCATCGCCGACGCGCGCGGCATCACCGAGGCTTGTCGCGCCGCCAGAGTGGTCCTCGCGCTCGGCTACCAGCGCAGGCGCGAAAGCCAGTTTCGTTGGGTTAAGAACTTGATCGAACAAGGCGCCTTTGGCCGGTTAGTGAATGCAGAAAGCAATATCAGCCGCGACCGCCTGGGGCAGATCGACCTCAACTCGTGGCGCTACAGCGCCGAGGGCATGCCCGGCGGCGTGATGCTGCAGATCGGCATCCACTACACCGATGTCCTCGAGTACCTGCTCGGTCCGGTGAAAGCGGTGAGCGGGCGCTTCGTGCGCCTGGTGCTGCCCGGGGACAACCCGGACGTCGCCAGCCTGATCGTCGAGCACGAGAACGGCGCGCTTTCCACGCTGAACGCGAGCTACGCCTCGGCCTCCGAGTATTACCTCATGAACCTCTACGGCAAGGAAGCGAGCGCCTATTACGATCTGCACCAGGGGCTGCGCTTCCTGAAGCGCGGCGCCAAGGTCTCGACCCCGGTCGCTACGGAGAAGAACGATACCCTCGTGGAGGAGCTGGAGGAGTTCGCGCGCGCCGTGCGCGGCGAGGCCGAGCCGGAAATGGACGGCGAGCGCAGCACGGTCTCGCTCGCCGTGATCCTCGCCGGCATCCGCTCGGCCAAGGAAGGACGCAGGATCGAAGTGAAGGAGATCCTGGGGTCAGCGGGCTGATGTCAGCGGGCTGATTTCGGCGCAGGCGCCTTCGGCTTCCTTGTCCCGCCCGAGGCAGCGGACCGGTTCGATGCAGTCGCTTCGGCGATCAGCTTGCCGCAGTTGCTGTCCTCGCCCTTGCCTTCCTTGAACAGGGGCAGCACGGCGAGCAGCGGGTTGATGATCCCCATGACGAGGGCGCCGACGCCCTTGGCGACGAGCTTGCCCATGTCCGGGGAGATCTTGGGCTTGCTGAAGGTGCCCTGCACGTAGAGCGGGGTGTTGAGCGAGGCGATGCTGTTGTCCTTGGGCTTCGGGTTGAGCATCAGGTTCATTTCCTCGTTCTTCAGATTGACCACCCCGCCGCCCTCGATCAGCACCGTCGAGGTATCGAACACGAAGGCGTTGGTCTGCATCAGGCCGTTCTCGACCGCGAAGTCGGCGATGGCGCAGCGGATGGCGATGTTGTCGTCGCCCTTCAGCTTGACCGCCGCGGCGCCCCACAGATCCAGGGCCGCCACCTCCATCATGAAGCGGCTGATCTCGCCGCCGTCCATGAACACGCCGATCTTGCCGTTGGCCGAGCCGAGCATGCGGCCGACCGAGTTGCCGCCGCCGGTGAGCTCGACCAGCCCGGTGAGCTCGCCCACCGAGCCCTTGTTCTGCTCGAGCGTCGGGAACAGCTGCGCGAGCTGCAGCTTCTGCACGCGCATTTTCAGGTCGGCCTTGATCGTATCGCCGCTGCCGTCGAGCCTGACCGGGCCGACGAGCTTGCCGCCGGCGATGCCGAACTCCAGCGGATTCAGCGTGAGCACCCGGTCCTTCATCTGGATGCGCGCGGACAGGTTCTCGATCGGCAGCTGCTCCGGGCGCTTGATGGTGCCGGCCTTGATCCGGACGTCCGCGTCGACGCTGTCCCAGCGGCCGGGATCGAACGGCGAGTCGGGCAGCACGCCGTCCTTGCGCGGCTGGCCGGTCCCGACCACGATGCCCAGGTCGCCGAGGTCCATGGTCTTGGAAGCGAGGTCGCCGGTCATGTAGGGGCGCTTGGCGCCGGTGTCGACCTGCAGCGTCCCCGAAAGATCGCTCTCCCCCACCTTGCCGGTGAAGCTCTCGTAGCGCACCACGCTGCCTTCGCGGATCAGCCGCCCCGAAGTGCGGTAGGGCGGGGTTTCCGGCAGGGCGATGTTCACGATCTGATAGAGATGGGACAGCGACTTGCCGCTCAGCTGGACCGAGGTGTCGAACGCTTCCAGCCCTGCGATGCCCGTGACGCTGCCGTCGACCTTGAGCGCGGTGGCGCCGATCCTGCCCTGCGCCTTGAGCGGGAAGCGTTCGGTCGCATCGCGCAGCGATAGCACATGCCCGGCGCGGCCCGAGGCGTCGACCTCCTGCCCCCGGTACTTGCCCTTGGTGGTGAAGGCGATGCCGCTCTCGTCGGTCGACAGACCCGCCTGCAGGTCGATCTTGCGGCCGGCGTCGGCGTATTTAAGCTCGCCCTGGTCGAGCGTGAGGCGCTGGACGAAAACGCGCGATTCCTCCTTCTGCTCCTTTTGCTCGCGGTCCAAAATCCAGTTCTTCCGCCCCTCGGCGTCCTGCTCGAGGTTGAGCTGGGGCTGCTCGAGGTGCACCTCGGGCAGGACCACGCGGCCGCGCAGCAGGGGCAGCAGGCTCACCGAGGCCTCCACCGCCTGCGCGCTGAACATGGTGTCCTCGGCGGCCCAGTCGGGATTGGCGAAGCTCACGTCCTCGGCGCGGAAGCGCGGATACTTCCAGTCCCAGACCGCCGTGAGATCGCCTTCGAGCCGCAGCTCGCGGCCGGTGGCCTCGCCAACCGCGCGCTCGATCGGCCCGCGCAGGGCATTGAGGCCGAACAGGATGAACAGCGCCAGCACGACCAGCAGGCCGAGGACCAGCCACACCGTCCATTTCAGAGCCGTCCGCACGCTCCATTGGACAGGCAAGACACGTGCCTTCGCCAGCAGTCCCCCATGATCTCTTCAGACGGGCTGCTCGCGGACCCGGCCCAGCCAGTCCTGGCACCACTCGAGGGCGGTCTCCTCGGGCAGCACGCCGCTGGAAGCATCGTGCGTGTGGCGCTCGCCGATGCGCCGGGCGCCCAGGTCGGCCAGGATCTCGTCGAAGCGCTTGCCGCCGAAGTTGAAGGTCTCGGCATAGGTGCGGTCGCCCAGGCCGAATACGCCGTAGCGCACATGCGACAGGTCGGGGCGCTTCGCCTTGAGATCCTCGTACAGCGCGCGCGCGTTGTCGGGCACGTCGCCCTGGCCGTAGGTCGAGGTGCAGATGAGGAAGACCCCCTGGCGCGAGAACACCGTGCTGTCGAGCTCGTCCATCATCAGGGTGGCGACCTTGGTGTCGCCGTCGTCCAGCGCGAGCTCCATCTCCTGCGCGCACAGCTGCGCGGTGCCGGTCATGGTGCCGACCAGGATGTTGACGGTCACTTGCATTGACAGAAACTATATTGCACGACTACAATTTACGTCAAGCATTATACTTCATGAACGCCCCTCTTACAGAATCCCAGCAGGAATCGCTCTACCTTTCGCGGCTGGGCGAGCGCGTGCGCGCCTGGCGCACCGAGAGCGGCACCACGCGCAAGGCGCTCGCGGCGGCCTCGCGCATTTCCGAGCGCTACCTCGCGCAGCTCGAAGCGGGCGAGGGCAACATCTCGGTGCTGCTCCTGCGCAAGATCGCGCGCGCCATGGGCGTGCCGGTCGAGAAGCTGGTGAAGGAAGACGACGACGCTGCGCCGCAGCGCGAGCGCATCGCGCTCATCGGCCTGCGCGGCGCGGGCAAGTCCACGCTCGGCGCGAAGCTGGCGCAGCTCTTGCAAATGCCCTTCGTGGAGCTCGACCGCGAAGTCGAGAAGGAAGCCGGCGCGAAGCTGGGAGAGGTGTTCGCGATGTACGGGCAGGACGCCTTCCGGCGCTTCGAGCGCCGCGCGCTGGAGCGGGTGCTCGAGCAGCACGCGCGCGCGGTCATCGCCACCGGCGGCAGCCTGGTGAACGATCCCGCGAGCTACGAGCTGCTGCTCGGGCGCTGCTTCTGCGTCTGGCTCAAGGCCTCGCCGGAAGACCACATGGGCCGGGTCATAGCCCAAGGCGACATGCGGCCTTTCAAAGGGCGCTCGGCGGCGCTGGACGAGATCCGCAAGCTCCTCGCCGAGCGCGACGGCCTCTACGCGCGCGCCGCGGCGACCATCGAGACCTCGGGCAAGACGGTAAGGCAAAGCCTGCACGAAATCCGGAAAGCGCTCTCATGATCTCCTTCGAAACCCGGCCCGAGCTCTACAACCACTGGAAGCTCGCCTTCGACGGCCCGCTCGCCACCCTCAGCCTGGACGTCGCCGAGGACAAGGGCCTGGTGCCGGGCTACAAGCTCAAGCTCAACAGCTACGACCTGGGCGTCGACATCGAGCTGCACGATGCGCTGAACCGCATCCGCTTCGAGCATCCCGAGGTAAAGGCGGTGATCGTCACCAGCGCCAAGAGCCGCATGTTCTGCTCGGGCGCCAACATCTACATGCTCGGCACCTCGAGCCACGCCTGGAAGGTGAACTTCTGCAAGTTCACCAACGAGACGCGCAACGGCATCGAGGACTCGAGCGCGCACTCGGGGCTGAAGTTCCTCGCCGCGCTGAACGGCACCACCGCCGGCGGCGGCTACGAGCTCGCCCTCGCCTGCGACGAGATCGCGCTGGTCGACGACCGCTCCTCGACCGTCAGCCTGCCCGAAGTTCCTCTACTCGGCGTGCTGCCCGGCACCGGCGGCCTCACCCGCATCGTCGACAAGCGCAAGGTGCGCCGCGACCTCGCCGATGTCTTCTGCACCACCGCCGAGGGCGTGCGCGCCGACCGGGCGAAGGAGTGGAAGCTCGTCGACCACAGCGCCAAGCCGCAGCAGTTTGCCGACATGGTAAAGGCCCGCGCCCTCGCGCTCACCGCGCAATCCGACCGCCCGGGGGGCGAAGGGGTCTCTCTCACCCCCCTCGGTCCGAACCGGGTAGTCGAAGTCGACATCGACAAGGAAGCCCGGACCGCCACGATCACCGTCAAGGGGCCCGAGCGCGTCGCGCTGGAGCGCAGCGCCGACTGGTACCCGCTGCGCCTCGCGCGCGAGCTCGACCGGGCGATCCTCGACCTGCGCCATAACCACCTCGACGTCGGCCTTTGGCTTTTGAAGACACAGGGCAGCATCGATTCTGTTTTGAAATTCGATGAGCTTCTCGAGCAAAACAAGGGCGACTGGTTCGTGCGCGAGACCCTCGGCTACCTGCGCCGCACCCTGTCGCGCCTGGACCTCTCCTCGCGCTCGATGTTCGCGCTGATCGAGCCGGGCTCCTGCTTCGCCGGCACGCTGCTCGAGCTCGCCCTCGCCGCCGACCGCAGCTACATGCTCGACGCCGAGAATGGCCCGAAGGTGGCGCTTTCCCGGTCCAATTTCGGCGCTTACCCCATGGCAAACGGCGTGTCCCGGCTGCAGGCGCATTTCTGCGGCGAGCCGCCTTCCATCGCCACGAACGAGGGTTTCGATGCGAAAAAGGCGAGCGAGCTCGGCCTGGTGACGGCCGCTCCCGACGACATCGACTGGGAGGACGAAGTGCGCCTCGCGGTCGAGGAGCGCGTGAGCCTCTCGCCCGACGCGCTCACCGGCATGGAGGCGAGCCTGCGCTTCGCCGGGCCCGAGACCATGCAGACGCGCGTCTTCGGGCGGCTCACGGCATGGCAGAACTGGATCTTCATCCGGCCCAACGCGGTCGGCGAGCAGGGCGCGCTCAAGGTCTACGGCACCGGCGCCAAGGCGAAATTCAACTGGGAACGAGTCTAATGAGCAGCATTAACTACTCCGAAAAGATCCCCAACAACGTCAACCTGGTGAACGACCGTACGCTGCAGCGCGCGCTCGAGCACTGGCAGCCGCACTTCCTGCAGTGGTGGCAGGAAATGGGGCCGAGCGACTTCGCCCAGTCGGATGTCTACCTGCGCACCGCCACCTCCGTCGATGC
>CAZJJC010000240.1:0-2552 GCA_964546195.1 uncultured Enterobacteriaceae bacterium | reverse complement strand
AGGATCGCCGCGGCGCCGCGCTCCTTCACCTGCGCTTTGAGCAGCGCAAGCACCTGGCGCGCGTTGTCCGGATCGAGGTTGCCGGTGGGCTCGTCCGCCAGCACCAGCTTCGGGTCCCCCACCAGCGCGCGCGCGATGGCCACCCGCTGGAGCTCGCCGCCGGAGAGCTCGCGCGGCGGGCTCGCCTCGCGGCCCTGCAGCCCGACCGCCGCGATCAGCGCCCGCGCCTTCTGCCGGCCGGTGATGCCCTTCAGCAGCAACGGCAAGGCGACGTTCTCCTCCACCGTAAGGTGCGGCAGCACATGGAAGGCCTGGAACACGAAGCCGAACTTGTCGCGGCGGAGCAGGGCCTGCTCGTCGTCCGTCAGACGGGTAATGTTCGCTTCTTCAAAAAAAACCGAACCCGCATCCACCGGCTCCAGCCCCGCGATGACGTTCAGCAGGGTGGACTTGCCGATGCCCGAGTCGCCGATCACCGCCACGTACTCCCCGGCCGCCAGCTCGAGCGACACGGCGTTCAAAACGGTTCGCGCGCCGAAACGCTTGGTGACTGCGGTCAGCCGGAGCACCCGTAGAATCGTACTATGTTCGTCGAGAGGCACGGCCTGTGGTCGCAGGAGCAGCGCGCGCAGGCCGCCGAGCTGAAAAAGCGCATCGCCAGCGAGAAGCTCGAGCTGGTGCGGCTCGCCTGGGCCGATCCGCACGGCGCCTCGCGCGCCAAGGCGCTCAGCGTCCCGGCGTTCCTCGAAGCCCTGGCCGGGGGCTACAACATCAACGTCGCCACCACCACGCTCGATTCCGCGGGCGGGCGCGTGTTCCAGTCGTTCACCCGCGGCGGCGGCATGAACCTCGACGAGATGACCGGCTCGCCCAACCTCGTCGCCGTCCCCGACCCGCTGACCTTCCGCGTGCTGCCGTGGGCGCCGAACGTCGGCTGGGTGCTGTGCGACGAGTACTTCCGCGACGGCACGCCGTTCCATTTTTCGCCCCGCCATTTGTTACGCAAGCAGCTGGCGAGGACGAAATACGACTTGAAGATCGGTCTGGAGATCGAGTGGTATCTCGCGCGCGTAGTCGAGGAGCGGCTCGGTGACGAGCATGTCGGCATTCCGGGCGTGCGCGGCCGTCCGGTGCGCACCGCCCCCATGGAGCCGGGCTATTCATACCACTCCGAAACCAACATGGACCTCATGCAGCCGGTCTTCGGGGAGCTCGCCGCTACTTACGCGAAGCTCGGCCTGCCGCTGCGCTCGATCGAGAATGAATGGGGGCCCGGGCAGGTCGAATGCACCTTCGGGCCGCAGGGCGCGCTGCGCGCCGCGGACGACGTGCTGCTTTTCCGCACGGCCACGCGGCAGGTGTGCCGCCGCCTGGGCTGTCTTGCGACCTTCATGGCGCGTCCCGCGCTCAAGGGCTATTACGCGAGCGGCTGGCACCTGCACCAGTCGCTGGTCGAAGGCACGAAGAACGTCTTCACGCCCGAGACCGGCGAGGCTCCGCTGTCCGGGCTGGGAATGCGCTTCCTCGGCGGGCTGCTGCACCACGCCGGCGCCTCGACGGTGTTCGCCACGCCGACCGTCAACGGCTATCGCCGCTACAAGCCCAATTCGCTTGCGCCGGACCGCGCGGGATGGGGCTTCGATCACCGCGGCGCGATGGTCCGCGTGCTCGGCGGCGCAGGCGACGCGGCGACGCGCCTCGAGAACCGCATCGGCGAGCCCGCCGCCAACCCCTACCTCTATATCGCTTCGCAGATGGTGGCCGGGCTGGACGGCATCGAGCGCGGGCTGCAGCCGGGGCCGCGCGACGACGAGCCTTACGCCGCCGAGCGGCCGCTATTGCCTGCGAGCCTCGAGGCGGCGCTCGACGCGCTCGACAAGGATGCCCTCTTCCGCGCGCAGCTCGGCGAGATCTTCGTAAACTACTACCTGCAGCTCAAGCGCAGCGAGCTGCGCCGGTTCAAGGCCTGGCTTGACGAGAGCCGGGCGGATATCGAGGAACCTACGGCCTGGGAACACAATGAATACTTCGACTTTTTTTGAAGGCCTGGTGCGCGAGGACCGGGTCCACCGCTCGATCTACACCGACGCGGCGATCTTCGAGCGCGAGATGACGCATATCTTCGGCGCCGTTTGGGTGTACCTCGCGCACGAGAGCCAGATCCCGGCCAACGACGACTATGTCACCGCGCGCCTGGGCCTGCGTCCCCTCATCCTGGTCAGGGATTCGGAAGGACGGATCCGCGCGCTTTACAACCGCTGCACGCACCGCGGCGCGCGCGTCTGCCGGCAGGAGCGCGGCAATGCGCGCACCTTCCAGTGCGCCTACCACGGCTGGACCTATTTCAACACCGGCAGGCTGCGCGGCGTGCCCTGGCCCGAGGGCTATGCCTGCGACTTCAAGGACGGGCAGTTCAACCTCGCCCAGGTGCCGCGCGTGGAGAGCTACCGCGGCTTCATCTTCGGCACGTTGAACCTCGACGCCCCGCCGCTTCCCGATTACCTGGGTCTTGTGAGAAAACCCATCGATGAATGGATCGACCGGAATCCGGG
>CAZJJC010000239.1:0-11348 GCA_964546195.1 uncultured Enterobacteriaceae bacterium | reverse complement strand
AGAGCACCTTCGGCAGCCGCATCATGGTGCGCGGCTTCCTGCTCAACAACGAGCTGACCGACTTCGATTTCATCCCCGGCTCGGCTAACCAGGTGGCGCCGGGCAAGCGGCCGCGCAGCAGCATGGCGCCCGCTCTGGTGTTCGACGCCGCCGGCGAGGCGCGCATCGCGCTCGGCTCGCCGGGCGGGCCGAACATCATCAACTACGTCGCCAAGGCGCTGGTCGGCATGCTCGACTGGGGGCTCGACATCCAGTCGGCGCTCGCGCTTCCCAACTTCGGCTCGCGCAACGGGCCCACGCTGCTCGAAGCGGGAAGCTCGTATGAGCCGCTGAAAGGCGAGCTGCAGCAGCGCAACCACGACGTGGAGCTGGCGCCGCTGACGAGCGGCCTGCACGGCATCGAGCGCATTTCCGGCGGCTGGCGCGGCGGCGCCGATCCGCGCCGCGAAGGCACCGTGCGGGGCGACTGAGACTAGAATACCGGCGCCAACCTTGGGGGAGGAGGCGATGAAGCCCAGCAGGGTGTCGCTCGGCAAGACGGCGCGCCCGAGCCTAAGCAGGATCCTGCCGCGCAAGCGGCTGTTCGCGCTGCTCGACCGCGGCCGCGCGGGCCCGGCGGTCTGGGTCTCGGGTCCGCCGGGCTGCGGCAAGACCACGCTGGCGGCGAGCTGGCTGGATCACGCGGCGATTCCCTGCCTTTGGTACCAGCTGGACGAGGGCGACACCGATGTCGCCACCTTCTTCTATTACCTCAGCGCGGCCGCCGCCGATCTTCAGGCGGGCGATCGGCTGCCGCTGTTTGCGCCCGAGTACCAGACGGACCTGCAGCAGTTCACCCGCCGCTATTTCCAGCAGCTCTTCGCGCAGCTCGAGGCGCCTTTCGCGCTCGTGCTGGACGGTTGCCACGAGGTGCCGGCGTCCTCGCTTCTGCACGAGGTGATGCGCATCGCGATCCAGGAGCTGCCGCCCGGCGGCTGCCTGATCCTCGTCAGCCGCGGCGATCCCCCGGCGAGCCTCGCGAGGCTGCGCGCCAATCGGGCGCTTTCGTTGATCGGCTGGGACGAGCTGCGGCTGACGCGCGAGGAAACCGAGTCGATCGTGGCGCAACGCCTGCCGCGGCTGGCGCCGGGCTCGCTCGACGCCCTGTACGCCAGGACCGAAGGCTGGGCGGCGGGGCTGGTGCTGATGCTGGAGCAGGCACGCTCCGGCGGCTCGATCGCCGCCGCCCCCGCTGCCTCGACGCGCAAGCTCGTGTTCGACTATCTCGCGGGCGAGATCTTCCAGAAGTCCGACGCGCGCACCCAGCAGTTCCTGCTGCAGACTGCCTACCTGCCGCAGATGACCCCGCGCATGGCGCAGGCGCTGACCGCGGATGCAGACGCGGGACGCCTCCTCGATGAGCTCCACCGCAGCAATTACTTCGTCAGCCTGCGCGAGACGCAGCCCGAGCCGCTGTACCAGTATCACCCGATGCTGCGCGATTTCCTGCAGGCACGCGCCGACGAAGCGCTCGGCAAGGAGCGCCGCCGGCAGCTGCAGCGCGATTCGGCGCGCGAGATGGAGGCCGGGGACCAGGCGGCCGATGCCGTGGCGCTCTATCGCGACAGCCACGACTGGAGCGCCATGGCGGGCGTCATCGACCGGCATGCGCCGGCGCTGCTCGCGCAAGGGCGCGGCGAAACCGTCGCGCGCTGGGTCGAGGAGCTGCCTCCGGAGATGCAGCTCAAGCATCCGTGGACGGTGTACTGGGCGGCCTGCAGCCGCGCCCAGCTCGCCCCGCGCGAGGCGCGGCTGCTCTACGAGAAGGCCTTCGAGCTGTTCCGCGCGGCCGGGGAGACGAAGGGCATGGTGCTCGCCTGCTCCGGGGCGATGGACGCGATCCTCTACGAGCTGGACGATTTTTCCCTGCTGGATCGCTGGATCGCGGTGCTCGACGAGGCCGTCAAGCAGGCGCCGCTGGAATCCCCCGAGCTGGAGGCGCGCGTCGCCTGCAGCATGTTCGTCTCGCTCACGCTGCGCCAGCCGCAGCGGCGCGACATCGCCCACTGGATCGAGCGTGCGCTCGCCGCGGCGCGCGGCGTATCGGAGGTCAACGTCAGGGTGTCCACCGGCCTGCTCGCCGCGCTCACGCTCATGTGGACCGGCCTGCATGCGCGTGCTTCCGAGCTGATCGAGACGATGCGCCGTGCAGCCTGCGCGCCCGGCGCCACCCCCTTCACGCAGCTCACGCTGAAAACCGTGGAGGCGATGCATGGCGCGCTCACCGCCGACGCCGCGGGCTGCGACAAGGCGATGCGCGAAGGCCTCGCGCTGGCGCGCGCCACCGGCGTGCCGACCTGGACCTTCCAGCTCCTCGCCTACGGCTATGGCGGCGCGCTGAGCGGCCAGGACCTCGCCGCCGCCGCCTCGCTCGCGAAGCAGCTGGAGCCGCACGTCGCCGGCGCCGGCCGCTTCAATGTCTGCCTGTTCCGGCACTTCCAGGCCTGGGAGGCCATGCTGCGCAAGGACCTGATGGGCGCCCTGCAGCACGAGAAAGCCGCGCTGCGCATGGCGGTGGAAGTCGGCTGCCCCTACTTCGAGGTGCTGTGCCGCCTCGCGCTGGCCGAGATCCTTGCCGACTGCGGCGACGAGCGCAAATGCGCCTCGCACCTTCACACGCTGCGCAGCATCGTGCGCGGCATCGACAACGCCCATCTCGAGTTCACCTGCCTCATCGGCTTCGCGCAAATCGCCATGGCGCACGGCCTTGGCCGCCCGGGCCTGAACGCGCTGCGGCGCGGCCTGGAGCTTGGCCGCCAGTACGGCTATGCCCACTTCCTGGGGTGGCGGCCGGCCGCGGTGGCGCGCGCGCTGGAGCACGCGCTGCAGGCCGCCATCGAGCCCGACTATGCGCGCAGCCTCATCAAGCGCCGCCGGCTGGTGCCCGAGCGAGCACCGGGGACGGAAAGCTGGCCCTGGGCTTATCGGGTGCAGACCTTCGGCGGCTTTCGCCTCTTGCGCCATGACGAGCCGCTGCCGGCGACCGGCAAGGCGCAGCGCCGGCCGCTCGAGCTGCTGAAGGTGCTGATCGCGTATGGCGGCGAGCAAGTGGCCGAAAGCCGCGTCACCGACGCCCTGTGGCCGCGCATCGACGGCGATTCGGCGCATCGCTCGTTCACCAGCGCGCTGCACCGGCTGCGCAAGCTGCTCGGCGAGGACCGCGCCGTCGTGCTGCACGAAGGGCGCCTAACGCTCGACCGGCGCTACTTCTGGGTGGATGCCTGGGGTTTCGACGCGCTGGCCGCCGAGATGGAGGGCACCACCGACGCGGCGGCGGCCGAGAAGCTGGCCCAGCGCATGCTCGCGCTATACCGCGGCCCGTTCATGGCCGGGGAGGACGACGCCGCGTGGCTCATCGCGCCGCGCGAGCGCCTGCGCAGCCGCTTCGAACGCGCGATGAAGCGGGTGCCGCAGGACTACCAGGAGCGAATTAAGCAATCGGTAAGCGAACCGTAAGCGATCCGGCTGCACGCCTTCCCGATGATGGGCTCACGACTCATCACAAGGAGGGATCATGAAAACACAGAAACGGCTTCTCATAGCGCTTGCAGTTCCCGCGTTCGCCTTGTCCGGCTGCTACGTCATCCCGATCGGTCCGGACGGCGCGCCTGCCTGGGCGCCCGGAGCGGTCTGGGGTCCAGGGGTAAGCAACACATCCGGCGCCCAGCCTGCCGCGCCGCAGCGACCGGCCGCTCCGGCTACGCTGCAGGCGAAGCTCTACCCGGCCAACGATCTTGCGACCCAGACCGGCGTGGTGGCCGGGACGGTGACCAATATGATGAGCGGGAAGGGGCGCTTTCTCCTCGATTATCGGGGCGAGGTGCTGAGCGGCGAGGCGACCCGCGTTTCGGGCGACCAGCGCAAGGGCGTGGCGAGCGCCTACGGTGCAGCCGGCTCCTACATGAGCTGCGAGTACGAGATGAGCTCGCCTTACCAGGGCGCCGGCTTGTGCACCTTCTCCAACGGCGCGCGCTACCAGGTGCACATAGGCAACTGAGACGGAACTAGGTACGCAGCTGCCTGAGGATCGCGGCGACGCACGCCGGCACATCGGCGCTGACGTCGACCGCGATCGCCTCTGCCGGCGGCTCGAGCGCCTCGAACTGGCTTTCGAGGAGAGACGCGGGCATGTATCGGTGACACGCCGGCGTCGATGTAGCGCAGGCCCTGCTGCGAGAGTGCGAGCGCACGGCGCATCGAGTCGCGGTAGTAGCTGTTGCCGCCGTCGACCAGCGTGTCGCCGGTGGCGATCAGGGGCGCGAGCGCGCTGATCGTCTCCTCTACCACCGCGCCGGGCGGCAGCATGAGCAGGATGACGCGCTCGCCGTCGAGGCGCGCGCACAGCGCCGCCAGGTTCTCCGCGCAGTCGATGCCGGGCTCGCCGGCAACCGAGGCGCGCGCGCCGTCGGCCTGGTCGTGGCAGACCACGCGCACGCCGGCGCGCGCGAGGCGCCGCGCCATTCCCGCGCCCATCCGGCCAAGACCGACGATTCCGATTTGCATTGAACGCCTCCTGAACGAGACTGCGGATTCTAGGGTCTACCTCGTCTATGGACTACCTCGACCTCCTGCAGTGGCCCGCCATGATCGTCACGGTGGCGGCGGCCTGGCTGGTCGGCTCGCGCTCGCCGCACAGGCGCGCGGTCGGCTTCTGGTGCTTCCTTGCAAGCAACGTGCTGTGGGTGGCGTGGGGCATCCACGACCGCGCCTGGGCGCTGGTCGGGCTGCAGTTCTGCCTCGCGACGCTCAATATTCGCGGTGTCTACAAGAACGAGTGAAACAGCGCCTGCGCCGCCTGGTCGGGCCGCTGCGGGTCCAGCCGCAGGAGCGCCGGGAAGCTGCGCAGCCAGGTCATTTGGCGCTTGGCGAGCTGCCGCGTTGCCGCGATGGCGCGGCTGCGCATCGCCGCCTCGCCGATCTCGCCCTCCAGAAACGCCCACACCTGCCGGTAGCCCACCGCACGCATGCTCGGCATCTCGGGGGTTAACGTAAATTGCCTCTTCAGGGTCTTGAGTTCATCGACTAAGCCGTCGCGCAACATGGCGTCGAAGCGGTGTTCGATCGCCTGGTGGAGCGCGGAGCGCTCCGGAACCAGGCAGGCGCCTTTCAGCTCGAAAGGCAGGCTGTTGTCCGGCGCACCCTGCAGCGCGGAGAGCGGCTTGCCCGCGATGCGGAACACTTCCAGCGCGCGCTGGATGCGCTGCGCGTCGTTCGGCATGATGCGCCGCGCCGCCTGCGGATCGACCCGTGCCAGCTCCGCATGCAGCGCCGGCCAGCCGCGCTCTGCCGCCTCGTGGTCGATGGCTGCCCGGAGCTCCTGGTTTGCCGGGGGTAGCGCGTCGAGGCCCGCCACCAGGCTGCGGTAGTACAGCATCGTGCCGCCGACCAGCAGAGGAATTTTTTTCTGCCGCAGAATTTCTTTGATTATCCGGATCGCATCGATACGGAACTGTCCGGCGGAGTAGCGCTGGTCGGGGTCGACCAGGTCGATGAGGTGATGCGGCACGCGCGCGCGCTCGGCGGCGCTCGGCTTCGCGGTGCCGATGTCCATGCCGCGGTAGACCTGCGCCGAATCGACCGAAAGGAGCTCGAGGGGATACCTGCCGGCGAGCTCGAGCGCGAGGCGCGACTTGCCGCTCGCCGTGGGGCCCAGCAGCGCGTAGGCCGTCCCCAGGGGGCTCAGCGGCCGCCGGTGACGTCGACCAGCGCGCCGGTCATGTAGGAGGCTTCCTCGGACAGCAGCCAGAGGATGGCGCGCGCCACTTCCTCGGGCTCGCCGGGGCGCTCGAGCGGGGCGCTCGGCCCGATGCGCTCGACGCGCGCGGGGTCGCCGCTGGCAATGTGGATGTCGGTGCGGATGATGCCCGGGCGCACCGCGTTGACGCGGATGCCCTCGGCGCCCACCTCTTTCGCGAGGCCAATGGTGAAGCTGTCGATCGCGCCCTTCGAGGCCGCGTAATCGACATACTCGCCCGCGCCGCCGAGCCGCGAGGCGACCGAGGAAAGGTTGACGATGGCGCCGCCGCCGCCGCCGTTGCGCTTCGACATGCGCTTCACCGCTTCGCGCGCGCACAGGAAGCTGCCGGTGACGTTGACGGCGAGCATGCGCGCGATGCGCGCCGCGCTCATCTGCTCGACCCGCGTGCCGCGGTCGACGATGCCGGCGTTGTTCACCAGCGCGCTCACGCGCCCGAGCGAGCGGTCCACCGTTTCGAACAATCGCACCACGTCGGCCTCCGAGGCGACGTCGCATTGCACGGCTATGGCCCGGCCGTCGGATCCTTCGATTCTTCGAACGAGCGCGTCGGCGGCGTCGCAGTTCTTCTGGTAGTTGATCGCGACTGCGTAGCCGCGCCCGGCGCCGAGCAGCGCGGTCGCCGCGCCGATGCCGCGGCCGCCGCCCGTGACGATCATGACCTTGTCCATTTCAGCGCCCCCGCATGAAGAGCCGGTCGAGGTCCGGCAAGCTGAGCTGGTACCAGGTGGGGCGGCCATGGTTGCAGCTGCCCGAGCGCTCGGTCTGCTCCATCTCGCGCAGCAGCGCGTTCATCTCCGCGGGCGCGAGCGCGCGGTGGGCGCGCACCGCCGCATGGCAGGCCATCGTCGCGAGCAGCTCGTTCTGGCGCGAGCCGAGCACCTGGCTTGCGCCGTATTCGCGCATCTCCCTCAGCAGGTCGCGCGTGAGGCCGCAGATGTCGCCGCCGGCCAGGGGCGCCGGCGCGGCGCGCACCGAAAGCTCGTCGGGTCCGGACACGCTGACCTCGAGCCCGAGCTGTGCGAGCGCCTCGCGGTTTTCCTCCGCGGCCGCGACCTCGAGCGCCTGTGCCTGAAACACCGCCGGCACGAGCAGCTTCTGCGCCTGCACCGCGCCCGCATCGAGGTTCTTCTTCAGCTTCTCCATGACGATGCGCTCGTGCGCGGCGTGCATGTCCACCAGCACCAGGCCGGCCTCGTTCTGCGCCAGGATATACACGCCGTGCAGCTGCCCCAGCGCGTAACCGAGCGGCGGCGCTTTCCCGGCCGCGGGCAACGCACCTGCGGAATTCATGAACGCTGGATAGGCCGCCTCAGGCTGGGCAAGCGAGAACGCCGATTGGATCGGGGCGCCGTGCGATACGGCGGCGTAGGCGATCGGCGCTTCCGCCGCGCTCGGCGCGAGCGCGCGCTGCAGGGCATGGCGCACGAACTGGTGCACGGCGCGCGAGTCGCGGAAGCGCACCTCGGTTTTCGCCGGGTGCACGTTCACGTCCACGCCGCGCGGGTCGAGCTCGAGGAACAGCACGTAGGCCGGCTGGCGCTCGCCGTGCAGCAGCCCGGCGTAGGCTTCGCGCGCCGCGTGCGCGAGCACCCGGTCGCGCACGAAGCGGCCGTTGACGAAGAAATACTGCGCGTCGGCGCGCGGCTTGGCGGCCTGCGGCGTTCCCGCCAGCCCGGTCAGGCGCAGCGCACCGGACTGCGCATCGAGGGGAATGCTGGCATGCACGAATTCCTCGCCGAGCAGCGCGGCGGCGCGCTCGGCGAGCGGCGCGCTGCGCAGGTGGCGGCTCGCCCGGCCGTTGTGCCTGAGGGCGAAAGCGACATCGCAGCGCGCCAGGGCGACGCGGCGAAACGCCTCGTCGCAGTGGCCGAACTCGGTGGCTTCGGTGCGCAGGAACTTGCGGCGCGCCGGCGTATTGAAGTACAGCTCCTCGACCGTCACGGTCGTGCCTTGCGCCCGGGCGGCCGGCGCGACTTCCTCCAGGGCGGGGCCTTGCGCGGCGATCCGCGCGCCATGGGCGGCATCGCGGCTGCGGCTGGCGATCGACAGGCGCGAGACCGAGGCGATCGAGGCGAGCGCCTCGCCGCGAAATCCCATGCTCGCGACGCCTTCCAGGTCCTCCAGGCTGCGGATCTTGCTGGTGGCGTGCCGGGCGAGGGCGAGCGCGAGGTCCTGGCGCGCGATACCCTCGCCGTCGTCCTCCACCTGGATGCGCCGCACGCCGCCCTCGTCCAGCGTCACGGTGATGGCGCGCGCGCGGGCGTCGAGGCTGTTCTCCACCAGCTCCTTCAGCACCGAGGCCGGCCGCTCGACCACTTCGCCCGCTGCGATCTGGCTGACCAGCAGCTCGGGCAGGAGATGGATGGCGCTCATCGGTCAACCTCAGCTGACCCCCTGACCAGGGGGCAAAAACAATTCCTCATACGGCCAACTCCGCCGGCCTGCCGTTCGTAATGCACGCGTTCGACGCTTGGGCTGCTCTGGACGGCGGAGGCGGAAGACATTCGGCGCAGACCGGTCAAATTATACAATCGGGTATGGAACTCCTTGCCTGGGCCTGGGACCTCGCGGTCAACCTGGACGTTCACCTGGAGGCCTTCGTGAGGAATCACGGCGCGTGGGTCTACGCGCTGCTCTTCGCGATCGTGTTCTGCGAAACCGGCCTGGTGGTGACGCCTTTTCTTCCGGGCGACTCGCTGCTGTTCGTGGTCGGCACGCTCGCCGCGGTGGGCGGCATGGACATAGGCCTGGTGATGGGCGTGCTGGTCGCGGCCGCGTTATGCGGCGACAACGTCAACTACTGGATCGGCCGCTGGGCCGGCATGCGTTTGTTCGGACGCTGGCTCAATCCAGTGTATCTGCAACGCACGCACGACTTCTATGCGCGTCACGGGGGCAAGACGATCATCCTCGCGCGCTTCGTGCCGATCGTGCGCACTTATGTGCCCTTCGTGGCCGGCGTGGGCACGATGCCCTACCTGCGCTATCTGACGTATTGCGTGCTGGGGGCGCTGATCTGGGTCGGCTCGCTGTGCCTCGCCGGTTACTTCTTCGGCAACATCCCGGTCATCCGGAACAACCTGACCCTCGTCATCCTGGCGATCGTTTTTCTCTCCATTTCTCCAGGAATCCTGGCGTGGCTGAATGCCAAGCGCATTCGCCCCGACCGATCGACCGCTAAAACCTGAGGGCCAGCGGCGACGAAGGGCGCGGCGGGTGCTTCGCGATGTAGTCGCGGATGCCCTCGAGCAGCGCTCTTGCGAGCTTGTCCTGGTAGCCCTCGTCGTTGAGCCTTCGCTCCTCCTCCGGATTGGAGATGAAGGCCGTTTCCACCAGGATCGACGGCACCTCGGGTGACTTGAGGACCGCGAAGCTCGCCTGCTCGACGTGCGGCTTGTGCAGCGTGTTGACGCGCTCCAGGCGCTTGAGCACCGAGCTGCCCAGCCGCAGGCTGTAGTCGATGGTGGCGGTCTGCAGCAGGTCCATGATGGTGCGCTTGACGTGCGTGTCCTTGCCCTTGAGGCTCACGCCTCCGATCAGGTCCGCTTCGTTCTCCTTGCTGGCGAGCCAGCGCGCGGCCTCGGACGTGGCGCGCCGCTCGGACAGCGCGAACACTGACGAGCCCCGCGCATGGGGCCGCACGAAGGCGTCGGCATGGATCGAGACAAAAAGGTCCGCGCGCACCTTTTCGGCCTTGTCGACGCGCGCCTGCAGCCCGAGGTAGTAGTCTCCGTCGCGCGTGAGCAGGGCGCGCATGTTCGGCTCGGCGTCCACCAGCGCCTTCAGCCGGCGCGCGATCTGGAGCGTGACGTCCTTCTCGCGCGAGCCGTGGCGCCCGATCGCCCCCGGATCCTCGCCGCCGTGGCCGGCGTCGATGACGATCGTGGCGAGACGGGCGACCTTGTCGCTTGAAGGTTTTATGGTTTTCTGTATCAGCGCAGCCAGCGGGTCGATCTCCACCGCGGGATAGATGTCGAGCACCAGGCGGTGGCCGTATTCGGCGATGGGCGGCAGGGTGAAAATCTGCGGCTTGACGTCGGCCTTGAGGTCGAGCACGACGCGAATCACCCCCGGCCGGTTGTGCGCCACGCGCAGGCCGCGGATATAGGGATCGTCGGCCGCCACCTTGTCGCCGAGCTCGGCCAGCGCCGCGGAGAGCTCCCCGGTCTCGAGATCGAGCACCAGCCGCTCCGGATCCTTCAGGCTGAAAAGGGCGAACTTGACGCCGGCAGCGGACTCCAGGGTGAGGCGCGTGTACTCCGGCGCCGGCCAGATGCGGCTCGAATGGACCTGCCCGTACGCGCTTCCTAGGAAGGCAAGCGCAAAGAGGACAGCCAGGCCTTGCCCGCAACGGTGCGCGCTTCCACGCTTGCCTTGCGCGCCTCGCCCGAAAAATGCAGAACGACCTCCACATCCGGGGGATTGAGCAGGCCGCCGGCTTTCTCCGGCCATTCGACGACGCAGAGCGCCTGCGGATTGAAGTATTCGCGTAAGCCCGAGCTGAACCATTCTGACCGGTCTTTGAACCGATAGAAATCAAAATGATAGAAGTGTAAGCTCGAAACGCTGTAAGGCTCAACCAGCGTGTAGGTCGGGCTCTTCACCCGCCCGGGGTATCCCAGGGCGCGCAGCAGACCCCTGACCAGGGTCGTTTTCCCCGCGCCAAGGTCGCCGCGCAGGTGCAAAACCCGACCCGGCGCAGCGCCAGGGGCGAGGGCCTCCCCCAATGCGGCGGTGGCGCCGGCATCGGGCAAATTAATATCCATGGGCATGGACTACGCGGCACTCGCCGAGGAAATCAAGCGTTGGGGCTCGGAGCTCGGCTTCGGGGCGGTGGGCATCGCCGAGGCGGATGCGTCGGCCGCCGAGCCGCGCTTGCTCGAGTGGCTCTCCAGGGGCTGGCATGGCGAAATGGAGTATATGGCGCGCCATGGCAGGCTCCGGACGCGGCCGGCCGAGCTGCGGCCGGGCACGCTGCGCGTCATCTCGTGCCGGATGGACTACCTGAGCGAGCTGCCGCAAGGCATCGATTCGGATCCGCAGCAGGCCTATATCGCCCGGTATGCCCGCGGCCGCGACTATCACAAGGTGCTGCGCGCGCGCCTGCAGGCGCTGTGCGAGCGCATCGAGGTCCAGGCCGGCCCGTTCGGCTACCGCGCCTTCACCGATTCCGCGCCGGTCATGGAAGTCGAGCTCGCGCAAAGCGCGGGGCTCGGCTGGCGCGGCAAGCACACGCTGCTACTCGACCGCGACGCGGGCTCCTGGTTCTTCCTCGGTGAGATCTATTGCGACCTGCCGCTGCCCACCGACGCGCCGAAGGAAAACCACTGCGGCAGCTGCCAGCGCTGCATCGACATCTGCCCGACGCAGGCCATCCGCGGGCCCTACCAGCTCGACGCGCGGCGCTGCATCTCGTATCTCACCATCGAGCACCAGAGCGCCATCCCCGAGGAGCTGCGGCCGCTCATCGGCAACCGGGTGTACGGCTGCGACGACTGCCAGCTCGTTTGCCCGTGGAATCGTTTCGCGCGCCTTTCGAAGGAAGCAGATT
>CAZJJC010000238.1:0-14322 GCA_964546195.1 uncultured Enterobacteriaceae bacterium | reverse complement strand
GCCGCGACCGCCTGGTCGGTCTTCTCACGTTCCGTGCGCAAGCTTTCGTTGGTTCTCTCACGTTCCGGAGAAAGGGTATTCGCAAGATCGCCTAGCGCCTGTTTCGTGGTGCCGGAAACTTTTCTCCAATTCTCTTGAACTGTGTCCCACCTCATGGTGCGCCCTCATGTTTGATCTTCAACGGAAGCCATCCACGTCCGCCGGTGCCCGCTTCTAGTTGCCAAGGGCTTTGACAGGTGCTGCAACGGTAGTGGGTGGGCTGTTTGTAGCCGCCAGCCTCAGAGAAAGGAGCCTTAGCCGTCTGTTCAAGGTATTGGTGTGGCGCGGTCCGCCATCCCGCTCCTGCAAGGCCTATGCAGTCCCGGCACAGGTCCTTCAAAGGGGCTTGGTCGTAGATGAGCACAAATCGCAGGTTGGCACAGACACTCGAGTTTCCTAAGCGGGGGGGAGCGGGAAGAATGCCCGCCGATAACGCAGAGGCTTTGAGGGTTAACCCGGACAGTATGCGCCGAGCATCGCCCCTGCGCGTCTGTGGAGCAGGATTTTATGTCCCTACCCAAAGAAGGTTGCTTGTGCGCTCTTCACTCCCGGGCTTCTCCGTCGTAGCGAATCCTCCTACGACCGGCGAGGACATGAGAAGACGACGTCGAGTATGTATTGCTGGCGGTCGATGTTGTGAAACGTCTGGGCTAAGACAACGTTCACCGAAATATCGGCAGCTCGCCCGAGCAGTTGCGTAAAGCGGTCGAGTCGGTGGGACCGCTGGTGAAAGACGTCAAACGCCAGCTAGGGCGCTAGCGCACCCGGGCTCCCCTTACCCGATGCCGCCTTTCAGGAGCGGCAAGAAGACTGTTACGCCGGGCAGCGACAGGATTTCGACGAAGATACTGAGGAAGTAGAGCTGAAAAGCCGAGTAGCCAAGAAGGAGGAAGAGGGTCACCTGGCCGGCCCGACGCCACCTTTTCACGCTGGGTAGGTCTCCGCCGCTCTTGGAGCCCAGATCGCGCACATACCGGCGCGTGTCCTCCCGAGTACGGATTGTTTGCGGTAGTGCCGAGTCCGCCACCTGCACCTCCCTTTATGGCCTGATCTTATTGAGTATTCAGGTCCTACTGGCGGCCGGATTGTCTCGCGTTTTGGCAGCCGGGAAACGCCTGGAAGGCGCGCAGCCTGGAATTTCTAGCCAGATAGGTGCGTAAACGCACAAGCTCGTCGGCAAAAAAGAAAATCCCCGGCTCGCTAGGGCGATGCCGGGGATTGGGGCCGCTCCGAAGGGAGGGACGAAGCGGACGTGTACTGCGAGCTGAATCAGCTATCGTGCTGCCTGGATTCCCAATCGCGGAGCTGCTTGTCGGCCTCGTCCTTGCTGACGCCGTAGGAATTCTGGATCTTGCCTACAAGCTGATCGCGCTTCCCGGCAATTCTGTCCAGATCATCATCGGTAAGCTTTCCCCACTGCTCCTTGACCTTGCCCTTGAGTTGCTTCCAGTTGCCTGCTGCTTGATCCCAGTTCATGCGTGTCCTTTGCAAAAGGGTACGGGTTAGAACTTCGATCTCAGGCTACCGCACTTGGCCGCGAGCGTCGTTCGCATTGATGGTGAATGTGTTGTGGTGACATCGGCTACATGCCCTCTCGAGGTGCATAGGTTGCCTATGCAGAAAAAGTTCCCGCGCAAGTGGCGGCTTGACAGGCCGGCGCGGCAGCGTGATACTAAACCTAATGGTTAAGTATGCGGACGAGGAGCTCGACGCGATATTCGCGGCGCTCGCCGATTCCACCCGCCGCGGGATACTGGAGTCCCTGAGCGGCGGCGAGCTGGCGGTGTCCGAGCTGGCCGCGCCGCACGAGATGTCGCTGCCCGGCTTCATGAAGCACCTGCGCGTGCTCGAGGACGCGGGGCTGGTCACGCGCACCAAGGAAGGCCGGGTGGTGAGCTGCGCGCTCGAGGCGCGGCCGATGAAGGAAGCCTCGGTCTGGATGTCGCGCTACGAGAAGTTCTGGACCGAAAAGCTCGACTCGCTCGCGCGCTATCTCTATCAGCAAGAGGAGCTGCACACATGGAAGACTCCAAGCTCGCCGAAAAGCCCTCGCTCAGGATCGCCCGCCGCTACCCGGTCGCGCCGGAGAAAGTCTGGCGCGCGTGGACCGACCCGCAGGCGATAAGGCGCTGGTGGGGGCCGGGCCCGAACGACCTGGTGTCCCTGGCCGAGCTCGATGTACGCGTGGGCGGGCGCTTTCGCATCGTGTTCGGCGGTCCCGAGGGCCGGGAGCACGAGTGCGCCGGCGTCTACCGGGAAGTCGTCCCCCACCGCAAGCTCGCGTTCACCTGGAGCTGGCCCAACAGCACGCCCGAGCGCATCTCGGTGGTGACCCTCGTGTTCAAAGCCGCGGGCGAGGGCACCGAGCTCGACTTCCGGCACGAGCAGTTCTTCGACCAGGCGGCGCGCGACGGCCACAAGCAGGGCTGGGGCGAAGCCTTCGTCAAGCTCGAGCAGTTCCTGCGGAGCGAACAGCCGTGAAACAGAGGATCACCCCGTTCCTGTGGTTCGACGGCAAGGCGGAGGAGGCGGCGAATTTCTACGTCTCCGTCTTCAGGAATTCGAAGATCCTGAAGATCGCCCGCTACGGAGAAGCCGGGCCCGGGCCCAAGGGCAGCGTGATGACGGTCGTGTTCGCGCTCGACGGGCAGGAGTTCATCGCCCTGAACGGCGGGCCGCACTTCAAGTTCACCGAGGCGGTCTCGTTCTCCGTCGACTGCAAGACGCAGGACGAAGTGGACGAGTTCTGGGAAAAGCTGTCCGCAGGCGGAGAGCAGGGGCCGTGCGGATGGCTCAAAGACAAGTACGGCCTGTCATGGCAGGTCAATCCCAGCATTCTGGGCGAGATGATGAGCGACCCCGATCCGGCGAAGTCGAAAAGGGTCATGGAAGCGATGCTGCAAATGAAGAAGATCGACATCGCGGCATTGCGGCGCGCCTACGCCGCAGCTCCTTGAGGAATCAACGAGTTAGGCTAATCGAAATTCACGCGCTCACCCTGTCGATTTCGCGGAGTCTCGTTCGACTATCAGGTGAGTCTGGTTTTCAACGAACGGAGAAATCATGCCTTACGTCGACGGCTTCATCGTGCCGGTGCCCAGGAGAAAGCTGGACGCCTATCGCAGCATGGCGCGCAAGGCGGGCAAGATCTGGCGCGAGCACGGTGCGCTCGAGTTCCGCGAGTGCGCTGCGGACGACGTGAAGCCGGGCAAGCTCACGTCCTTTCCGCAGAGCGTCAAGCTCAAGCCGGGCGAGATCGTCATGTTCTCCTGGATCGTGTTCAAGTCGCGCGCGGATCGCGACCGCGTAAACAAGAAGGTGATGAAGGACAAGCGCCTCGCCAACATGATGGATCCGAAGGCCATGCCCTTCGACGCGAAGCGCATGATCTACGGCGGCTTCAAGGTGATGGTGGACCTGTGAAAGAGTTCGTCATTACGCGCGTCTTCGACGCGCCGCGCGAGCGCGTGTGGAAAGCCTGGACCGAAGCCGAGCGTCTCAAGCAATGGTGGGGGCCGCAGGGCTTCAAGGTGCATACCTGCAAGGTCGACCTGCGTCCCGGCGGCGTCTTCCTCTACGGCATGACGGCGCCCGACGGCAGCGACATGTGGGGCAAGTTCACCTACCGCGAGATCGTCGCGCCGCAGAAGCTCGTCTTCATCGTCTCGTTCTCCGATCCGAAAGGCGGCGTGACGCGCCATCCCTGGTCGGCGGACTGGCCGCTGGAGATCCTGTCGACGGTGACCTTCGAAGCGCGGGGCGGCAAGACCAAGGTGACCGTGCAATGGGTGCCGCACAACGCCACCGAGCTCGAGCGCGAGACCTTCGAGGACGGGCGCGACAGCATGAAGCAGGGCTGGACCGGAACGTTCGACCAGTTTGCCGCTTACCTGAAAAACCCGGAGAAATGAAGACCGAGCGCAGCGTGGCCATTACGCGCCTCTTCGACGCCCCGCGCGAGCGGCCGAAAGGCTGGGCCCAGACCATCACCCGCCTCGACGCGCACCTCAACCCCAAACCCTGAAAGGAGTGCCATGCAAGTCCAGCCCTACCTGTTCTTCGACGGCCGCGCCGAGGAGGCGCTCGAGTTCTACCGCAGCAAGCTCGGTGCGCAAGTGCAGATGCTGATGCGCTTCAAAGAGAGCCCGGAGCCCATGCCCGGCCAAGCCCCGCCCGGGGACAAAGTCATGCACGCGAGCTTCCGTGTCGGCGACACGACGGTGATGGCGTCGGACGGCAATTGCACCGGGCGGCCGAGCTTCCAGGGGTTTTCGCTGTCGCTCACGGCGGCCGACGAAGCGGCGGCGAAGCGGCTGTTCGCCTCGCTGGGCGAGGGCGGGCAGGTGCAGATGCCGCTCGCCAAGACCTTCTTCTCTCCGGCCTTCGGCATGGTCGCCGACCGCTTCGGCGTGTCGTGGATGGTCATCGTCGCGCCCGGAGATCAGCATGGCTGAGCCCGTCGTATCGAGAGACGAATGGCTGGTAGCGCGCAGGGCGCTGCTCGCAAGCGAGAAAAGCCTTACCGCCCAGCGCGACGAGGTCAGCCGCCAGAGGCGCGAGCTGCCCCGGGTGAGGATGGACAAGCCTTACCGGTTCGAGGGCCCGCGCGGCGAAGAGTCTCTCGCGGATCTGTTCGGCGGCCGCAGCCAGCTGCTGGTCTACCACTTCATGTTCGGCCCGGGGTGGGAAGCAGGCTGCCCGAGTTGCTCGTTCCTGTGCGATCACGTCGACGGCGCGCTCCCGCACCTCGCCGCCCGCGACGTCAGCTTCGTCGCGGTGTCCCGCGCGCCGCTTGCCCAAATCCAGGCGTTCCAGAAGCGCATGGGCTGGCGGTTCAAATGGGTCTCATCGCACGGCAGCGATTTCAACCATGACTTTCATGTCTCCTCCACGGCGCAGGAGCAGGCGGACGGCCGGATGCAGTACAACTACGGCGAGATCGAGTTCGCGGGCGAGGAGCTGCCCGGCGTCAGCGCATTCTGCAGGGACGCCTCGGGCGCCGTCTTCCACACCTATTCGTCGTACACGCGCGGCCTCGACTTGCTGATCGGCGCCTACAACTGGCTCGACCTTGCACCCAAGGGCCGCGACGAGGAAGGCCTCTCCTTCACGATGGCCTGGGTGAGGCACCACGACCGCTACGCCCAAGACCCCGTCGCCGCCGGTTGACATGCGGTTCGCTGGTCGACTAGCGATGGGTGCGTCCAGAACCGTCAGCGTCTCGATCGCGCGCCCGGCCGCCGAGGCGTACGAGTTCCTTTCGCTGCCCGAGAACTTTCCGAAGTGGGCATCGGGGCTCGGCACGGCGCTGCGCAAGATCGACGGCGAATGGATCGCCGAGACGCCCGAAGGGCCGGCGAAGCTGTGCTTTTCCGAGCGCAATTCTTTCGGCGTGCTCGATCACTCGGTGATGCTGCCGCGCGGCGTGTCGGTCTACGTTCCGCTGCGCGTCGTGCCCAAGGAACCGGGCTGCGAGCTCGTGCTCACAATTTTCCGCCAGCAGGACGTGACGGACGACAAGTTCGCCGCCGACGCAGAATGGGTGATGCGCGACCTGCAGGCTGCGAAGCGAATCCTCGAAGGAGAACCTCATGAGCACCAATAGCGGTCCCGGATACAAGCAGCATCCTGAGCATCGCCTCACTGCCAAGCCAGCAGGCCAGCGCGTGCAGGTGAGGTTCAACGGCGAGCTGCTCGCCGACACGCGCGATGCGATCGCGATTGCCGGTAAGGATTAGCCGGCCAGCGTCGACTTTGCATCATGGAAGACATGAATCGCCCGCGGGCGACGCGCCGCGAATGGATAGGGCTCGCCGTGATCGCCCTGCCATGCATGCTCTACTCGATGGACCTCACGGTGCTGAACCTCGCGGTGCCGGCGCTCAGCGCGGATCTGAAGCCGAGCAGCGCGGAGCTCCTGTGGATCGTGGACATCTACGGCTTCATGGTGGCCGGGTGCCTCATCACGATGGGCACGCTGGGCGACCGCATCGGCCGGCGCAGGCTGCTGATGATCGGCGCCGCCGCCTTCGGCGCCGCCTCGGTGCTCGCCGCGTTCTCGCCCAGCCCCCCGACGTTGATCGCCAGCCGCGCGCTGCTCGGCGTCGCCGCGGCGACGCTCGCGCCCTCGACCCTGTCCCTCATCCGCAACATGTTCCTCGACCCCCAGCAGCGCACCGTGGCGATCAGCGTATGGGTGATGAGCTACTCGGCCGGCGCTGCCATCGGCCCGGTGATCGGCGGCGTGCTGCTCGAGTATTTCTGGTGGGGCTCGGTGTTCCTCATCAACGTGCCGGTGATGCTGCTGCTCCTCGCGCTCGGCCCGCTGCTGCTGCCGGAGTTCCGCGACCCGCACGCCGGGCGCCTGGACATCCTTAGCGCTGCGCAGTCGCTGGTCGCGGTGCTGGCCGTGATCTACGGCCTGAAGCGCATCGCCGAGCAGGGGGCTTCCATGCCCGCCTTCCTCACGATCGGCCTGGGCTTCGCGGTCGGGGTGCTGTTCGTGCGCAGGCAGAGCACGCTGAGCGACCCGCTCATCGACCTGCACCTCTTCCGCGCGCCGGCCTTCAGCGCCGCCATCGCCACCAACATGCTGGGCTTCTGCGTGATCTTCGCGGTGTTCCTGTTCATCGCGCAGTACTTTCAGTCGGTGCTGGGGCTCTCGCCGCTGCAGGCGGGGCTGTGGGGCCTGCCCTCGGCGCTCGCCTTTGTCGCCGGCTCGATGCTGACCCCGGCGATCGTGCGGCGGGTGCGGCCGGCCTATGTCATCGCGGGCGGCATGGCGTGCGCGGCGGCGGGCTTCGTCGTGCTCACCCTGGTCGACAACGGCGCATCCGACCTGGCGTTGCTCGTCGCCGGGTCGGTGGTGCTCTCGCTCGGCGTATGCCCGGTAGTCACGCTGACGACCGACCTCGTGCTCGGCGCCGTGCCGCCCGAGCGCGCGGGGGCGGCGTCGGCGATTTCCGAGACCAGCTCGGAGTTCGGCGGGGCGCTCGGCATCGCGCTGCTCGGCAGCGTGGTCACCGCGGCCTACCGCGGCGCCATGGCCGATGCCGTGCCCGAGGCGCGCGACACGCTGGGCGGCGCCGTCGCGGTGGCGGCGCAGCTTCCCGAGCATCTCGGCGCGGCGCTCCTCGACAGCGCCCGCGCAGCCTACGTCCACGCCTTCGAGCTGACCGCCGTCATCAGCGCGGCGATGTCGATCGGCGTGGCCCTGCTTGCGCTGCTGCTGCTGCGCGAGGTTTCGCGTTCGACCCGACTCGCGGCATGAATGGCCCGAACGCCTTCATCTTCAATGCTTCAAATGCCGCTCGAGGAACTCCAGGGTGCGCTTCCAGGCCAGCTCGGCGGCCTGCGGGTTGTACTCGAGCGGCGGAAGATTGCGCTCGTTGGCTTCCTCGTTGGCGAAGGCGTGCTTTGCCTGGTAGCGGTGGAGCTCGAACTTGACCTTGGCCTCGCGCAGCTTCTTCTCCAGCTCGTCCACCTTGGCGATCGGGAAGAACTGGTCGTCGGTGGCGTAGTGGCCGAGCAGCGGCGCCTTGATCTTCGAGGCGTCGACGTACTCCAGCGGCGGAAAGCCGTACCAGGCCACGAAGGCGTCGGCCTCGGGAACGTTCACCGCGGCGAGCAGCGTGAGCGCGCCGCCCATGCAGAACCCTGTCACGCCCGCCTTGGCGCTGCCCGAGGATTTCAGATGCTGCACGGCGCCGCGCACGTCCTGGCCGGCGGCGTCGCCGAAGTTCAGCTTGCCCATCAGGTGCTCGGCTTCCTTCGCCTCGAGCGTGGCCTTGCCGCGATACAGATCGGGCACCAGCGCGCGGTAGCCCGCCTTGGCCAGGCGCTCGGCGACGCCCTTGATCTGGTCGGTCAGCCCCCACCATTCCTGGATCACCACGACGCCCGGCGCCTTGGCGCCTTGCGCCGGCTCAGCCAGATATCCGTCGATGCTCTGCCCGTCCGGGCGCTTGAAGCTGACCATCTTGCCCATGTCGCCTCCGTTCAAGGAAGGCAATCTTAGGGCAACCAGCGCAGGAGCGAGAAGCCTTCCTCGAACGTCCAGGGAATCTCGTGTCCGGAAACGAAGGCGGTTTCCCACGGGTGGCCGAGCACCGGCGTGATGCGCGGCCGCTCGCCGCGCAGCCCGGCGTGGTAGAGCGCCATGTGCCGGGCCTCGGTGCCGTCGAGCTGGAAGCTGAAGCCGAAGCCCGTGGTCCCGTCGTCCGCCAGCACGCGCGTCACCAGCGCTTCGCGCCCCGAGGCGAGCCGCATGGAGTGCGTGTGGACGTACTTCAGGCGAGCAATGGGTTGAGCCCGCTGCGCGTGACGCGCCCGTGCAGCTCGCGCCCGAGCGCCTGCTCGCAGAGCTGCGCGGCGGCGAGCAGGCCGTCGAGGTCGATGCCCGTGGCGATGCCCATCGACTCGAACAGGTTCACCAGGTCCTCGGTGCATACGTTGCCGGTGTGGCCGCCGCCGTATTTGACCTTCGCCGGATGGCCGCCGACGCCGCCGAAAGACGAGTCGAAATGGCGCACGCCCGCCTCGTAGGCGGCGACGCAGTTCGCCAGTCCCGTGCCGCGCGTGTCGTGGAAGTGGGCGATAGGAACGAGCTTCTGGCCTTCGAGCCTTTCGAACATCGCCTTGACGGTCCTTGGCGTGGCTACGCCGATCGTGTCGCCGAGCGCGATGTGCTCGACCCCGAGATCGAGAAAGCGCGCCACGTCCGAAACCACGGCGGCGGGCTCGACCTTGCCCTCGAACGGGCAGCCGAAGGCGACCGAAATGGTGCCGACGAGGCGAAAGCGCCCCTTCGCGGCGGCCGCCATTTCGGCGATGTTGCGCCACTGCTCGGCGCGCGTGCGGTTGAGGTTCTTTTGCGTATGCGCCACGGTGGCCGAGGCGAGCAGGCTGATCTCGCTCGCGCCGTAGCCAGCGTCGCGGTCGGCGAGCGCGCGCTCCACCGCCTTCACATTGGCGCAGGTTGCCTTGTAATAAGTAGTCGCCTTCCTTGAAAGGCTTTTCAACAGCTCTGAAGCGTCGGAAAACTGCGGCACGACCTTGGGGCTGGAGTACGAGGTGGCTTCCACGCGGCTGAAGCCCAGCGCGGCGAAGCGCTCCACCAGGGCGCGCTTGGTGGCGGTGGGCACGAAGGCGGGCTCGTGCTGCAGCCCGTCGCGCGCGAAGCACTCGCACAGCGTCACGGCGGCCATGGTTGACAGTATCAACTAATCTGCTTTACGGTGTCAACGTGGATTACGTGATACCCGCGCGGGACCCGCGCACCCAGTCCGAGGGCGTGGTGGCGGGCTATGCGCAGACTGCGCAGCGCTGGCCGGCGCAGCCCCCGGCGCGCCGCCCGCACGGCGCCTCGGAGCTCACCGGCCCGCGCGGCCTGACCCGGCGCCTGGCGCCGGTGCGCGGCGACCTCGCCGGCTACGGCGCCAGGCGCGCCATCGGCCAGCTGATCCAGATCCGCGCGCGCGTAGTCGACGAGGACGGCGCTCCGGTGCCCGGCGCGCTCCTCGAGATCTGGCATTGCAACGCCGCCGGCAAGTACATCCACCCGAACGACGACAACGACGCGCCGGCCGACCCGAACTTCTACGGCGCGGCGCGCATGGTGGCGGACGACGCCGGCCGGATCGAGCTGCGCACCATCAAGCCGGCGGCCTATCCGGTGCCCGGCACCGGCGGCTGGTGGCGCCCGCCGCATGTGCATTTCTCGGTGTGGGGCCGCGTCTGGCTGTCGCGCCTGGTGACCCAGATGTTCTTTCCCGGCGAGCCGCTCAACGAGCACGACGCTATCCTGAACGCGGTGCGCGACCCCGAAGCGCGGCAGCGCTGCATCGCGCGCCTCGTTCCCGAAGAGCACCTGCTCGCTTACGAATACCAGCTCGTGGTGCGCGGCGCCGGCGCCGCGCCCGGCATGCCATGAAGCGCCTGGTGCCGACGGCCGAGATGACCCTTGGCCCTTTCTTCCCGCGCGAATTCGCCGAGGGTGCGAACGACCTCACGCAGCTCGACGGCAGGCAGGTGCCCGGCGAGCCGATCGAGGTCACCGGCCGCGTGGCGCAGCTCGACGGCAGGCCGCTCGACAACCTGGTGCTCGAGATCTGGCAGGCCGACGCGCAGGGGCGCTACGACAACCCGGCGTTCTTCGGCTGGGGGCGCGCTGCGACCGATGCTCAAGGGGTCTATGTTTTTCGAACTATCAAACCGGGCGCCAGGCAAGGGAGGGCACCGCATATCAACTTCCTGCTTCTCTATTCCGGCCTGATGCGCCAGCTGCACACCGTCATGTACTTCGACCAGGCGGACGATGCGGTACTGAAGAGCGTGGCAGCACCCGAAAGGCTGGTGGCGAAAAGGGAAGGCGCGCACCGCTACCGTTTCGACATCCGCCTGCGGGGCGAGGGCGAAACCCCGTTCTTCGAGGATTGATGACCGCGATACGCGACCTGCTGTCGTACCGCCTGCACGTGGTGGCGAACCTGCTCTCGCGCGGCGCCGAGCTGCGCTACCGCCGGCAGTTCGGCGTGAGCCTGTGGGAGTGGCGCACCATCGCGCTGCTCGGCGCGGTCGCCGAGCCGCTGTCGCTCAACCACCTCGCGCATGCCGCAGGCATCCACAAGAGCCAGATGAGCCGCGTGGTGTCGGGCCTCACGCGGCGCAAGCTGGTGCTGCGCGCCGCCGATGCGGACGACGCGCGCGGCGTACGCCTCGCTCTGAGCAAGAGCGGCCGCAAGCTGTACGAGGGGCTCATCGGCGCCGCCGAGGAGCGTGACCAGGCCTTTCGCCGCTGCCTCACGAAGGAGGAGAAGACGGCGTTCGAGAGCGCTCTTGCGAAGCTCGCCGGCCGGGCGCGGGACTTCATCCAGCAGGAAAAGAAATGAAGACCCGCATCACCGAGATGCTGGGCATCGAGCACCCGATCTTCCAGGCGGCGATGAGCTGGGCCTCGTCGAACGCGCCGCTCGTCATCGCCGTGTCGAATGCGGGCGGCATGGGGGTCATCGCCGCCGGGCCGATGCGGCCGGAAGATTTTAGAACTGCCTTGGCGGCGATCCGGGCCGGGACGCAAAAACCCTACGGCGTGAATATTCCGCTCAACAGCCCGCGCGCCGCGCAGCTCCTCGACATTGCGTACGAGGCGCGCATCCCGGTGATGGTCGCCTCGCAAGGCGGGCCGCGCGAGCACCTGGCGCGCTTTTGCGCCGTTGGCAGCAAGTGGCTGCACGTGGTCGCCTCGGTGGAGCACGCGAAGAAAGCCGAAGCGGCCGGCGTGGACGCCCTGGTGGTCGACGGCAACGAGGCGGGCGGGCACCCGCCGCCCTCGGAAGTCGGCACGCTGGTGCTGGTGCGCCGGGTGGTGAAGGCGGTCGAGCTTCCGGTGGTGGCGAGCGGGGGGGTCGCCGACGGCGCGGGCATCGCCGCGCTGCTCGCGCTGGGCGCCGATGCGGTGCAGCTCGGCACGCGCTTCATCGCCACCCCCGAGGCGAGCGTGCACGAGAACTACAAGCGCGCCGTGCTCGCCGCCGACGTGCACCAGACCACCCTGGTCGGCCGCGGCGGCCTGCCGATCCGGCAACTGAAGAACGCCTTTTCCGAGAAGTACGAGAAGGCGGAGCGCGCCGGTGCCTCGGTTGTTGAGCTGGATGCGTTACTCAAGAGCGCTTCACTGAAACAGGCCGCGCTCGAAGGCGACGTGGAATGGGGCAAGGTCGAGGCCGGCCAGAGCGTCGGGCTGGTCGAGGAGATCCTGCCGGCGGCCGAAGTGATGCGGCGGCTGGTGGCCGAGGTCGAAGAGGCCAGAAGGCGGCTGGCGGCCCTATGAGCCTGCTGATCGAAAACCGCGGCGCGGTCCGCATCCTCACGATGAACCGCCCGGAGAAGCGCAACGCGCTCAACTCGGAGCTGACGGAAAAGCTGCTTGCGGCGCTCAGCGCAGCCGACCGGGAGGATTCGGTCGGCTGTGTCGTGCTTACCGGGGCGGGGCCGGGATTCTGCGCGGGCGCGGACCTGTCGGAGTTCAAAGGGCTGCAGGATCCAGGCGCCGCAGAGAAGCGTGCCGAGCTCACCATGCAGCTTCATCTCATTTTCTCCAGGATCTCGAAGCCGATCGTTACGGCCATCAACGGCGCCGCGATGGGCGGCGGCGCAGGCCTGGCGATCGCAGGCGACATGGCGGTGATGGCGCAGGGCGCGAAGCTCGGCTATCCCGAGGCGAAGCACGGCATCGTGGCGGCGTTCGTGATGGCCAACCTGGTGCGCCAGGTGGGGCGCAAGGCGGCCTTCGAGCTGGTCGCGCTCGGCGAGCCGATCGATGCGGCCCAGGCGCTGCGGATGGGAATGGTGAATAAGGTAGTTTCACCGGAAGCGCTTCTTCCCGAGGCGTTTACCTTGGCTGAAAAGCTCGCGGCCGTCGCGCGTCCCGCGATGGCCGAGACCAAGCGCCTGTTCCACGAGGTGGCCGACCTCGCGCTCGGGCCGGCGCTGGAGCGCGCGCGCGCAACAAACGTTCGCATGAGGGGATTCTCAAAACAATGAAACCTCTCGAACACCTGACGATCCTGGATTTGTCGCGGGTGCTCGCCTGCCCGTTCGCCTCGATGATCCTCGCCGAGCTCGGCGCGCGCGTGATCAAGGTCGAGCAGCCCGGCGGCGGCGACGAGACGCGCGGCTTCGAGCCGCAGCTCGCGAAGGACAGCGCCTACTATTTCGCCTGCAACCGCTCCAAGGAGTCCATCGCCGTCGACCTGCGCTCCGCCGAAGGTAGGAACGTTATCAGGAGACTCTCGGAGAAGGCGGACGTACTGGTCGAAAATTTTCCGGTGGGCACGTTGGGGAAATACGGTCTGGACTTTGCGACGCTCTCATCTCTCAATCCGAGGCTCGTCTACGTGTCCTGCACCGGCTTCGGGCAGAGCGGGCCCTATGCGCACAAGAAGGGCTACGACACGGTGTTCCAGGCGATGGGCGGCCTCATGAGCCTTACCGGCGAGCGCGGCGGCGGCCCGGTGAAGCCCGGCCTGCCGGTGGCCGATCTCACCTCCGGGCTCTGGGTCGCAATCGCGATCCTCGCCTCGATCGCCGGCCGGGAGCGCAGCGGCAAAGGCTGCCACGTCGACTTCTCCATGCTGGACGGCCAAGTGGCCCTCCTTACCTTGGCCGCGGCGCGCTACTTCGCGCTCGGCGAAGTGCCGCCGCGCCTGGGCACCGAGCACCCCGGGCGCGTGCCTTCCGCCACCTTCCGCTGCCGCGACGGCAGGTTCGCGCACATCACCGCAAGCGACCAGCACTGGATGCCGCTGTGCCGGGCGCTCGGGGTCGAGCAATGGGGCGCGGCTTTTCCTTCCAATGAAATCCGGGTGGCGAAACGCCAGGAGATCATGCAGGTCCTTACTGGAGCCATCGATGGCCTGGACCGTCCGCAGCTCCTGCAGAAGCTGGACGAGGCGGACGTTCCGGTGGGGCCGGTCAACGACGTGGCCGAGATCCTCGCCGACCCGCATGTGCGCGCGCGCAGGCTCGTGGGCAGCTTCGACTACCCCGGCGTGGGCGAATTCAAGGCGCTCGCGCTGCCGTACAGGTTCCTCGGCTGGGATAACCCCGAGATCGGGCGGCCGCCGACCCTCGGGGAGCACACCGCCAGGATTCTCGCGGAGCTGAAATGACCGTTCGGTTCTCCGTCGAGGGTGGCGTGGCGACCCTCACGCTGGATCGCCCCGAGGCGCGCAATGCGCTCAACCTGCAGATGTGCGAAGAGCTGCGGGCGGCTGCGCTGGCGGCCGCGGCGGATGAGAGCGTCAAGGTGGTGTTCTTGAAAGGCAGCGGTCCGGTGTTCTGCGCCGGGGCGGACGTGAAGGAGCGCGCCGGCATGAGCCAGGACCAGGTGCGCTCGCGGCGCATGAAGGGCTACGCCGCCTACGAAGCGCTCGAGGCGCTGCCGATGCCGGCGATCGCGGTGGTGCACGGCACGGCGCTCGGCTCGGGCGTGGAGATCGCGGCTGCGTGCGACTTCATCGTCGCCACGCCCGACGCGGTGTTCGGCACGCCCGAAGCGCAGCGCGGCACGGTGGGCGCCACCCAGCGCCTGCCGCGCGTGCTGGGCAAGCGCCTCGCCAAGGACCTGATGTTCACCGGCCGGCGGCTGACGGCGGAGGAAGCCCGGCTCGCCGGACTGGTCTCGCGCATCTCGGGCGATCCCGACGAGGAGATCGACAAGATCGCCAAGGCCATCCTGGGCGCCCCGGCGGAGGCGATGCGCATCGCCAAAAAGTGCATCGA
>CAZJJC010000237.1:0-9539 GCA_964546195.1 uncultured Enterobacteriaceae bacterium | reverse complement strand
GGCCTGTCGGCGAAGGCCAAGTTCTTCTGGCAATCGATGATCGGCCTGTCGGCGGCCATCTACCTCGGGTATCTCTCGCAGAGCATGCCGGCGCTCAACCAGGTGATCGTGCCGTTTTTCAAGCACATCGCCTATCCGCTGGGCATCGTCGGCTTCGTCGCCCTCACCTTCTTCGTCATCGTCGGCACCTCCAACGCGGTCAACCTCACCGACGGGCTCGACGGGCTGGCGATCATGCCCACCGTGATGATCGGCGGCGCGCTCGGCATCTTCGCCTATGTGGCGGGGCACGCGGTGTTCTCCAAGTACCTCGGCCTGCCCTACATCCAGGGCGCCGGCGAGCTGGCCGTCATCTGCGGCGCGCTCGCGGGCGCCGGGCTGGGTTTCCTCTGGTTCAACGCCTATCCCGCGGAGGTGTTCATGGGCGACGTGGGGGCGCTCGCGCTCGGCGCGGCGCTCGGCACGATCGCCGTGATCGTCAGGCAGGAGATCGTGCTGTTCATCATGGGCGGCGTGTTCGTCGCCGAGACCCTGTCGGTGATGATCCAGGTGCTTTACTTCAGGTACTCCGGCGGCAAGCGCATCTTCCGCATGGCGCCGCTGCACCACCACTACGAGCTCGAGGGCTGGAAGGAGAGCCAGGTCGTGGTGCGCTTCTGGATCATCACCATGATGCTGGTGCTGTTCGGCCTGTCGACGCTCAAGCTCAGATGATGCGCGAGCCGCCGTTTTCGCTTTTGCGCAGACCGGACCCGCGCGAGCTCAAAGGGGCGCGGGTCCTGGTCCTGGGCCTGGGCGACACCGGGCTGTCGCTCGCGCGCTGGGTCGAGCGCCGGGGCGCCACCCCGCGCGTGGCCGACACGCGCGCAGCTCCTCCCAGAGCCAGGGACTACGCGGGCGAGCTGCGCACGGGGGGTTTCAAGAATGAATTGCTGGAGGGAATCGATCTGGTCTGCGTCAGTCCCGGCCTGTCGCTCGACGAGCCCGTGATCCGCGAAGCCGTCCGGAGGCACACGCCGGTGCTGGGCGACGTGGAGCTGTTCGCGTGGCAGAACGAAAGCAAGGTGCTCGCGGTGACCGGCACCAACGGCAAGACCACCGTCGCGTCGCTCACCGGGCATCTGCTGCGAACCGCGGGAGTGGACTGCGAAGTCGCCGGCAATATCGGCCCGGCGGTGCTCGAGGCGGCGATGCAGCGCTCCGCGCCGCCCGCGGCGTGGGTGCTCGAGCTCTCGAGCTACCAGCTCGAGACGACCTGGTCGCTGCGCGCGGAGGCGGCGGCGATGCTCAACCTCGCCGAAGACCATCTCGATCGCTATGCGGGCCTCGACGAGTACGCCGCCGCCAAGGCGCGCATTTTCCTCGGCGCGGGCATGCAGGTGCTGAGCCGCGATGATCCGCGCTCGCTCGCCATGGCGGCCCCGGACGCGCGCAGCGTCACTTTCGGCCTGGACGCGCCGCCCTCGGCGCAGGACTTCGGCGTGGTGAACGGCCTGCTGCGGCGCGGCCCGCAGCCGCTCGTCGCCGTGTCCGAGCTGAAGATCCACGGCGCTCATAACGTCTTGAATGCGCTGGCCGCCTGCGCGCTCGCGAACACTACCGTGCCGCTCGATGCAATGGCGCAGGGACTGAGAACCTTCGCAGGCCTGCCGCATCGCCTGCAGCTCGTCGCCACCCGGCGCGGCGTCGATTGGTACGACGATTCCAAGGGCACCAATGTGGGCGCGACCCTCGCCGCGCTCAAGGGACTGGCGCGGCCGGTGGTCCTGATCCTCGGGGGAGACGGGAAAGGCCAGGATTTCTCCCCGCTCAACGGCGCGGCAAAGCGCTGCGTGAGAAAAAGCCTGCTTATCGGCCGTGATGCCCCGCTGATCGAAAAGGCGCTCGCCGGGTTGCCGACCGAGCGCTGCGCCTCGCTGGAGGACGCGGTGGCGAGGGCAGCGCGCCATGCGGCGCCCGGCGATGCCGTGCTCCTGTCGCCGGCCTGCGCCAGCTTCGACATGTTCCGCGATTACCGGCATCGGGGCGAGGTGTTCGCCGCGGCAGTGCGGGGGCTGCCGGCATGAGCCAGACTTACGTGTTCGCGCGCAACGCGCCCAGCGCCGAGTACGACCGCTCGCTCGCGTGGGCGGCGCTGCTGCTCGCCGCGACCGGCCTGGTGATGGTGTATTCGGCTTCCATCGCGACCGCGGAGGCGAGCCGCTTTACCGGCCAGAACGCCCTCTGGTATCTCGCGCGCCACGGGGTATACCTCGGCGCGGCGCTGGCGGCGGCGATCGCCGTGTTCCTCGTGCCGGTGCGGCTGTGGCAGCTTGCCGCGCCGTGGCTGTTCGCCGGCAGCGTCGTCCTGCTCGTTCTCGTGCTGCTTCCCGGCATCGGCCGCGAGGTGAACGGCGCGCGCCGCTGGCTCGACATCCCGATGGCGAGCCTGCAGCCCTCCGAGGTGATGAAGCTCGCCGCCGTGCTGTACGCCGCCGATTACACCGTGCGCAAGCACGCCGTGATGAAGCGCTTCAAGAAGGGCCTGCTGCCGATGCTCGGCGTGATGCTGCTGGTGTCATGGCTGCTGCTGCGCGAGCCGGATTTCGGCGCCTTCGTGGTGATCGCGGTGAGCGCCTTCGGCCTGCTGTTCCTCGGCGGCATGAACGGGCGGCACTTCGCCGCGCTGCTGGGAATGCTGGCCGTGGGCTTCGCGCTGCTGGTGCTGTCCTCGCCGTACCGGACGCAGCGCATCTTCGGCTTCATGGACCCCTGGGCCGACGCCTTCGGCCGCGGCTATCAGCTGTCGCACTCGCTCATCGCCTTCGGCCGCGGCGAGTGGCTGGGCGTGGGGCTGGGCGCGAGCGTGGAGAAGCTGCTCTACCTGCCCGAGGCGCATACCGACTTCCTGCTCGCGGTGATCGCCGAGGAGCTGGGCTTCGCCGGCGTCGCGCTGGTGATCGGCTGCTTCGTCTGGATCGTCGCGCGTGCCTTCGCCATCGGCCGCCAGGCCACCCAGCACGAGCGCCATTTCGCCGCGCTCGCGGCGCAGGGCATCGGCATCTGGATCGGCCTGCAGGCGCTCATCAACATGGGCGTCAACATGGGCCTGCTGCCCACCAAGGGCCTGACGCTGCCGCTCATGAGCTACGGCGGAACCGGGCTGGTGGTTAATTTCGTCGCGCTCGCCATTCTCCTGCGCATCGACTGGGAAAACCGGCAGCTCACGCGGGGTCTCATCGCTTGAAGACCATCTTGATCATGGCGGGCGGGACCGGCGGGCATATCTTCCCGGGCCTCGCCGTGGCCGACGAGATGCGCGCCGCGGGCTGGGACGTGGTGTGGATGGGCGCGCGCGGCGGGATGGAGGAGCGCCTGGTGCCGCCGCGGGGCTACAAGACCGCCTGGATCCGGGCGCACGCGGCACGCGGCAAGGGCCTGCTGCACAAGCTGGCGCTGCCGGCCAACCTGCTGCTGTCCTTCTGGGAAAGCGCGCGCCACCTGCGCCGCATCCGTCCGGACGTGGTGCTGGGCCTGGGCGGCTACGTCGCCTTTCCCGGCGGCATGATGGCTTCGCTCCTCAACCGGCCGCTCGCGCTGCACGAGCAGAACGCGATCGCCGGCCTGGCCAACCGGGTGCTCTCGAGCGTCAGCGACAAGGTGATGGTCGCCTTCCCCGGCGCGCTCAAGCGCGCAGAGTGGATCGGCAACCCCGTGCGGGCCGAGATCGCCGCCATCGCGCCTCCGGAAGATCGCTTCCGGGGAAGGGCGGGACCGCTGCGCGTGCTGGTCGTGGGCGGAAGCCTGGGCGCGCAGGCGCTGAACGAAGCGATGCCCAAAGCGCTCGCGTTGCTTTCTCCTCGACCCGAGGTGGTGCACCAGTCCGGCGAGAAGCACCTGGAGGCTCTCAAAAGGCATTATGAAGAGGCCGGCGTACGGGGCGAGCTGCTGCCCTTCATCGACGACATGGCGAGGCGCTATGCCGAGGCCGACCTCGTGATCTGCCGTGCCGGCGCCGTCACCATCGCCGAGCTTTCCGCCGGCGGCATGGCGAGCATCCTGGTGCCGTTTCCTTTCGCGGTCGACGATCACCAGAGCGCGAACGCGCGCTTCCTCGCAGAGGCCGGCGCCGCGGTCCTCCTGCCCCAGAAGGAGCTCAGCGCGCAGAAGCTCGCGGGGCTGATCGGGTCGCTCGACCGCGCCAGGCTGCTGGAGATGGCAAGGAGGGCGCGCGCGCTGGGCAAGCCCGAGGCGGCGCGCCTCGTCGCGCAGCGCTGCATGGCGTTGGCGAAATGAGAGCCCTATGAAGCACAAGGTCAGGCACATCCATTTCGTGGGGATCGGCGGCTCGGGCATGAGCGGCATTGCCGAAGTGCTGCTGAACCTGGGCTACGAGGTGAGCGGCTCCGACCTCGCCGAGAACGCGGCGACCCGGCGCCTCGCGGGCCAGGGCGCGAGCATTTCGATGAATCACAAGCCGCAGCATGTGAACGGCGCGGACGCCGTCGTCGTGTCCAGCGCGGTGCAGGCCGACAACCCGGAGCTGGCCGCGGCGCGCGAGCAGCGCATTCCGCTCGTGCCGCGCGCGCTGATGCTCGCGGAGCTGATGCGCCTCAAGCGGGGCATCGCCATCGCCGGCACGCACGGCAAGACCACCACCACCAGCCTGGTCGCAAGCGTGCTGGCCGAAGGCGGCCTCGATCCGACGTTCGTGATCGGCGGCCGCCTGATCGCCGCCGGCTCGAATGCGCGGCTCGGCGCCGGGGACTTCATCGTGGTCGAGGCCGACGAGTCCGATGCCTCCTTCCTGCACCTGCAGCCGGTGATGGCCGTCGTGACCAACATCGACGCCGACCACATGGGCACCTACGGCCATGATTTCGAGAAGCTGAAAGCTGCGTTCGTGCAGTTCCTGCAGAACCTGCCTTTCTACGGCAGCGCGATCCTGTGCGCCGACGACGCCCACGTGCGGGCGATCGCCGCGGCGCTCGCCAAGCCGGTCATCACCTACGGCACCAGCCGCGACGCCGCGGTGCGCGCCGAGGCGATCCGCCACGACGCGGGCCGCATGCGCTTTCGCGCACACCGGGAAAAGGCCGCGCCGCTCGAGGTCACGCTGAACCTTCCGGGCCACCACAACGTGCGCAACGCCCTCGCGGCGATCGCCGTGGGCACGGAGCTCGGCGTGAAGGACGCCGAGATGCTGAAGGCGCTGGCCGAGTTCCACGGCGTCGGCCGCCGTTTCCAGAGCTATGGCGACATCGCGCTTGCCGCCGGCGGGCGCTTCACCCTGATCGACGATTACGGCCACCATCCGGCGGAAATGGCGGCGACGCTGGAGGCGGCGCGCGGCGCCTTTGCGGGACGGCGCATCGTGCTCGCGTTCCAGCCGCACCGCTATTCGCGCACGCGCGACCTGTTCGAGGACTTCGTCAAGGTGCTCTCGACGCCCGACGCGCTGCTGCTTGCCGAGGTGTACGCGGCCGGGGAAGCGCCCATCGTCGCGGCCGACGGCCGCTCGCTCGCCCGCGCGCTGCGGGTCGCCGGCGCGGTCGAGCCGGTGTTCGTCGAGGACATCGCGCTGATGCCCGAGGCGATCCGCCGGGTGGCGCGCGACGGCGACGTGGTGCTCACCATGGGCGCGGGCTCCATCGGCAATGTGGCCGCCCAGCTGGCATGAACATGGCCGAATCCCTTCATTTCAAGGAGCCGATGGCGCGACACGTGAGCTGGCGCGCCGGCGGACGGGCGGAGCGCTTCTTTGTGCCGAAGGACGTGAAAGATCTCTGCACGTTCCTCAAGACGCTCCCCCCTGAAGAACCCGTGCTGTTCGTCGGCCTGGGATCCAACCTGCTGGTGCGCGACGGCGGTTTCCGCGGCACGGTGATCCTGACGCACCAGGCGAAGCTCGCCCCGGCGCTGCGCGACGGGATGATCTATGCGCACGCCGGCGTGGCGAGCCCGAAGGTGGCGCGCTTCGCGGCGCTCAACCATCTTGCCGGCGGCGAGTTCATGGCGGGGATCCCCGGCACCGTGGGCGGCGCGCTCGCCATGAACGCCGGCTGCTACGGCGCCGAGACCTGGGACATCGCGGCGCGCGCCGTGACGGTCGACCGCAGCGGTGAGCTGCATGAAAGGGCGCGCGGCGAGTTCGAGATTGCCTACCGCCATTGCCGTTTTCCCGGGGAGGAATGGTTCGTCGGCGCGTATTTCAGGCTGCAGCCGGGCGACGGGGATGCCTCGCGCGCGCGCATCAAGGAATTGCTCGCCCGGCGCATCGCCACGCAGCCGCTGCAGCTGCCCAATGCCGGCAGCGTGTTCCGCAACCCGCCGGGCGAGCACGCCGCGCGCCTGATCGAAGCCTGCGGGCTGAAAGGACTGCAACGCGGCGGCGCGCGCATCTCGGAGAAGCACGCCAACTTCATCGTCAATCCGGACGGCGCCGCGAGCGCGGCGGATATCGAGTGGCTGATCCTTGAAGCCAAGAGGATTGTGCTCGACAAGACCGGCGTCGAGCTCATTCCCGAGGTGCGCATCGTGGGGGAGCCGGCATGAATGCAGGCACGCATTTCGGCAAGGTCGCCGTGCTGCTCGGCGGCAAGTCGGCCGAGCGCGAAGTCTCGCTGAAAAGCGGCGGCATGGTGCTGAAGGCGCTGCGCAGCCGCGGCGTCGATGCGCTGCCTTTCGATCCCGCTGAGCGTAGTCTCGAAGACCTTGTAAAGGAAAAGTTCTCGCGCGTGTTCATCGCCCTGCACGGGCGCTTCGGCGAGGACGGCACGGTGCAGGGCATCCTCGAATGGCTCGGCATCCCGTACACCGGCAGCGGCGTGCTCGCCTCCGCGCTCGCCATGGACAAGCTGCGCACCAAGCGCCTGTGGGCGGCCGAGAAGCTCGCCACGCCGGCCTACGCGCTGCTGGGCGAGCAAACCAACTTCCGCATCACGGCGCGCAAGCTGGGCGTGCCGCTGATGGTCAAGCCGGCGAGCGAGGGTTCTTCCATCGGCATGTCCAAGGTGCGCGCCGCCGCCAGGCTGGAGCAGGCCTACCGGCTGGCCGCGAAGTACGACCCGGTCGTCATCGCCGAGCAGTTCATCGACGGCGTGGAGCTCACCGGCGCGATCCTGGGCGAGCGGGCGCTGCCGCTCATCAAGCTCGAGACGCCGCGCGAGTTCTACGACTACGAGGCGAAGTACGTCGCCGACGATACGCGCTACATCGTGCCCTGCGGCCTGCCGGCAAAGAAGGAGCAGGAGCTGCAGGAGCTGTGCCTCGCGGCCTTCCGCTCGCTCGGTTGCAGCGGCTGGGGGCGCGTGGACCTCATGCTGAACCGGCGCGGCCGGCCTTATCTGCTCGAGGTGAACACCTCGCCCGGCATGACCGACCACTCGCTGGTGCCGATGGCGGCGCGCGCGGTCGGCCTGTCGTACGAGGACCTGTGCCTGCGGATACTGGAAGGCGCCCATGTGGGATAACCCGCGCATCCTGAACATGGCCGCCGGCGTGCTGGTCGGAATGGCGCTGCTCGCGTTCGCGATCGCGGGTGCGGCGCTGCTCGTGCGCTCGCCGTGGTTCGCCGTGACCCGCATCGATGTGACGCACGCGCTGCACAAGACCACCCGGGCCGAGATCGAGGCAGCCACGCGGGGCCGCATCGGGGGCAACTTCTTCGTGCTTGCGCCCGCCGAGCTGCGCGCCGCGCTGGAGCGGCTGCCGTGGGTGCGCCACGCATCGGTGCGGCGCGTCTGGCCCGATCGCCTGGAGATCGAGCTGGAGGAGCATGTGCCGCTCGCGCGCTGGGGCGAGGGCGCGCTCGTCAACACCTACGGAGAGCGATTTTCCGCGAAGCTCACCGGCACGTCCGGCGAGCCGCTCCCGGTTTTCTTCGGGCCCTCGGGCGCCGAGCACGAGGTCATGCAGCGCTATGCGCGCTTCTCGCAGGCCATAGCGCCGCTCGGCGTCGAGCTCGAGCGCGTGGTGCTGACGCCGCGCTACGCCTGGCAGCTGCGGCTGTCGAGCGGGCTGCACATCATGCTCGGGCGCGACGCCGACGTGGCCGAGGCGCGGCTGCGCAAGTTCGTCGAGCTCTATCCCGGCACCCTGGGACGCATCGCCCGGAAGCACGAGCATGTCGACCTGCGTTATCCGAACGGCTTCGCCCTGCGCGTGCCGGGGCTGGAGGGCTGAGCGCGATGGCCCGGGAGAACAAGGATCTCATCGTGGCGCTCGACATCGGCACCTCGAAGGTCGCCTGCCTGGTCGCCGAGCTGCGGCCCGACGCCTCGCTCGAGGTCCTCGGCATGGGCGGGCACGAGTCGAAGGGGCTCAAGAAGGGCGTCGTGGTGAACATCGAGGCCACCGTCGCGGCCATCCAGCGCGCCCTGGAGGAAGCCGAGCTGATGGCCGACTGCAAGATCGGCTCGGCCTTCGTCGGCATCGCCGGCAGCCATATCCGCAGCTTCAACTCGACCGGCATGGTGGCGATCAAGGACCGCGAGGTGAGCAGCCTCGACATCGAGCGCGCCATCGACACCGCGCGCGCCGTCAACATCCCGACGGACCAGCAGATCCTGCACGTGCTGCGCCAGGAATTCATCATCGACGGCCAGGAGGACGTGCGCGAGCCGATCGGCATGTCGGGCGTGCGCCTGGAGGTGAAGGTGCACATCGTCACCGGCGCGGTGTCGGCCGCGCAGAACATCATCAAGTGCGTGCGCCGCTGCGGGCTGGAGGTCAACGACCTCATCCTGCAGCCGCTCGCCTCCTCGCGCGCCGCGCTGTCCGAGGACGAGAAGGACCTCGGCGCTTGCCTGCTCGACATCGGCGGCGGCACCACCGATATCGCGATCTTCACCCACGGCGCCATCCGGCACACCGCGGTCATTCCGATCGCCGGCGACCAGATCACCAACGACATCGCCATGGCGCTGCGCACGCCCACCGCGGACGCGGAGGCCATCAAGACGCGCCACGGCGTGGCGCTGCGCCAGCTCGCCGACCCCAACGAGATGATCGAGGTGCCGGGCATCGGCGAGCGCGCGCCGCGCTCCATGTCGCGCCAGACGCTGGCCGAGGTGATCGAGCCGCGCGCCGAGGAGCTGTTCTCGCTGGTGCAGCAGGTGCTGCGCGAATCGGGCTTCGAGGAGCTGCTGTCCAGCGGCGTGGTCCTCACCGGCGGCTCCTCCACGATGGAAGGCATGGTGGAGCTCGGCGAGGAGATCTTCCACATGCCGGTGCGCCTCGGGCTGCCGAAATATCAGGGCGGGCTCGCCGAAGTGGTGCGCAACCCGCGCTACGCCACCGCGGTGGGACTTCTGCTGGAGGGCGCTTCGCAGGTGCAGCACGGACAGCTTTCGCGCCAGGGCGGCTCGGTCAAGGCCGTTCTGGCGCGCATGAGGGAGTGGTTTCAAAGGAATTTCTAACCGGCAAGGAGAAGACCAATGTTCGAGATCGTAGACAGCCAGGTGTCGGGACCGATCATCAAAGTGATCGGCGTGGGCGGGGCGGGCGGCAACGCCCTCAACCACATGATCGAGGAGGGCGTGCAGGGCGTGGAGTTCATC
>CAZJJC010000236.1:0-2450 GCA_964546195.1 uncultured Enterobacteriaceae bacterium | reverse complement strand
GCGCGCCCATCGAGGCCGCCTCGGTCGGCGCGGCCACCCCGCCGATGATCGAGCCCAGCACCGAGAGCACCAGCGCGAGGGGCGGCAGCACCACCTTGAAGAAGCGCTTCCACAGCTCGAGCATCGGCAGGGCGTCGCGCTCGGCCTTGGGCACCGCCGGCACCCTCTGCGGCCGCAGCATGCCGAGCAGCACCACGTAGGCGCAGTAGAGCGCGGCGATCAGCAGGCCCGGCATCACCGCGGCGGCGAACAGCGTCCCCACCGAGAGCTGCAGGATGTCGGAGAGCAGGATGAGCACGAGGCTCGGCGGAATGATCTGGCCGAGCGTGCCCGAGGCGCAGATCGCGCCGCAGGCCACGCCCGGGTCGTAGCCGCGGCGGATGAGCGTGGGCAGCGTGAGCAGGCCCAGCGTGATGACCGTGGCGCCGACGATGCCGGTGGTGGCGCCCATCAGCACGCCCACCGCGATGATGCCCAGCGCCATGCCGCCCTTCAGGCCCCCGGCGAGGTGGCCGACCACGTCGAGCAGGTCCTCGGCGAGGCGCGATTTCTCCAGCATCACGCCCATGAATACGAAGAGCGGTATCGCGAGGAAGAGATAGTTCGTCACCACGCCGTAGATGCGCGCCGGCACCAGGTTGAAAAGCCCCATGCCGAAGCCCAGAAACCCGAACACGAACCCGGTGGTGGCGAGCGTGAGGGCCACCGGCACGCCGGCCATGAGCAGCGCGAAGAAGCCCGCCAGCATGAGGATCGGCAGCAGCTCGCTCAACGGCTTCTCAGCGCGTGCCAGCTCTTCAGGGCGGAGGCGATGCCCTGCAGCAGGAGCAGGGCGAAGGCGAGGGGAATGAGCGCCTTCAGCGCGAAGCGGTGCGGCAGCCCGCCCGGATCGGCCGAGCCCTCGTCGATGACGTAGGCCTGCTCGACGTAGTGCAGCGACAGCCAGATGAACAGCGCCGAGGTCGCGATGACGAGCAGCGCGGACAGCAGGTCGATCCGCAGCTTGCTCTGCGCCGACAGCTTTCCATAGACGATGTCCACGCGCACGTGCTCGCCGTGGCGCATGGCGTAGGAGGCGCCGAACAGGATGAGCGGCACGAGGAGGTGCCACTCGAGCTCCTGCGCCCACACCGAGCCGACGCTGAAGAGATACCTCAGGACGACGTTGATCGACATGAGCACCACGATGGCGAGGGCGAGCCAGGACACGGCCCGGCCCACCCCGTCGACGAAGCGCTCGATCCCCCGCTGCAACTCGCTCAGCCGCCGCGGATCTTGCTGTGGTAGTGCGCCTCGCTGTAGCCCGCCCAGCGGTCGTACTTCGCCTTGAAGGCCATGTACGAGTCGTGCACCTTCTTCGTGATTGGATCCTTGGCGACGGCTTCGGCGAGGACCTTGTTGGTGGCCTCGCGCAGGGCCTTCACCACCGTGTCGGGCAGGAAGCGCGCCGTCACGCCGTGGTTCTTGATCAGGTCCTCCATCGCCTCGGCGTTGGTGCTCTGGCACCAGGCCTCGCTGATGACGTTGCACGCCGCGCAGGCGTTCTCGACCACCGCCTGCAGGTCCGCCGGCAGCTTCTGCCACGCGGCGCGGTTGATGAGCAGCTCCGAGACCGTGGCGATCTCGTGCCAGCCGGTGGTGTAGTAGTTCTTGGCCGCCTTCTGCAGCCCCATGCGCCGGTCCTGGTACGGGCCGACGAACTCGGCGGCGTCGATCACGCCGCGCTCGAGCGCCGGAAAGATCTCGCCGCCGGGCAGCACCTTCACGTCCACGCCGAGCGAGGCGTAGACGCGGCTGGCGAGCCCGGGGATGCGCATCTTGAGGCCCCTGAAGTCGTCGATCGAGTTGATCTCCTTCCTGAACCAGCCGGTCATCTGCACGCCGGTATTGCCGCAGGGGAAAGCGAGCATGCCGAAGGGCTCGTACACCTCGTGCCACAGCCGGATGCCGCCGCCGTCGTAGAGCCAGCCGTTGGTGCCCTGGAAGTTGAGGCCGAAGGGCACCGCGGTGAAGTACTGCGCGGCGAAGGTCTTGCCGGTCCAGAAGTAGCTGTTGGCGTGGTTCATCTCCACCGTGCCGGAGCGCACCGCGTCGAAGCCCTCGAAGGCCGGGATCAGCTCGCCGGCGCCGTACACCTGGATGCGCAGGCGCCCGCCCGACATGGCCTCGATGCGCCTCGCGAGGTCGGTCGCGCTGCCGGGGCCGTCCATGTAGAAGGGTGCGCCCTTGGTGTAGGCGCTGGTCATCTTCCAGGTGAACTTCTGCTGCGCGCGCGCGATATGCGGAAAACCGAGCGCGCCGGCGGCGGCGCCGGTCGCGAGCCCGGCCTTGAGAAACTTCCTGCGGTGCTGGCCCATGGAGTGCTCCCCGAGTGTGATGGTTGGAGCCCGCCTTTTGGCAAGGCGCGCTCCAAGGCCGCGTCGGCCTCGCTCAGGGTAAATCCGCGTAAG
>CAZJJC010000235.1:0-14851 GCA_964546195.1 uncultured Enterobacteriaceae bacterium | reverse complement strand
CTCCTCCTCGAGGCGCTGGCGCAGCTCCTCGGCCTCGCGGCGCGCGCGCTCGGCCTCCTCGCGCGCCGTGGGCACGGCGTCCTCGCGCGCCCTGCGCTCGGCCTCGATTCTCGCCTGCGCTTCGGCTTCGGCCTTGGCCTTCGCTTCGGCGGCTATGCGCAGGGCCGCTTCGCGCGCCGCGCGCGCCTTGGACTCGGCTTCGGCCTTGAGCTTCGCCTCGGCCTCCTCGCGCAGCTTCTTCTCGGTCTCGGCGCGGATCTTGGCTTCGGTCTCGGCGCGCGCCTTGGACTCGATCTCGGTGCGCACGCGCTCGCGTTGCTCCTGGGCGCGCGCCTCGGCTTCCTGGCGCGCCTTGTAGAGCGCCGCCTCCTGCTCCTTGGCGCGCTTGGCAGTCACGTCGTCTACCGGCGCCTTCCTCATCGGCGTGGTCATGATGCCGGTGAAGTCCAGATCGTCGCCGCCCGCCGCGGGCGGCGCAACCGCCTTCGGGGGAGCTTTGGACGCCGTAACGGCCGGCTTCGCCGCCGGCTTGGCGGGCGAGGCCGCCGCGCCGGAGACCGGGCGCACGAAGCCGTCCTTGTCGAGCTGCGCGATGAGCCCCTGGAAGGCTGCGTCGAAGGGCTTGCCGACTTTCTGCGCCACCTCGCCCAGGTTCGCGCGCCCGTCGATCGCGGAGAGCACCGCGCGATCGGCGCGCTTGAGCAGGCTCGTCTTCCCGGAGGCTTCCTGGACTCCCTTGCCCGACTTCGAGTAGATGGCGCTGGGGCTCATTGTTTGTCGCTATTTTATCGCGCCGTAGCCTCCCCCGCCCGGGCTCTCACACACGAATACATCCCCCGCGGCCATCTCGGTCTGGTCGAACGGGCCGAGCTCGCTCGCGCTGCCGTCGGCGCGCAGGACATAGTTGCGCCCCGCGGCGCCCGGCTCGCCGCCGGCCATGCCGTGCGGTTGCACCAGGCGGTGGCTCGACAGGATCGCCGCGGTCATCGGCTCGAGGAAGCGCAGCTTGCGCACCGCGCCGTCGCCGCCGCGCCAGCGCCCGCGGCCGCCCGAGCCGCGCCGGATCTCGAAGCTCTCCAGGCGCACCGGGAAGCGCCATTCGAGCACTTCGGGATCGGTCAAGCGGGAATTTGTCATGTGCGTCTGGACCACGTCGGCGCCGTCGAAGCCGGGCCCGGCGCCCGAGCCCCCGGCGATCGTCTCGTAGTACTGGTGGCGCTGGTTGCCGAACGTGAAATTGTTCATGGTGCCTTGCGAGGCGGCCAGCACGCCGAGCGCGCCGTACAGCGCATCGGTGATGCATTGCGAGGTTTCCACGTTTCCGGCCACCACGGCCGCCGGATAGCGCGGCCTGAGCATGCTGCCCTGCGGGATCGACACCTCGAGCGGCTTGAGGCAGCCGGCGTTGAGCGGGATGTCGTCGTCGACCAGCGTGCGGAACACGTACAGCACCGCGGCCATGCACACCGCCGCGGGCGCGTTGAAGTTGTTCGGCAGCTGCGCCGAGGTGCCGGCGAAGTCGATGGTGGCGCTGCGCCGGTCCGCACCGATGGTGATCTTCACCTTGATGAGCGCATCGCAGTCCATGGGGAGCACGAACTGCCCGTCCTTCAGCACGCCGATCACGCGCCGCACCGACTCCTCGGCGTTGTCCTGCACGTGCCCCATGTAGGCGCGCACCACCTCCAGGCCGAAATGCTCGACCATGCGGCGCAGCTCCTGCACGCCCTTCTCGTTCGCCGCCACCTGCGCGCGCAGGTCGGCGATGTTCTGCTGGGGGTTGCGCACCGGGTATCGGCCGGAGGCGAGCAGCGCGGCGGTCTCCCTGTCGCGAAAATGCCCCTGCTCGACCAGCAGGAAGTTGTCGATCAGCACCCCCTCCTCTTCGACCACCCTGGACCCCGGCGGCATCGAGCCGGGAGTGATGCCGCCGATGTCGGCGTGGTGGCCGCGCGATCCGACGTAGAAGAGGATTTTTTCTTCCTGGAAGACTGGCGTAATGACAGTCACATCGGGCAGGTGCGTGCCGCCGTTGTAGGGCGCATTGAGCACGTACACGTTGCCGGGCTTCATGCTGCCGGCATTGAGCCGTATGACGGTCTTGACCGATTCGCCCATGGATCCCAGGTGCACCGGCATGTGCGGCGCGGTGGCGATCAGGTTGCCCTGCGCATCGAACAGAGCGCAGGAGAAATCCAGCCGCTCCTTGATGTTCACCGAGTAGGCGGTGTTCTGCAGCCGCAGCCCCATCTGCTCGGCGATCGACATGAAAAGGTTGTTGAAGATCTCGAGCATCACCGGGTCGACCCGGGTGCCCACGGCCACGCCTGCCTTTCTCGGAGCGCTCCGCTCGAGAACGAGATGGTTCAAGGGCGTCACTTCGGCACGCCACTCGGGCTCCACCACCGTGGTGGCGTTCGCCTCGGCGATGACTGCCGGGCCCTCGATGCGCTGGCCGGCGCCCAGGTCCTCCCGCCGGTACAGCGGCGCCTCGTGCCAGCGCCCGCCGCTGAACATGCGGATGCGCTCGACCGGCTCGGCTCGGGACTTTTCCTCGAACCCCGACTCGCTGATCGCTTCCCCGGGAGACACGGCCTCCACCGACACCGCCTCGGCCACGAGCGGCTTGCCGGGCATCAGGAAGGAAAACTGCTTGCGGTAGGCGTCTTCGAAGTGGCGCGTCATCTCGGGCAGCGGGCCCAGCGGCACGACGAGCGCGGTGTCGGTGCCCTCGTATTTGAGATGCGCTCTGCGCAGCACCTTGACGGCCGCGGGCGCGACGCCCTGTGCGATGAGATCGTTGCGCGCCTCCAGCGCCAGCTGCTGCGCCACCTCTTCCAGACCGCGCGAATCCTGCAGCGGCGTTTCGACCGCCTTCTCGCGCATCGCCACCTGGTCGGCGAGCCCCATGCCGTAGGCCGACAGCACGCCGGCGTGCGGATGGATGAACACGCGCTGCATGGCGAGCGCATCGGCCACCAGGCAGGCGTGCTGCCCGGCCGCGCCGCCGAAGCAGCACAGCGTGTACTGCGTGACGTCGTGGCCGCGCTGCACCGAGATGTGCTTGATCGCGTTGGCCATGTTTCCCACCGCGATCTGCACGAAGCCCTCGGCGATCTGCTCGGGGCTGCGGCCGTCGCCGATTTTCATCGTGAGAGATTTGAAGGCTTCGAGCACCGCGTCCGAATCGAGAACCGCGTCGCCTCGGGGACCGAACACCGCCGGGAAGAAGCGCGGCTGGATCTTGCCCAGCATCACGTTGGCGTCGGTCACGGTGAGCGGCCCGCCGCGGCGGTAGCTCGCCGGCCCGGGGTTGGCGCCGGCGGAGTCCGGGCCGACGCGGTAGCGCGCGCCGTCGAAGTGCAGGATCGAGCCGCCGCCCGCGGCGACGGTATGGATGCTCATCATCGGCGCGCGCATGCGCACGCCCGCCACCCGGGTCTCGAACTCGCGCTCGAGCTCCCCGGCATAGTGCGACACGTCGGTGGAAGTGCCGCCCATGTCGAAGCCGATGATGCGCCCGAAGCCCGCGGCGAGCGAGGTGCGCACCGCGCCCACGATGCCGCCGGCGGGGCCCGACAGGATGGCGTCCTTGCCCTGGAAGCGCCGCGCGTCGGTCAGGCCGCCGTTGGATTGCATGAACATGAGCCGCACGCCGCCGAGCTCGCCCGCCACCCGCCCGACATAGCGGCGCAGGATCGGCGAGAGGTAGGCGTCCACTACCGTGGTGTCGCCGCGCCCGACCAGCTTCATCAGCGGGCTGACCTTGTGCGACACCGAGATCTGCGTGAAGCCCGCCGCCCTGGCGAGCGCCTCGGTCCTCCACTCGTGCTGCGGGAAACGGTAGCCGTGCATGAAGACGATGGCGATCGAGCGGAAACCTTTGTCGTAGGCGGTTTTCAATTTTTCGGCAGTATCGGCCTCGTCCAGAGGCGCGACCACGTCCCCGTGGGCGCCGACGCGCTCGGCGACTTCGAAGACCTCGGCATACAGCATCTCCGGCAGCACGATGTGCCGGTCGAAAAGGCGCGGCCGGTTCTGGTAGGCGATGCGCAGCGCGTCGCGGAAGCCGCGCGTGATGAACAGCACCGTGGGCTCGCCCTTGCGCTCGAGCAGCGCATTGGTGGCGACCGTGGTGCCCATCTTGACCGCGTCGATCAGCCCGACCGGAATCGGTTCTTCTTTTTTCAAAGCAAGAAGCTGCCTGATGCCCGCAAGGGCGGCATCGCTGTAGCGCTCGGGGTTCTCGGAAAGCAGCTTGTGCGCGACCAGCGTGCCGTCGGGACGGCGCGCGACGAGGTCGGTGAACGTGCCGCCGCGGTCGATCCAGAATTGCCAGCCGCTCATCGTTGCGCGAGGAGCTGCCTGATCTGCGACACCGCACGCAGGCTGAGGCCGATGCGCGCCACGTCCACCGGAAGGGCCTGGGAGGAGAGCTGCGCCACCACGATCGCGTTGCGCCGGTCGCGGATGCCGCGCGGGTCGCTGGGAATGTCCGCAGAAGGCACGATTTCGCGCACATGGTGGAACGCCCAGCGGTTGTGCGGCGCTGCGCGCCAGTTCGCCAGTGTGGCTTTGCTCTCAGCCATTAGAATCGACTCCTATCTTGAATAAGCAGGGCTCCTCCCTCGGGTTTACGGTGCTGCTGGGCGTGCTCATCGCGCTGCCGGCTTTGGGCACCGATCTGTACGTGCCCGCGCTGCCGGTGCTGGCGCAGGCGCTCGGCGGCGACGCCGACGCGGCGCAGTTCACGCTCACCACCTACTTCATCGGCCTCGCGGCCGGGCAGCTGCTGTGGGGGCCGCTGTCGGACCGCTTCGGCCGCAAGCCGGTGCTGCTCGCCGGGCTGCTCGTCATGCTGGTTTCCTCGGTCCTCGTATTTTTCCTGAGCTCGATCCTGGCGGTGGCCGGCGTGCGGCTGGCGCAGGGGCTGGGCATGTCGAGCGGCGCGCTCATCGGCCGCACCATCGTGCGCGACCTGCATGCCCGCGAGCAGGCGGCGAGGATGCTCGCGAGCATGACCGTCGTGTTCAGCATCGTGCCGATCGCCGCGCCCGTGGCGGGCGCGCTGCTCGCCGGATCGGCCGGCTGGCGGGCGGTGTTTGCCGGCATGGCGATCGTCGGTTTTATTCTGATCGTTTCAATGAAAAGCCTTCCCGAAACCGCGCCGGCGCAGCGCCGCTCGGTGCACCCGGGCGCCATCGCGCGCAGCTTCGTCTCGATCCTGGGCGACCGGCGCTTTCTCTCGCCGTTCCTCCTCGTGTTCTGCGCGCATGTCGGGATCCTTGCCTGGGTGTCGAATTCGGCGTTCACGCTGGTGCGCGGCCTGGGCGTGGGCACGGTGGCGTATGGCCTGATGTTCGCGCTGGTGATGCTCGGGCAGATCACCGGCGCGTGGGCCGCCAGCCGGCTGGTGCTGCGCCTGGGAATTCCCCGGCTGCTGCGCTTCGGTGCCTTGCTCATGCTGCTCGCCGGCGCCGCCGCCGCCGCGCTCGCCTGGGGCGGCGCGAGCCACTGGCTCGCGGTCACGCTGCCGTTCACGCTGCTCCTCTTCGGCACCGCCCTCATCGTGCCGAACGCCACCGCCGCCGCCCTCACCCCGTTCCCGGGTTCCGCCGGCGCGGCCTCGTCGATCATCGGCGCCATAGGCTTTACCGCGGGGGCGCTCATCAGCACCGCGCTGGGCGCCGCCTACGACGGCACCGCACGTCCCATGGCGAGCGCCGCGGCGCTCGCCGGCATCGGCGCGTTCCTGTTCGAGAGATTCCTGATCCGTGGAAAAGCTTGACGCGGTGGTGATCGGCGCGGGCGTGGTCGGCCTGGCTATCGCGCGCGCCCTCGCCATGGGCGGGCGCGAGGTGGTCATCCTGGAAGCCGAGGAGGCCATCGGCACCCACACCAGCTCGCGCAACTCCGAGGTCATCCACGCCGGCATCTACTACCCGGCGGGATCGCTCAAGGCGCGCAGCTGCGCCGAGGGCAAGGCGCGGCTCTACGAGTACTGCCTCAGCCACGGCGTGGCGCACAGGCGATCCGGAAAGCTCATCGTCGCAACGCAGCAGGATCAGATTTCTGAGCTCGAGAAGATCAAAACGAGAGCGCAGGCGAACGGCGTGACCGACGTCGTGTGGATGACGCGCGAGCAGGCGCTCGCGCTCGAGCCCGAGCTCTCCTGCGTAGCGGCGCTGTACTCGCCTTCCACCGGCATCATCGACAGCCACGCCCTGATGCTCGCGTACCTCGGCGACGCCGAGGCGCACGGCGCCATGCTCGCCTTGAGGAGCCCGCTCGAAAGGGTTCGCATACGAGAGGATTTTTTCGAGCTCCAGGTTGCGGGAAGCGACCCGGTGCACTCGCGGCTTCTCGTGAACAGCGCGGGCCTGAGAGCGCCCACGGTGGCGAAGCGAATGGAGGGCTACCGCGCCGAGCTCGCACCGAGGGAATTCTATGCGAAGGGAAACTACTACTCGCTCGCGCGCCGCTCGCCCTTTTCGCGCCTGGTGTATCCGGCGCCCGAGCCCGGCGGCCTCGGCGTGCACGTGACGCTCGACCTCGCCGGGCAGGCGCGCTTCGGCCCGGACGTGGAATGGGTCGAGCGCATCGGCTACGACGTAGACCCGCGCCGCGCCGAGCGCTTCTATGCCGCGATCCGCCGCTACTGGCCCGGGCTGCCCGACGGCGCCCTGCTGCCCGGCTACGCGGGCATCCGGCCCAAGACCGCCGGCCCGGGCGAGCCGGCGCCCGACTTCCTGATCCAGGGCCCCGCGGCGCATGGCATCCCCGGCCTTGTGCACCTCTTCGGCATCGAATCGCCCGGGCTCACCGCCAGCCTGGCGCTCGCGGACAGCGTGGCGAGAGCACTGCAATAAAGGGGTCAGAGCAATTTTCCGGGAATCCCAGCTGCGCCGGCGCCGACGTATTTGGAAAATTGCTCTGACCCCTTTTCTTGGCATGAGCTAAGATTTGCGCACTAGAGGAGGATTTGCGATGAAACGACTGGCCATCTTCGCGGCCGCGGCGCTCGCCGTGGGCAGCGCGCACGCGCAGACCAAGTGGGACATGCCGACGCCGTATTCCGACGGCGAGTTCCACACCCGCAACGTGAAGAGCTTCGTCGAGGACGTGCAGAAGGCGACCGGCGGCAAGCTCGCGATCCAGGTGCACTCGAACGGCTCGCTCATCAAGCACCCCGACATCATGCGCGCGGTGTCCACCGGGCAGGTGAACATCGCCGAGTTCCTGCTCGGCCAGTTCGGCAACGAGGAGCCGGTGTTCAACGCCGACAACGTGCCGTTCCTCGCCGCCGGCTACGACGCGGCCTGGAAGCTTTACCAGGCGCAAAAGCCGGCGCTGGAGAAGGCCCTGCAGAAGCGCGGCATGCGCCTGCTCTACTCGGTGGCCTGGCCCGGCCAGGGCATCTACACCAAGGAGCCGCTGAAGTCGGTCGACGACCTGAAGGGCACGAAGTTCCGCACCTACAGCCCGCTCACCGCGCGGCTCGCCGAGCTGCTCGGCGCGAGCCCGACGGTGATCCAGGTGCCCGAGGTGCCGCAGATGTTCGCCACCGGCGCGGTGCACGCCATGATCACCTCCTCGGCCACCGGCACTTCGACCAAGGCCTGGGAGTTCGTCAAGAACTACTACAAGACCAGCGCCATGCATCCCAAGAACGCGGTGGTGGTGAATCAGCGCGGCTTCGCTCGCCTGCCGAAGGACCAGCAGGGCGCGCTCACCAAGGCGGCCGCGACCGCCGAGAAGCGCGGCTGGGACATGTCCAAGGCGCGCGAGAAGGAGGGCGACGAGACGCTGGCCAAGAACGGCATGAGCGTGCGCGAGCCCGACGCAAGCATGAAAGCCGCCTTCCAGAAGATCGGGCAGCAGATGGCGCAGGAATGGGAGAAGGCCGCCGGCGCCGACGGCCAGGCGATCGTCAAGGCCTACCGAAGCAAAAAGTAAGTTGCGGCGGTTCCTGGACCGCCTGTACGCGGCGAGCGGCGCGCTCGCCGCGCTTTCCCTTGCCTCGATCGCGGTCGTCATGCTGCTGCAGGCTGGCATGCGGGAATTCGGCCTGCTCCTGCGCGGCGCGGACGATATCGTCTCCTGGCTGTGCGCGGCCTCGGCCTTCCTCGCGCTGGGCTATACCTTCCGCCACGGCGAGCTGGTGCGCGTGGGCCTGCTGATCGAGCGCCTGCCGGCCGGCGTGCGCCGGCCGACGGAGATCGCCACGCTCGCGCTTGCCCTGCTGATCGTCGGCTACATCCTGTACGCCGCCGCGCGCTTCGTCTACGAGAGCTGGCAGTTCGAGGAAGTGGCGCAGGGCCTGATCCAGATTCCCATCTGGATCCCGCAGATGAGCTTCGTCGCCGGCGCCCTGGTGTTTTTCATCGCGCTGCTCGACGAATTCCTGGTGCTGGCGCGAGGCGGCCGGCCCGCCTACCAGGCGGCCGAGGACGAACGGCGCGCGCGCAAGGACTTCACGGAAGCCGTGTGACGATCATCGAGATCTCCGCGGTGCTGTTCGCCCTGCTCGTGGTGCTGCTCGCCGCGGGGCTGTGGATCGCGATGGCCATGGCGGCGGTCGCCTGGCTCGGGCTGCAGTTCTTCACCACCAGCCCGCCCGAGGTGAACCTGTTCCAGGCGTTCTGGGGCTCGAGCGCCTCCTGGACGCTGGCCGCGCTGCCGCTGTTCGTGTGGATGGGGGAGATCCTCTTCAGGACGCGGCTTTCGGACGAGATGTTCGAGGGCCTGTCGCCGTGGCTCGGCTGGCTGCCGGGGCGGCTGATGCATGTCAACGTCTTCGGCTGCGGCATCTTTGCCGCGGTCTCCGGCTCCTCGGCGGCGACCTGCGCGACCATCGGCAAGGTGGCGCTGCCCGAGCTGAAAAGGCGCGGCTACGACGAGCGCATGTGCCTGGGCGCGCTGTGCGGCGCCGGCACCCTCGGCCTGCTGATCCCGCCTTCGATCATCATGATCGTGTACGCGGTGGCGGCAGAGGTCTCGATCCTCAAGATGTTCCTGGCCGGCGTGTTTCCCGGGCTGCTGCTGATCGCGCTATTCTCCGGCTTCATCGCGCTGTGGGCGCTGCTCAATCCGGGCAAGACGCCCGCGCACGAGGACCGGCTCAGCTTCATGGAACGCCTGCGGCGCGCGCGCAACCTGATCCCCTGCCTGGTGCTGATCGCCTTCGTCATGGGCGTGATGTTCACCGGTTATGCCACCGCCACCGAGGCGGCCGCCTTCGGCGTGCTCGGCGCCCTCGGCATCGCCTGGTGGAGCGGCTCGCTCACCCGGGAGACCTTCCGCACCAGCCTCATGGGCGCAACCCGCCTGTCGTGCATGATCCTGTTCATCCTCGCCGGCGCCTCCTTCCTCAGCTCGTGCATGGCCTTCACCGGCATTCCGCGCGCGCTCGCCGCCTGGGTGGTGTCGCTCAACGCCAGCCCTTTCGCGCTCATCGCGATCCTCGCGCTCATCTACCTGCTGCTCGGCATGGCGATCGACGGCATATCCATGATCGTGCTCACCACCTCCATCGTGCTGCCGATGGTCGAGGCGGCGGGCTTCGATCTCATCTGGTTCGGCATCTTCATCGTGATCCTGGTCGAGATCGCGCAGATCACCCCGCCCGTCGGCTTCAACCTTTTCGTGCTGCAGACCATGAGCGGCCGCGACGCCAACTACGTGGCGCTCGCCTCGCTGCCGTTCTTTCTCCTGATGCTGCTCGCCATCGGCGTGGTGGTGGCCTTTCCGCAGATCGCCGTCTGGCTGCCGGACGCGCTGCTCGGCGCGACGAAGAAATAAATGGGGACGGACCCTATTTTCCTCACCGCCGAGATCCGCCGCATCGAGCAGGCGGCCGGTGACGTGACCCCGAGCCTGATGGAGCGCGCCGGAGCAGCCGCTGCCGAGTTTGCGACTGGATTAGTCTCTGACAAATCCAAAGACATCCTGGTCCTGGCCGGGCCGGGCAACAACGGCGGCGACGCGCGCATCGCCGCGGCGCGGCTGCAGGAGGGCTTCTTCCGCGTCGCGCTCGTCTCGCATCCGCGCGAGCTGCCGGCGGACAAGCGCTGGGGGCTGGTGATCGACGGCCTGTTCGGCATCGGCCTCGCGCGCGCCATCACCGGCGAATACGCGCAGCTCGTCGAGTATGCCAACCGCCAGCGCTGCCCGGTGCTCGCGCTCGACGTGCCGAGCGGCATCCAGTCCGACAGCGGCCAGGTGCTCGGTTGCGCCGTGCGCGCCACGCACACGCTTACCTTCATCGGCCTGAAGCCCGGACTGCTCACGCTCGACGGCCCGGATTACTGCGGCGAAGTACGCGTGGCACCGCTGGGTTTGGATTCTTCGAGCTTCAGGCCCAATGCCTGGGTGGCGGGACCCGCCCCATTCAAGGATGCCCTGAAGCCGCGCCCGCGCAACTTCCACAAGGGCATGGCCGGATCGCTCGGCATCCTCGGCGGGGCGCGCGGCATGACGGGTGCCGCGCTGCTCGCCGGGCGCGCCGCCCTCCAGCTCGGGGCCGGGCGGGTGTATGTCGGCTTCCTGCAGGAAGAGCTTCCGGTCGACTTCGGTTTTCCCGAGATCATGCTGCGTCACGCCGATGACGTGCTCGGCATGGAACTCGACGCGGTGGTCGCCGGGCCGGGCCTGGGCAGCACGGAGCATGGCGCCACGCTGGTCGGCGCAGTGCTGGCGAGCGACATGCCCTGCGTGCTCGACGCCGACGCGCTCAACCTGATGGCCGACGACGAGAACCTGCGCGAGGCCTGCGCCCGGCGCTCGGCCGAGACGCTGCTCACCCCGCACCCCGCGGAGGCCGGCCGCCTGCTCAATCTCAGCACCGCCGGCGTGCAGGCCGACCGGCTCGGCGCCGCGCGCGCCCTCGCCCAGCGCTACAAGGCGCACGTGGTGCTGAAGGGCAACGGCAGCGTGCTGGTGGCGCGCGACGGGCACCTCTTCATCAACACCTCGGGCAACCCGGGGATGGCGAGCGCCGGCATGGGCGACGTGCTCTCGGGCATCCTCGGCGCGCTGCTCGCGCAGCGCTATTCCGGCGAGTCGGCGCTGGTGCTGGGCGTGCATTTGCACGGCGCCGCCGCCGACGAGCTCGCTGCGCGCGGCGTCGGTCCGGTCGGCATCACGGCGAGCGAAGTGGCCGGCAGCGCGCGCAGGCTCTGGAACGACTGGCTAAACACGCACCAGCCGCGCTAGGCCGGGTCAAACCCTCTCCTGCAGGAACTCCAGCACCGCGATCTCGTCGCGCCGCAAGGCAGCGCCCGAGTGCGCCCGCCTGCGGGGCTTTCCTTTCGCGGCGGGCTTCCTGTCCTCTGAGAGGGGCACGGTCTCGCCCATGAGGTAGGCGTTGAGCAGCCCCGGATGCACGTAGTACTTGCGGCAGACGTCGCGCGTGTTGCCGAGGCGCTCGGCCACCGCGTCGATCGCGCGCAGGATGTTGCGGTCGGCCTCGCGCCGGCTGGACGGCGGCCCCATGGCGCGCAGCTCGACCGCGGCGAGCATGGTGCCGCCCCAGGTGCGGAAGGCCTTTGCGGTCACGTCGCGCCCGGTGAGCTCGCGCAGGTAGGCGTTGACGTCGTCCGAGGACACCGACTGGCGCTTGCCTTCGGCGTCGAGGTACTGGAACAGCTCGTGCCCGGGCAGGTCCTGGCAGCGCTGGATGATGCGCGCAAGCCGCGGATCCGACACCGCGATGCTGTGCTCCACGCCGCTCTTGCCGCGGAAGCTGAAGCTGAGCGTGGCGCCGTCCACCTTCACATGCCGGCGGCGCAGCGTGGTCAGCCCGAAGGAATTGTTCTCGCGCGCGTACTCGTCGTTGCCCACGCGGATCAGCGTGCGGTCGAGCAGCCGCACCACGGTCGCGAGCAGCTGGCGTCGCGTGTGGTCGGGGGCGCGCAGGTCGCGCTCGATGCGCTCGCGCAGCCGCGGCAGCACCTGGCTGAACTCGAGCATGGCGTGGAACTTGGTGCGGTCGCGAGCCTCGCGGTAGTGCGGGTGATAGCGGTACTGCTTGCGTCCGCGCGCATCACGCGCGGTCGCCTGGATGTGGCCGTCGGGGTCCGGGCAGATCCACACCTCGGTCCAGGCCGGCGGGATCGCCAGCGAATTGAGTCTTTTCCTTATTTGCGCATCGGTAATGCGTGCGCCGTCGGGCGCGTAATACGCCCAACCCGTGCCGACGCGGCGCCGGCTGATGCCCCTTACGCCGTCGCTGACGTAGCGCAGCCCGGCGTTGGTCGCAGACTCGCGGTGCTCCAGCACGGAAGCGCGGCGCAAGCCGCTCAGTCTGCGCTGATTCCCGCGCTCCGGATGAGCTTGGTCCATTTTTCTATGTCGCTTGCCACCAGCGCCTCGGCCTCCTTCACCGGCATGCGCACCGGGAACGCGCCGCGCTTCTCGAGCATCGCCGCCACCTGCGGCAGCGCCACGGCCTTGTCGAAGTCGGCGCGCAGGCGCGCGAGCACCGGTGCCGGCGTGTCGGCATGCGCAAAGTAGCCCACCCAGGTGACCATCTCGAAATCCACGCCGGCCTCGCGCACCGTGGGCACCTGCGGGTGGTAGGCGAGCCGCTGCGGCGCGGACACCGCGATGGCCTTCACGCGACCGTTGTCGATGTGCGGCTTGGCGGTCGCCGAGTTGTCGAAGAACATGTCGACGCGGCCTGGCAGAAGATCCTGGTAGGCCGCCTGCGCGCCTTTGTACGGCACGTGCGTCAGCTTGACCCCGGCGATGTGAAAGGTGGCGGCCGCGGCGATGTGCTGCCCGGTGCCGTTGCCGCCCGATGCGTAGGTGAGCTTGCCCGGATTGGCGCGCGCGTGCGCGACGATCTCGCTGAGGGAATTGAACGGCAAATCGTTGCGCGCGGCGAGCGTGTAGGAAAACGTGGCGGCCAGGCCGACCACCTTGAAGTTCTTCGGATCGTAGGGCAGCTTCTTGTACAGCCCGGGGTTCAGCGCGAGGTTCGCCGAGGCACCGAGCAGCAGGGTATAGCCGTCGGGCTCGGCCTTGGCCACGGCGTCGGTGCCGACGATGGTGCCGGCGCCGGGCCGGTTCTCCACGATCACCGGCTGCCCGAGCTGCTGCGAGAACGGCTCGGCCATGGTGCGCGCCACGGCGTCGAAGCCACCGCCCGGCGGCTGCGGTACGACGACCTTGACCACGCGGCTGGGGTAGGACTGCCCATAGGATGCAGCGGCAAACGCCGCCAGCGCTGCACTTGCTAGAAACTTCGCGATCATTCGCATCGGTAGAAAGCCTCTCGGTGTTGGCTGCTTATGGCTGCAAGGTCCTGCGGGTCTGCGCTCTTCGACACGCGCGGCTCGAGCTGGGCGAGCCGCTTCTCGAGCTTCGCGGTCTTCGGATCGCGGTCGAGCGCGGCGAACTTGTCTTTCAATGCTTTTGCGTCCTGCCGCTGAGCTTCGGCAAGGGCGATCTCGCGGCGCAGCTTGCGCTTCTCGCAGTGCACCGGCTCGAGCGCCTTGGCGAGCCGCATGAACTCCTCGGCCGCCGGGGACAGCGCGAACGCCGGCAACGGCACAAGCAGCAAAAGCAGCAAAAGCAGCCACGGCTTCATCCTGCCCTCCCTAGGGCAATGATACCCCCTGCGCGATTTCCTCAGGCTTCGCGCCCCGGATTGCAATTATTTCAACGCGAAACCTGAGCGCCATGCCAGCCAGCGGATGGTTCGCGTCGAGCACCACCTTGCCGGCTGCGACATCGGTGACGGTGTAGAGCCTGTCGTCCTCCTCGACTTGCATGCCGACCGCGATCGAAGCGCCGTAGCGCTCGACCGGCTCCACGCGCACCAGCCCGGCGTCGTACTCGCCGAAGGCCTGCTCGGGCTCGAGCTGCAGCCGCAGCGTTTCGCCGGCGGCCTTGCCGTCGAGCGCGCTCTCGAGCGCCTCGAGCAGGTCGCCGTAGCCGCCGTGCAGGTAAGTCAGATCGGAAGGCCCGGAGAGGTGCACGTCCTGCGCGTCGTACAGATCGGTGCGCACCGATACGACGGTGTCCTTGGCTACGAGCAAAGAGGTGGCTGCGCTCTAGGAGCGCAGGCGCCTCACCAGGTCGAACACTTCGGCCGCATGGCCGCGCGGGTTGACGCCGTAGGCGACGTGCCGGATCACGCCCTTCTTGTCGATGACGAAGGTCGAGCGCACCAGGCATTCACGGCGCACGCCCTGCACGTCCTTTTCCTGGATCACGCCGTACATGCGGCATACGTCGCCCTCGGTGTCGGAGAGCAGGCCGATGGTCACGCCGTTGCGGTCGCGGAAGTCCGCATGCGTCAGGCAGTCGTCGCGCGACACGCCGAGCACCACGCAGTCGTGCTTGCCGAACTGGTCCTCGTGGTCGGAGAAATCGGTGGTGACCAGGGTGCAGCCCGGCGCTCCGTCCTTGGGATAGAAATACAGCACCACGTTCTTCTTTCCCTTGAACGCCGACAGGTCCACCGTCTGCATGTCGGCATCGGGGAGCGCGAACTCCGGAGCGGTTTGTCCTGGTTCGAGCATGGTGCGACGATTCTATGCCAAATCATTTTCACTTTGACAAGGCCGTGCCGCATCTGTAGTTCCGGCGCTACATATAATCGGCGGCGATGAAGTGGCAATTGCTCGGAGGGCTCTCACCGCGCGAGTTCCTGCGCCGGCATTGGCAGAAGCGCCCGCTATTGGTGCCGGGCGCGCTGCCCGCATTCCGCGGCGTGATCGGGCGGCGCGAGCTCGCCGCGCTCGCGATGCGCGACGATGTCGAATCCCGGATCGTGGAACGCCGCGGCAGGCGCTGGGTCACCACGCATGGCCCTTTTTCAAGGCGAGGTTCGCCCAAAGCGCGC
>CAZJJC010000234.1:0-7670 GCA_964546195.1 uncultured Enterobacteriaceae bacterium | reverse complement strand
AGGATGAAGCCGCTGAAGATCGCGGGCGCCACCAGCGGAATGGTGATGGTGCGCGCGACGCTGAAGCGGCTCGCGCCGAGTATCGACCCGGCCTCCTCGAGATCCGAGGCGATCAGCTCCAGGGTGTTGCTGATCATCACGTAGACGTACGGAAAGGTGTAGATCGCCACGACGAAGATCAGCCCCGGCATGCTGAAGATGTTGACCAGGGCGCCCTCGGCGCCGGTCAGGCTGCGCCACAGGTTGTTGAGCGCGCCGGCGTTGGGCCCCGCCAGCATCACCCAGGCGAAGGCGCCGAGAAACGGCGGCGTCACGAACGAGGCCAGCACCAGCCCGCGTACCAGCCCCCGGCCGGGAACGTCGGTGCGCGCCGTCAGCCAGGCGAGCGGCGCGCCCAGCGCGAGCGAGCCCAGGCCGACCCAAAGCGCCATGACCACGGTGTTCCAGAAGGCCTTGCGCAGCTGCGGGTCGGTGAAGGCTTCGAGATAGTGGGCGCCGGTGAAGCCCTGCTCGTCGGTCATGCTGACGAGCGCGAGCCAGCCGAGCGGCAGCGCCATGAGGAACACGAGCGCCAGCGCGGCGAGCAGCCACACCGGGAGCGAGCGGTCGACCCCCTCGAGTCGCGACGAAAAGCGGGTGGGGAGTGCGGTGGCCTGCGCGCTCACGCGCCGAAGTAGTCGACGAAGCGCTTCTTGATCTCCGCGCTGCGCTTCTCGAGCTCCTCCGGATCGGCCGGCAGCAGCTTCAGGTCGCTCAGCTTCGGCTTGTCGGCCGGATAGGTCACCGCCGGGTGGCCGGTGTAGAGGCCTTCCGAATCGGCCAGCTGCTGCTGGATCTCGCGGCCGAAGGTGAAGTCGGTGAACAGCTTCGCCGCGTTGGGATGCGGCGCCGCGGCCATGATGGCGCTGGGCGACACGACGAGCGGCACGCCTTCCTTCGGATAGACGATCTCGAGCGGATTGCCCTTCTTCTTCGTCTGGTAGAAGGTGTATTCGCCGCCGTTCACGGCGACCACGCGCTCGCCCGAGGCGACGATGCCCGCCGGGTCGACCGCCGATTGCACGATCATGACGCCGTTCTGCGCGAGCTGCTTGAAGTAATCCCAGCCGTGCAGGTGCGACAGCGCGAGCACGTGCGTGGCGATGATTCCGCTGTAGCCGGGGTGCGCCGTCACCAGCTTGCCCTTCCACTTCGGCGCGAGCAGGTCCTTCCAGCCCTTGGGCGCCTCGGCGGCGGACAGGGCCTTCGTGTTGTACGCGATCACCGTGATCGTGGCGCGCAGTCCATAGTAGTAGCCCTGCGGATCCTTGAAGCCCGCGGGAAACGCCTCGACGCCCTTCGGCGCGTACTTCATCAGCAGGTTCTTCGACTTCAGCAGGACGAAGTGGCCGGCGTCCGAGGTATGGATCACGTCGGCGTTCTTGATGTTGGCCCCGAGCTCCTGCATCACGCGCTGCAGCACGCGCTGGGAGCCGGTGCGGTGGACCTCCACCTTGATCCCGGGGTGGGCGGCTTCGAACAGCTTCGCCACGTGCTCGGCGCTGCTCGTTGCGAGCGAGGTGTACCAGACCACCTTGCCCTCCTTGCGCGCCGCCTCGGCGCTCGGCGCCTGGGCGAGCGCAGCGCCCCCGAACACCCCCACACCCGCGAGAAACGCCATCCCGAGCAGCATCCTGCCCGCCGACTTGCTCGCATACGCACGGCTCTTGATCATGTCGAATTCCTCCTCGGGCCAGAGGATGCACGCCCCGTGCGCCTGCGGTCAAGCTCCGGCTGGCTTAGTGCAAAGGCTGGGTCTTGTCCGCGGCGGCAGCGGGCAGCTGGTGGAACTTGCGCGACAGGAAGCCGATCACCTCGTCGGCGTTGCGAAAGCGCGCGTCGCGGTCCTTTTCCACCAGCTTGTCGAGCAACCTCTGGTAGTCCGCAAGGTGCTCGGGCAGCCCCGGCGGCGGCGTGTTGAGATGCTGCAGCGCCACCTCGACGGCGGTATCGCCCTCGAAGAGGTGCCTGCCGGTGAGCATCTGGTAGAGCAGCACGCCGGCGCTGTAGATGTCGGTGCGCAAATCGAGCGCCCTGCCCTGCACCTGCTCCGGGCTCATGTAGCGCGGCGTGCCCAGGATCTCGCCCGCCCCGGTCATGTCGATCGCGTCGATGTGCTTGGCGATGCCGAAATCGACGATGGCGAGGCTGCCGTCGATGCGGAACATGAGGTTCTGCGGCTTCAGATCCCGGTGCAGGATGCCCTTCTCGTGGATGTCGCCCAGCGCCATCATGAGCTCGCGGAACATGCGCAGCGACTCCGGCGGCGGGAGCGCCTTGCCGGCGAGGCGCTTCTGCAGGTCGCCGCCCTCGAAGAACTCCATGACCAGGTAGGCGTGCTCCTCGGAGGTGCCGTGGTCGTAGATGCGCGCGACGTGCGGGCTCTTGATGCGCTCCACCATCGCGTATTCCTCCATGAAGCGCGCCAGCGCCTTGGGGTCGGCGGTGACCTCCGAGCGCAGGATCTTGACCACCAGCGGCTCGTCGTCGCGCTCCCGCGAGGCGAGGTAGACGCGCGCCGTGCCTCCCTCGCCTATGAGGTGCAGCACCTTGATGCCCGGGATGCGCATGCGCGCGCCCAGGGCATGGCCCTCCATGCGCGCCGCGACTTCGGGCGACAGCGTCTTCTCCACCGCGTCCAGGGTCAGCTCGCGCACCGAGTTGATCAGCCGCTCGCGCGTCATCTCCTGCTTGCGCTGGTAGTCGTCGGCGCCGGCCTTCATCGCGCGCACGGCGATGATCTCGTTGCCGGCGCCCGTCAGGAACAGGACCTTCGGGCAGTCGGGGCGCTTCTTGAACTCGGCCAGCCACTTCAGCCCGTCGCCGCGCCCGAGCATGTAGTCGAGGATGATGACATCGTAGGAGCCCAGCGGGAACGAGGCATCCGGCATGGTGCGGTCGAGCGGGTCGAACTGCTCCAGCTCGGCCTCGGGCCACTCCTGCTTCAGGTAATGCGCGAGCAGCGTGCGCAGGTCCTCGTCGTCGTCGATGATGAGGATGCGCATCGCCTAGGGCCGGATCGAGTACACGCGGATCGATTCGGACTTGCCGCGCAGGGCGACGTCGCCGCGCGGCTCGACCCGCCCGGCCGGCACCACGTCGCGAATCGCGTCGAACAGGGTCCCCGACACCAGCATCTCGTCGGCCTGCGCCATCTGCATGAGCCGCGCCGCGGTGTTGACCGTGTTGCCGATCACGGTGTAGCTCATGAAATGCGGCGAGCCGACATTGCCGATGATCGCCTCGCCGCGGCACATGCCGATGCCCACGCCGGTGGCGATGCCGTGCCGGTCGCGCCACGCGGCCGAGACCGCCGCGAAGCGCCCGATCATGTCCACCGCGGCGCGCCAGGCGCGCGCCGGCGCGTCGGGCTGCGCGAACGGCACGTTGAATCCGACCAGCAGGCTGTCGCCCGCCAGGTTGAAAATCGTGCCCTCGTGCTGGTAGGCGGCGTCGGTCAGCACGGCGAAATACTCGTTCAGCATGTGCACCACGTGCTGCACCCCGATGCTCTCGGTGATGCGGGTGAAGCCCCGCAGGTCGGCGAACAGAGCCACCACGTCGGCGCGCTGCGCCTCGCCCATGAACGGGGCCTCGCCGTCGGCCAGGCCGGCGATGATGCGCTCGGCAAGGCGCGGCGACACATAGCGCGAGAACGCCTTGCGGATCGCCTCCTTGCGCTGCACTTCGGTGGCGAGGCGCCCTGCCTCGAGCTCGCGGCGCGTCTCGTGCAGGCGGCGCAGCGTCTGCACGCGGGCGAGGAGCTCCTCGCGGCTGACCGGCTTGGACAGGAAGTCGTCGGCGCCCGCCTGGATGCCGCGCACGCGGCTGTCGTGGTCCTCGAGCGCCGTCACCAGGATGACCGGGACGAGCGCGCTCGCCGGGTCGGACTTGAGCCGCTCGCACACCTCGAAGCCGCTCTTGCCGGGAAGCTGGACATCGAGCAGCACCATGTCGGGCGGCGCAGCCTTGACGCTGCGCATGGCGCTCTCGCCGTCGGCCACGCTTTCGACCGCCATGCCGGTGAGCAGGCGCGCGAGATAAGCCGCCATGTCCGGGTCGTCCTCCACCACCAGGACCCGGAAGTCAGTCGCGGCGTTCATTCATAGGCGATCTGGACGCGCGACAGGTACTCGCCGTAGTGCGCGATCTGCGCCTCGAGGGCGGTCTTGTCGCCATGGCGCGCCCCGTCCTCGATGCGCTTGCCGATGTCCGAGACGCGCTCGAAGCCGTAGGACTGGCCGACCCCGCGCATGCGGTGGCCGAGCTGGCGCAGCTGCTCGAAGTCCGCCGCTGCCAGCGCAGTGCGCAGGGCATCGAGCTCCTTCCTGCGGTTGCTGAGAAACGTCGGGATGAGATCCTGCAGGTCCTTGGCGACTTTGACTTGATACGCGCTCTCGGTCATCGCGGCATTATAGGTTAGCCAATACCTCGCGCGCCCGCGGCAGATGCGGGTGCAGCATGAGGGCGGCGTGGAAAGCGAAGCGCGCCTCGAGCGGCGCGCCGCCGCCCAGCAGGATCTCGGCGAAATGCAGCATCGCGGCGAAGTGCCGCGGCTCGAGCTCCAGGGTGCGGCGGATGTCGTACAGGCACTCGGCGTCCCGGCCGAGCAGATAGTAAAGGGCGGCGCGCTTGTGCCAGGCCTCGGCAAACTCCGGCGCCCGCCGCAGCAGCTGCGTGAGCCGCGTTTCCGCGATGTCGTAGCGGCGCGCGGCGATATCGCGCGTCGCCTGCTGCAGGGCGCCCGCCGCGGCGCGGTGCGGATGGTCCATCCAGACGTCCCAGATCCGGTCCTCGGTGCTGCCCGCCTCGGCAGGCGCGCAGCACGCAAGCCGGCGAAACAGCGCATCCAGAAAGGGCAGCGAGCGCGCCGGGCGCCTTGCGCGGCGCGCGGCGATGAGCCCGAGGATGTCGTCGACCGGGTTCTTCAATGCGACCATCTTAGTGGAAGTCGCGTGAAGGTGCAGAAAGGGGTCCGAGCATGCCGCTGTAGTCCAGCAGGCGCCGTGCCACCAGGTGGACGACCTCGCCGTCGCGCTCGATCACGCCCTGCACGCCCAGCAGGCGGGCGCCGAGGAGCTGCGGCCTCTGGCGCTCGCCGAGCCTGCGCCACACCACCACGTTCACGCTGCCCGTCTCGTCCTCCAGCGTGACGAAGATCACGCCGCTGGCGGTGTCCGGGCGCTGGCGGCAGGTCACCAGGCCTGCCGTGCGCGCCGTGCTGCCGTGGGGCAGCTCATGCAGTTCCTCGGCATTAATCAACTTCAGCTTTTTCAAGCGACCCCGTAACAGCGCGAGTGGATGGCGCCCCAGCGTGAGGCCGAGGCTGGCGTAATCGGCGGCGATGTCCTCGCCTTCGCGCGGCGCCGCGAGCTGCGGCAGGCGCTCGGGCGCCGCCGCGTCGAGCGGCGCGCGGCGCCCGGCGCCGGCGGCGGCCCAGTGCGCAAGCCGCCGATGCCCGGCCAGCGACTGCAGCGCGCCGGCTGCCGCCAGGCAGCGCAGCTCCTTCCGGTTGAGTTTCAATTCGGAGACCCCGGTATAAGGCTTGCTGGCGGCAATGCGGCGGCCCTGCGCTTCCGGCAACCCGCTCACCATGCGCAAGCCCAGGCGCAGCGCGCCGTTTTCCAGCGTGCAGTCCCACTGGCTCGCGTTGACGTCGGCGGGGCGCACCTCGACGCCGTGGCGCCGCGCGTCCTGCACCAGCTGCGCAGGGGCGTAGAAACCCATCGGCTGGCTGTTGAGCAGCGCGGCGCAGAAGGCCGCAGGGTGGTGATGCTTCAGCCACGAGGAAACGTAGACCAGCAGCGCGAAGCTCGCCGAATGCGACTCCGGAAAGCCGTATTCGCCGAAGCCCAGGATCTGGCGGTAGATCGCGTCGGCGAATTGCGCGCTGTAGCCGTTGCGCTTCATGCCGCTCTTCAACTTTTCTTCGAAGCCTTCCAAGCCGCCCCTTCTCTTCCACGCCGCCATCGAGCGGCGCAGGCGGTCGGCCTCGCCCGGCGTGAAGCCGGCGGCGACCATCGCGAGCTCCATCACCTGCTCCTGGAAGATCGGCACGCCCAGGGTTCTTTCGAGCACCCGCCTCACCTCGGGGCTGGGATAGGCGAGCGGCTCGAGCCCGCGCCGGCGGCGCAGGTAGGGGTGCACCATGCCGCCCTGGATGGGCCCCGGCCGAACGATCGCCACCTCGATCACCAGGTCGTAGAAGCAGGCCGGGCGCAGCCGCGGCAGCATGCTCATCTGCGCGCGCGACTCGATCTGGAACACGCCGATGGTGTCGGCTTTCTGGATCATGGCGTAGACCGCGGGGTCTTCCGGGGGCACCTGGTGCATTTTCATTCCGACGAAATCCAAGCATCTTCTTATTGCTGAAAGCATGCCGAGGGCCAGCACATCCACCTTGAGCAGGCCGAGCGCCTCGAGGTCGTCCTTGTCCCACTGGATCACGGTGCGCTCGGGCATGGCCGCGTTCTCGATCGGCACCAGCTCGGCGAGCGGGCCGCGCGAGATGATGAAGCCGCCCACGTGCTGCGACAGGTGGCGCGGAAAGCCCACCAGCATGGCGGCGAGCTCGAGCACCGGGTTTTCAGGGGGAATTCGGGTATCCCAGAAAGCGAAGGCCTTCGCCATCCGGTCCACCTCTTCCAGCGGCAGGCCGAGCGCCTTGCCAGCGTCGCGCACCGCGCTCTTCGGCCGGTAGCAGATCACCGTGGCGGCGAGCGCCGCGCGGCCGCGGCCGTACTTCGCATAGACGTACTGGATCACTTCCTCGCGCCGCTGGTGCTCGAAGTCGACGTCGATGTCGGGCGGCTCGTTGCGCTCGCGCGAGACGAAGCGCTCGAACAGCATGTTCATGCGCGCCGGATCCACCTCGGTGATGCCGAGCGCGTAGCACACCACCGAGTTGGCGGCCGAGCCCCGGCCCTGGCACAGGATGGCGCGGCTGCGCGCGTAGCGCACCACGTCGTGCACCGTGAGGAAAAAGGGCTCGTAGGCGAGCTCGGCGATCAGCGCGAGCTCGTGCTGCGCCAGGCCGGCCACCTTCGGCGGCACGCCGGCCGGAAAACGCCAGCGCAAGCCCTCTTCGGTCAGCTTGCGCAGCCAGCCCGCCGGCGTATGTCCTTCCGGGACGAGCTCCGCTGGATATTCATACCGCAGCTCATCAAGCGAAAACCGGCAGCGCTCCGCGACCCTCAAACTTTCTTCAAGAAACTCCGCTGGATAAAGCTGCGCGAGGCGCATGCGCAGGCGCAGGTGGCGCTCGGCATTCGGATACAGCGCCTGGCCGCATTCGGCCACCGGCCTGCCCAGCCGCACCGCGGTCAGCACGTCCTGCAGCCGCCGGCGCGAGCGCAGGTGCATGTGCACGTCTCCCGAGGCGAGCATCGGCAGGCCGCTTTTTCTTGAGATATCTCTTAGAGAATCCAGCTTGGCGCGATCGTTCGCCCCGCAATGCAGCTCGGCCGCGATCCAGGCATGGCCGGGGAAGCGCTCGGCCAGCCAGCTTGCGTCTGCTTCGCTTTGCGAAACCGAAAGCACCAGCGTGCCGCTGCCCGCGAGCGCTTCCACATCGCTGCGCATGAGCGAATAGGCGCCTTTCCTGCTGCGGCGCCGGCCGGCGGTGATCAGCG
>CAZJJC010000233.1:0-47189 GCA_964546195.1 uncultured Enterobacteriaceae bacterium | reverse complement strand
CGTTCAAGACGCTGCTCGGGAAGCCGTATGGCATTGCGCTCGTGGTCGGCCCGACCGGTTCCGGCAAGACCACCACACTGCACTCAGCCCTTGGGTTCATCAACACGGTGGACATGAAGATCTGGACCGCGGAAGACCCGGTCGAGATCACGCAGAAGGGCCTGCGCCAGGTGCAGGTGAACAAGAAGGCGGGCCTGGACTTCGCGGTGGTCATGAAGGCGTTCCTGCGCGCCGACCCGGACATCATCATGGTGGGCGAGATGCGCGACAAGGAGACCACCTCCACCGGCATCGAGGCCTCGCTCACCGGCCACCTGGTGTTCGCCACGCTGCATACCAACTCGGCGCCCGAGTCCATCACCCGCCTGCTCGACATGGGCATGGACCCCTTCAACTTCTCCGACGCCCTGCTCGGCATCCTGGCGCAGCGCCTGGCAAGGCGCATCTGCAGCTGCAAGCAGGCCTACACGCCGGAATCGGCCGAGCTCACCTCGTTCCTGCGCGAGTACTGCGAGGAGCTGATGGGCACCGCGCGCTTCAAGGCCGACCCCAAGGGCGCGATGGAGGGCGTGTACAAGGAATGGGTGAAGCACTACGGCAACGACAAAGGGCAGCTCACCTTCTACAAACCCGTGGGCTGCGACCGGTGCGGCGGCAGCGGCTTCAAGGGGCGCCTGGGCCTGCACGAGCTGCTCGTCGCCAACGACAAGCTGAAGAAGCTGATCCAGGAGCATGCGCGGGTGGCCGAGATACTGGCGCAAAGCCTGGACGACGGGATGCGCACCCTGAAGCAGGACGGCATGGAGAAGTGCCTCGCCGGGGTGACGCACATCAAGGAAGTGCGCTCCGTGTGCATCAAGTAATGCTGCATACGACAGAGAGCCTGGGTTTCGGCAGCGGCGGCGCAGCCACGGCCGCGGACGACCTGGGCCAGCGCCTGGAGCAGCTCAACGCGATCGGCGCCTCGCTTTCCGGCGAGCGGGACATCAACCGGCTGCTGGAAACGATCCTCACCGCGGCGAAGTCGATCACCCGGGCCGACGGCGGCACCCTGTACCGGCTGACTGAAGAGCGGACTTTGCGTTTTGAGATCGTGCGCACGAGCTCGCTCAAGTACTACCTGGGCGGCACCACCGGCAACCCGGTGCCCTTCTACCCGATCCAGCTTTACAAGGACGACAAGCCCAACCACAGCATGGTGGCGGCGTACGCCGCGCTCACCGGCAAGACGGTCAACATCGCCGACGCCTATTCGGCGGAGGGCTTCGACTTCTCGGGCACGCGCGCGTTCGACCAGAAGACCGGCTACCGCTCCAAGTCCTTCCTTACGGTGCCGATGCGCAACCATGAGCGCGAAATCATCGGCGTGCTGCAGCTGATCAACGCCCGCGACCCGCGCAGCGGCGAGATCGGGGCGTTCTCGCCCTCCGACCAGCGCCTGGCCGAGTCGCTCGCCTCGCAGGCGGCCATCGCGCTCACCAACCGCATGCTGATCAACCAGCTCGAGCAGCTGTTCGAGTCGTTCATCAACCTGATCAACACGGCAATCGACGAGAAATCGCCCTATACCGGCGGCCACTGCCAGCGCGTGCCGGTGCTCACCATGCTGCTGGCCGAGGCGGTCAACGAGACGAGCGATGGCCCGCTGCGCGACTTCGAGATGACCGACAAGGACCGCTACGAGCTGAAGATCGCGGGCCTGCTGCACGACTGTGGCAAGGTGACCACGCCGGTGCACGTGGTGGACAAGGCGACCAAGCTCGAGTCCATTTTCGACCGCATCCAGCTCATCGACACGCGCTTCGAGGTGCTCAAGCGCGACGCCGAGCTCGCGTCGCTCAGGAAAAGCCTGTCGCTCGGGCCGATGGAGCGCTCCGAGGAGGAAAAGCGCCTGCGCGAGCGGCTGCGCCAGCTCGACGACGACCGCAACTTCCTGCACGCGTGCAACGTCGGCACCGAGCGCATGCGCGACGACGACATGGACCGCGTGCGCCGCATCGCGCAGTACCGCTGGCGCGACGTCGCCGGCCACGAGGCGGGCTTCCTCACCGAGGACGAGGTGAAGAACCTCACCATCCGCCACGGCACGCTGACCGAGGAGGAGCGCAAGATCATCAACCACCACATCGTGGCCACCATCCGGATGCTGGAGGCGCTGCCCTGGCCGCGCCACCTCGCCAACGTGCCGGAGTACGCCGGCGGCCACCACGAGCGCATGGACGGCAAGGGCTATCCCAGGGGCCTCACCCGCGAGCAGATGTCGGTGCAGGCGCGCTGCATGGGCATCGCCGACATCTTCGAGGCGCTCACCGCCAAGGACCGGCCCTACAAGAAAGGCAAGTCGCTGTCCGAGTCGCTGCATATCCTCGGCCGCATGGCGCAGAACGGCCATGTCGACCCCGATCTCTTCGACATATTCGTGCGCCGCAAGGTCTACCGGCGCTACGCGGAGATGTTCCTCGACCCGGAGCAGATCGACACGGTCGACGAATCCGTCATCCCCGGCTACGGCCGCGAAGTGACGAAAAACGGCAGCACCTGACGATTCCTGCGTCCTGGGTGCGACTTTTGTCGCAAAAAAGCGCCATTTGGAGGCCCCGAAAGCATGGCATGGACGTTGCAGGATGAAGGGCAGGTCGCGGTCTAAGGCGGCCGCCTTATTAACGACGAGAGGGAGCAACAAATGAAACACCTGCAGAAAGGCTTCACGCTGATCGAACTGATGATCGTGGTCGCGATCATCGGCATTCTGGCGGCGGTCGCGCTGCCGGCGTATCAGGACTACACCGTGCGTGCCCGGGTGACGGAAGGTCTGTCCATCGCGTCCGACGCGAAGACGATCATCGGCACCGGGTCCGCGACCGCGGCCGAGCTCACTGCGACCGCTAACGCGTATAACGCGACGCCGCCGAGCAGCAAGTACGTGTCCACCATCGCTATCGCACCGGCTACCGGCGCGATTACGATCACGTACAACGCCGCCAACGTGGGTGCGCTTGCCGCCGGTCAGAATACGGTTGTGCTGACGCCCTACATCGCCGTGCCCCCCGCCGTCGCCGGCGGCGCTTCCACCTTTACGCAGCTCGCGGCTTCCTACGCCGCCGGCGTGACCGGTGCCCTCGACTGGGCATGCGCGTCTGCGACGAACGCGACTGCGACGGCGCGAGCGATGGACACCGGTATCGTGGCGGGCAGCATGCTCGCGAAGTACGTGCCGAGCGAGTGCCGCTAATCGAAAAATAGCAACCGGAAAAGCGCGCCGCGCAGCCTGTACAAGAACCAGCGGCACGCGAGCAAACTGGAAGCGCCCCGGATTCGTCCGGGGCGTTTTGTTTTCTGGCACCGCCTATTCGAACCGCAGCGCTTCGACCGGGTTGAGCCCCGCTGCCTTGCGCGCGGGGTAGAAGCCGAAGAACACGCCGATGGCGAAGGCGAAGGCGACCGCGAGGACGACCGCCGCGGGCGACAGCACGATGCGCCAGCCGGCGAAGCCGGCGATGGCCGTCGCGCCGGCGATGCCCAGCGCCACGCCCACCAGCCCGCCGATGAGCGAGAGGGTCACCGCCTCGACCAGGAACTGGCCGAGGATGTCGCGGGTGCGCGCGCCGAGCGCCATGCGCAGGCCGATCTCGCGCGTGCGCTCGGTCACCGAGACCAGCATGATGTTCATGATGCCGATGCCGCCGACCAGCAGCGATACCGAAGCCACCGCGGCGAGCAGCAGCGCGAGCACGCGGCTGGAAGCCTCCCGCGCCGCCATCACCTCGGCGAGGTTGCGCAGCGAGAAGTCGTCGTCCGCCCCGGGCTGCAGGCGGTGGCGCTGGCGCAGGAGGAGGCGCACCTGCTGCTCGGCCTCCTTGGTGTCGGTGCCCTCGGCCACCTTGACCCAGATGGTGCTGACCGCGCGGCTTCGCGCCTGAGCAGGCGCGCCGAGCACGCGGCTGCGCGCGGCGCTGATCGGCACCACGATGATGTCGTCCTGGTCGCTGCCCATGAGGCTCTGGCCCTTGGTTTCCAGTACACCGATCACGGTGAAGGGCACGCGCTTGATGCGGATCACCTCGTCGATCGGGTCGGCGCCGCCGAAGAGCTCGCGCACCACCGTGGCGCCGAGCAGGCAGACCTTGCCCGCGCCCGACATCTCCGCCGCGCTGAAATTGCGTCCTGAAGCGAGCGGCCACTCGCGCACCTGGAGGTATTCCGGCGTGGTGCCGTAGATCTGGGTCGACCAGTTGGCGTTGCCCGACACCACCTGGGCGCCGCCGCGCAGCGCCGGCGCGGCGAGCGCGTCGGGGAGCTCCTGGTTGATGGCGAGCGCGTCGTCCTCCGACAGCGTCTGGCTCGAGCCCTGCGGCAGGCGCACGCCGCCTTGGGTGCGGGCCCCCGACATGATGAGCAGGAGGTTCGAGCCGAGCGCGCGGATCTGCTCCTCGACGCGTGCCTGCGCGCCCGCGCCCACCGCGATCATCACGATGACCGCGCCCACCCCGATGACGATGCCGAGCATGGTGAGCGCGCTGCGCAGCTTGTTGATGGCAAGCGCGCGCAGCGCTATGTGGAGCAGCGCGCCGAGGCTCACTCGGTCCTGCCGTCGCGAAAGTGCAGCTCGCGCCGCGCGAAGCGGGCGACTTCGGGCTCATGCGTCACCACCACAACCGTCATGCCCTGGCGGTTCAGCTCCTGGAACAGGGCCATGATGTCCTGGCTGGTGCGCGTGTCTAGCGCGCCCGTGGGCTCGTCGGCAAGGATCAGCAGCGGTTCGGATACCAGCGCGCGCGCAATGGCGACGCGCTGCTGCTGCCCGCCGGACAGCTGGGCGGGGTGATGCTGCGCGCGATCCGCCAGGCCGACGCGCTCCAGGACGCGCATGGCTTTTTCGGTTCGTTCCCTCTTTTGCACGCCGGCATAGACGAGCGGCAGCGCCACATTCTCCACCGCCGAGGTGCGCCCGAGCAGGTTGAAGTGCTGGAACACGAAGCCGATCTGGCGGTTGCGCGTGCGGGCGAGCTCGTCGCCGTCCATGGACGAGACCGCCTTGCCGCCAAGCCGGTACTCGCCGCTGCTCGGGCGGTCGAGGCAGCCGAGGAGATTCATGAAGGTCGACTTGCCCGACCCGGAGGGCCCGGTCACGGCCACGAACTCGCCGCTATCGATGTCGACGCTTACGCCGGCCAGCGCGTGCACCTCGCTTTCGCCCATGCGGTACACCTTCGCCAGCTCGCGCGTGCGGATCAGCATCGCAATCAGAAGAAGCGGCCGCGCGGGAAGCCGCCGCCGGCTGCGCCGGAGCCGGGGCCGGTCACGCCGACGATCACCTCGGCGCCTTCGGCGAGCGCCCCGCCGACGATCTCGGTGCTCGAGCCGTCGTTGAGGCCGAGCTGCACCTCGAGCGCCCTGGGCCCGCCGTCGTCCAGCACGTAGACGCTCGAGCGCCGTTCGCGCGGCCGCGTCTTCGGCAAGTCGGCGGGGGCTGCGGCGTCGGCCGGACGCCAGCGCAGCGCCGCATTGGGCACCTTCAGGGCGCTGGCGCGGTCCTCGACCACGATGCGCACGTTGGCGGTCATGCCCGGCAGCAGCGCAAGGTCCGGGTTGCGCGCCGAGATGACCACGGTGTAGCTCACCACGTTCTGCACGTTCTGCGGCGATTTGCGGATCTGCCGGATCTCGCCGCTGAAGCTGCGCCGCGGGAAGGCATCCACCGCGAAGCTCGCCGGCATGGACGCGCGCAGGCGGCCGACGTCGGCCTCGTCGATCGCCGCTTCCACCTGCATGTCGCGCAGATCCTGCGCGATGGTGAAGAGCACCGGCGCCTGGAGGCTTGCCGCCACGGTCTGCCCGGCGTCGACGTTGCGCAGGATCACCGTGCCGTCCACGGGCGCGCGGATGATGGTGCGCTCGAGGTCCACCTGCGCCTGCCGCAACAGCGACTCGCGCTGCTTCACCGCGGCGAGCGCGGTGCGCACCTGGGCCTCGCTCACCTGGATCTGGGCCTGGACCGCCTTGAGCTCCTCGCGCGTGGTGTCGAGCACGGTGCGCGCCTTGTCGAGCTCCGCCGGCGAGATGAACTTCTTGTCCACCAGCATTTTCTTGCGCTCGAGGTCGCGCTCGGCGTCGACCAGGGCGATCTTCACGCGCCCCACTTCCGCCTGCTGCGCCGCCAGGCCCGAGCGCGCCACCGCCACGGCGCTCTCGGCGGCATCCAGGTCGGCGCGCGCCTGGTTGACGCGCAGCTCGTAGGTCGCGGGATCTATGCGAGCGATCACCTGGCCCTTCTTCACGGGGGTGTTGAAGTCGGCGTGGATCTCCTTGACCTGGCCGGAAATCTGCGAGCCGACCTGCACCGTCGTGACCGCGTTCAGCGTGCCGCTCGCTGCCACCACGGCCGCCATGGGGCCGCGCTCGACCTTGGCGAGGCGGTATTTCATCTCGCCCTCGCCGGTGCGCGATTGCCACCAATACCATGCGCCCGCGGCGACGGCGGCGACTACGACGAGCGAGGCGAGGAGCTTGAGCGTGGCCTTCATGCGCTGCCACTCTACGGCGAAATGCCGGAATCCCCTTGGACGCCGATCAGGCGGGGCAGCGCCTGGAGGCGTATTCTAGCGGCGAAATACCCCTGATTTTCCTCCGGCTTTCTCCTCCAGGCGCACTTCGCTCACAATCATGCCGCGATCCGCGGCTTTCACCATGTCGTAGATGGTGAGCAAGCCGACCGCCGCCGCGGTGAGCGCCTCCATCTCCACGCCGGTCTGGCCGCGGCACTCCACCTGCACGCGGATGACGACCGTAGAGCGCTTCTGCTCCAGTTCGAAGTCCACCGCGACGCGCGTGAGCGCCAGCGGATGGGCAAGCGGAATGAGCTCGGGCGTGCGCTTGGCGGCCTGGATCGCCGCGATGCGCGCGACGCCGAGCACATCGCCCTTGCTCGCCTTGCCGCCGGCGACCAGCCGAAAGGTGGCGGGCTGCATGCGGATGCGGCCGGTAGCGATCGCCCTGCGCGGGGTGCTGTCTTTCGCGCCTACGTCGACCATGTGGGCAGCGCCCTTGGGGTCGAAGTGGCTCAGTTTTCTTGCCTGCAGTTTTCTTCCCATTGAGAGGCGTTATCATAATCGCATGCGGGCCATCGCCCTTCTGACTGCTTTGTCCATGCTTATTCCGGCGAGCGCAGCCGGGCAGCCGCTGCCGGATCTCGGGGGCAGCGGCGATGCTGCGCTGTCGCCGCAGGTCGAGCGGCGGTTGGGGGAAAGCATCGTGCGCGACATGCGGCGCGATCCCCAGTTCATCGACGATCCGGAGATCTCGGAGTACCTTGGCCTGCTCGGCACGCGCCTGTCCCAGGTGACCCCGGGCGCGCGGCAGGATTTCGAGTTCTTCGCGGTGCGCGACCCCGCGATCAACGCTTTCGCCCTGCCGGGGGGCTTCGTCGGCGTGCACACGGGTCTGCTCAACGCGGCCGAGACCGAGTCGCAGCTCGCCGGGGTGCTGGCGCACGAGATCGCGCACGTCACGCAACGCCATATCGCGCGCATGCTCGGCCAGCAGCAGCAGATGCAGCTGCCGGTGCTGGCGGCGCTCGCCGCTGCGATCCTCCTCGGCCGCTCGCGTCCCGACCTCGCCGCGGGCGCGGCCGCCGCGACCCAGGCCGGCGCGGTCTCGGCGCAGCTCGCCTACACGCGCGACTTCGAGCGCGACGCCGACCGCGTCGGCCTGCAGGCGCTCGCCGATGCCGGCTTCGACGCGCGCGCCATGGCCTCCTTCTTCGAGAAGATGCAGCGCATGCAGCGCGTGGCCGACGACGGCACGCTGCCGGGCTACCTGCGCACCCACCCGATGAGCACCGAGCGCATCGCGGACGCCCAGAACCGGGTCGCCGGCCTGCCCTACCGGCAGCATCTGGACAGCGCGGAGTTCCATCTGGTGCGCGCGAAGCTGCGGGCCGAGGCGGGCGACGCGGGCGAGGCGGTGTCGCACTTCGAGGGCGCGGTGCGCGACGGCCGCTACGCCAACGAGGCCGCGGGGCGCTATGGACTGGTGAACGCCCTGCTGCGCGCGAGGCGCGCGAAGGACGCCTCCGCCGAGATGGCGCGCCTTCGCAAAACCGGCGTGGGCGGGCCGATGATCAGGACGCTCGAGGCCAGGGTACGGCAGGCCCTCGGCGACCCCGCCGGCGCGCACAAGCTGCTCGCCGAAGCGCGCGCGCGCTACCCTTACTCGCGTCCGGTGCTTTATGCGCATGTGGCCGCGCTGCAGGAGCTTGCGCGCCACGAGCAGGCCGCCGGCATGCTGATGGACGCGGTGCGCGCGCACCCGGGAGACCCGCGGCTGCGCGCGCTGCAGTCAAAATCGTACGCGGCGCTCGGAAAGCGGCTGCTGCAGCACCAGGCGCAGGCCGAGTACTACGCCCTGCAGGGCAGCGTGCCCGCCGCCATAGAGCAGCTCCAGCTGGCGCGCAGTGCCGGCGACGGGGACTTCTACCAGCTGTCCGTGGTCGACGCCCGCCTGAAGGAGCTGCGTACCGCCTTCGCCCAGGAAAAACGCTAAGCTGGGGTCAGCCTTTCGCCGGCTCGAAGTACGCTTCGTAGAGCAGGTCGAAGGTCTTCTCTGCTTCGGCGAGCAGCTCGTCCTCGCTGCGCGCGCGGCGCAGGGCGCCCTGCAGGAGCATCTGGACGCCCGCGGCCTCGGCTACCGGGTCGCCTTTCATTTCCAGGTAGTGCACCAGGCCGCCGATCCTCGCCAGCGCCGCGTTGCCGCCGAGCTTCAGCCGGGCGAGGATTTCCTCGTAGGCAACCCGCACCTCGGTGTTCGCGAAGTGCGCGCCGTCGAAGGCGAAGCCGATGGTGCCCTCCGGCGGCTCTTGCGATTCATCCAGCCACACCAGCTTGGCCTGCGGATCGACGAAGCGGCGTACCAGCCAGGCGCTGGCCAAGCGGTCGGCCCACAGCGGCTTGCGCGTGGCCCAGGTGCGCCCGAGCAGGCCCGCCGCCTGCCCGAAGAGGAGCTTCTTCACCGCGGCCTCGGCGGCCGCCAGGACGCGCTCGGCCCGCTCCCGCGCCGGGGTCGGGAAAAAATCGAGCGCCTCGATCGCCTCGAGCTCGCGCCGCTGCTTGTGGAGCTCGCGCGAGATCGCACTCGGGTCCGCCTGCCCGAAGCTCGCGCGCAGGCTCTCGACCGCCTTCACCAGGTGCTCGTAGCGGGCGCTGCGGTCGAAGAGGCGCTTGAAGGTCTCCTCCTGCCCCGCCGAGCTCGCGGCGACATGCAGCACGTGCGCCTGACCGGCGCATTTGACGATGTAGTCGGCGAGCGCTTCGAGCGAGCGCCGGCTGGCCGGCGAGTCGGGCAGCAGGTACGCGCCTTCGCGCATCGCCGCCGCGCCGAGCGACTCCAGGCTGCGCAGCACGCGCATGCGCGCCGCCGGATCCTCGAGAGGCATCAGCGCCACCATCACCAGCCATTGGGCCGCGGATTGCATGGGCGTTACATCTTATACTTGTGAACCTTTGGCAGAAGCGATCATGAATTTCGACAAGGCACTCGATGCGCGCGGGCTGAACTGCCCGCTTCCCATCCTGCGCACCAAGAAGGACTTCCAGAGCTTCGCGCGCCAGACCGGGCACGGGCTGCTGTCGCACGGCGAGGCGAACCGCGAATTCACTTTTTTTCATGAATAAGAAGTGAGGCAGCTCGCTTTCCTCGCGCTGTTCCTGGTCTCGGCCGCTTCATGGGCCGAAGCCACGTTCACGGTGAAGGTTCTTACGCCGGACACGGCGCTGAAGGCCGCGCAGGCGGCGCTGAAGAAATGCCGCGACAGCGGCTTTCAGGCCGCGGTGGCCGTGGTGGACCGCATGGGCGTGCTGCAGGTGCTGCTGCGCGACCGCTTCGCCGGCCCGCACACCGTGGACATGGCAAGCGCCAAGGCGTACTCCGCGGTCAGCTTCCGCACCAATACCAGCGAGCTCGCCGAAGCCACGCAGGCCGGCCGCGCCCAGAGCGGCATCCGCCACCGCCCGGGCGTTGCGGCAGTCGGCGGCGGCCTGATGATCGAGGCGAGCGGCTCGCTGCTCGGCGCGATCGGCGTGTCGGGCGCGCCGGGCGGCAAGGAAGACGACAGCTGCGCCGCCGCCGGCATCGAAGCGATCCGCGAGGACATCGAGCTCTAGCGCTTCTGCATTAACCGTGCCGAGACGTTCTTCCTTGGCACGAAGATGAACTGTGGAATAATCGATCGCATGATGGCGCGCTGGATCCGGCTCGGCGCAATCGAGCCGCTCGACTTCGAATCGGTGTGCGCGCGGCTGGCCGCGACGCAGCCGCAAAGCGCCGCGCCGGTGCTGCTGTGGGCGCAGGCCGAAGCGCAGTATCTTTTCGCGCTCATCGCGCCGCGCAGGCTCGCGCCCGGGCGCGTCGCGCGCTGGTTCTCCTGGGCGCTTGCGCCCGCGGTCGCCACCTACCGTCAGTTCGGCCTCGCCGCCTATCTCGAGGACCAGGCGATCTGGCTGCACGGCCGGCGCATCGCCGGAAGCTCGGTGCAGGCGATCGGCGGATGCGCGGTGGTGACCTCGAGCTTCCTGCTGCGCTTTCCCGCCGCCTGCGTCTGCACGCCCTCGCGCGAGCTGGAAGACGCCTTCCGCGTGCGCCTGGAGGCGCAGCACGGCTGGCAGTTCGATCACTCCTGGCTAGGCGCCAAGCCGCTCGTAGACCGGCCGGATCTCGCGGCGGATCGCGCCTAGGCGGCTGGCATACACGCCGGCGGCCGCGAGCGCGGCCATGCCGCAGGCGGCGAGGGTCAGCGGCGGGCCGGCGCGCTCGGCCACCCAGCCCGCCGCCAGCGCACCCAGCGGCGACATGCCGATGAACGACATGACGTAGAGCGACGCCACCCGCCCGCGCAGCTCGTCGGGCACGATGGTCTGCAGCACGGTATTGGTCGAGGCGGCGGTGAGCATCATGCCCAGGCCGACGCAGTACAGCGCCGGCAGCGCGAGCCACAGCGAAGTCGAGATCGAGAACACGAACAGCGCCGCGCCGGCGATCGAAGAGGTCCAGGCGAGCAGGCCGAACAGGCCGCGGATGCCCGAGCGCATCGCGAGGTAGAACATGCCGGTCAGCGCGCCCAGCCCCGCCGCCGAGATCAAAAGGCCGAGCGTGCCCGAGTCGCCGTGGAAGGCCTCGCGCGCGAACCACGGCATGAGCGCGACGTAGGACCCCACCGTCACGCTGATCGCCGTGAGCAGCAGCAGGGCGCTGCGCGCGGGCAGGAAGCCGTAGGCGTAGCGCGCTCCGGCGGCGAGCTGGCGGAGCACGCCTTTTTCGGCCGGAACCGATCCCCGGGAGCTGCTCCGTATGCGCGACAGCGCGAGCAGCATGGGGAAGTAGGACAGCGCGTTCGCGCCGAAGCCCCAGCGCTCGCCGAACGCCGCGATCAGCAGCCCGCCGGACATCGGCCCGACGAAGCGGGCCAGGTTCATCATGATGGAGTTCAGGGCGATGGCGTTCGCCAGGTCGCGCCGCCCGCCCACCAGCTGGATAAGGATCGATTGGCGCGCCGGCGCATCGCAGGCGTTCACGATCCCGAGCACCAGGTTGCCGGCGATGAGATGCCAGGGCTCGACCACGCCGAGCGCCACTACGCCGAACATCAGCAGCGCCTGCAGCGCGGCGATGGAGTTGGTGACCAGCAGCACGCGGCGCCGGTCGAGCCGGTCGACGAACACGCCCGCGAGCGGCGCGAGCACGAGGAACGGAATCTGCATCGCAAAGGCGGCGAGGCCCAGCAGGAAGGCCGAGTCCGACAGGCGATAGACCAGCCAGCTGGTGGCGATGAGCTGCAGCCAGGTGCCGATCTGCGACACGCCCTGGCCGGCGAAGAACAGGCGGAAGTCGCGGTGCTGCAGGGCCCGCAGGCCTTGCGGCAGGCTCACTTGCGGGGACTGAGCTTCTTCAGCTGGTCCTGCAGCTTCGTCAGGATCTCCTCGAAGCCGGCGAGACGCTTGCGCTCCTGCTCGACGACCTGCGCCGGTGCCCGCTCGACGAACGAGGCGTTCGCGAGCTTGGCCCTGCACTTGGCGATCTCGCCGCTGACGCGGGAAATCTCTTTGGAAATGCGCTCGACCTCCGCGGCGGGATCGACTTCCTTGTGCAACATGATCCGCGCTTCACCCACCACGGCAACCGGGGAGGGCGATTCAGGCAGGACCGCTACCTTCTTCACCGCATCCAGGCGCCCGAGCGCCTGCACGGCGGCCACGGTCGCGGCGACGTCCGTGACGGGAGGAAGGCCGGTCGCATAAAGCGGCACGCGCTCCGAAGGCGGGATCTTCGCCTCGCTGCGCAGGTTGCGCACCGCCACGGTCCATTCCTTCAGCACCGCCACCTCGCGCTCCGCCGCCTCGTCGAGCTTCTCCGGCTGCGACTTCGGATAGCGCTGCAGCACGATGGTGTCGCCCTTCTTGCCGGCGAGCGGAGCCACTTTCTGCCACAGCTCCTCGGTGATGAAGGGGATGACGGGATGCGCCAGGCGCAGGGCGGTTTCGAGCACGCGTACCAGGGTACGGCGAGTGCCCCGCTGCGCCTCCGCGTCGCTGCTTTGGAGCTGCAGCTTCGCCAATTCCACGTACCAGTCGCAGTATTCGTCCCAGACGAAGCGGTAGATGGCGCCGGCGACGTTGTCGAAGCGGTACTCGGCGAAGCCCTGCTCGACTTCCGCCTCGACGCGCTGCAGGCGGCTCACGATCCAGCGGTCGGCAAAGGAGAGCTTCACGGGGCTTTTCTCGTCCGCGCCGCAGTCCTTTCCTTCGGTATTCATGAGCACGAAGCGCGTGGCGTTCCACAGCTTGTTGCAGAAGTTGCGGTAGCCCTCGCAGCGGGACAGGTCGAAGTTGAGGGTGATCGAGAAGCTGGCGAGCGAAGCGAAGGTGAAGCGCACCGCGTCCGCGCCGAAGGCGGGGATGCCGTTTGCAAAATGGCTCCGCACGTACGATTCGACCTTCTGCTTGTGCTCGCTCTTCAGGAGCCCGACCGTGGATTTCTTGATCAGCTCCGGCAGCGCGATGCCGTCGATGAGATCGAGCGGATCGAGGGTATTGCCCTTCGACTTGGACATCTTCTCGCCCTCGGCGTCGCGCACGATGGCGTTGATGTAAACGTGGCGGAAAGGCACCTTGCCGGTGAAGTGGCGCGTCGCCATGATCATGCGCGCCACCCAGAAGAAAATGATGTCGTTGCCGGTGACCAGCACCGACGAAGGCAGGAACGTGTCGAGGTCCGGCGTGCTGTCCGGCCAGCCGAGGGAGCTGAACGGCACCAGCTGCGAGGAGAACCACGTATCGAACACATCCGGATCGCGTCGCAGCGGCCTGCCCTTGGCCTTGTTCGACGCCTCGCTCTCGTCCCGGCCGACGTAGACGTTTCCCTCGTCGTCGTACCAGGCCGGTATCTGATGGCCCCACCACAGCTGACGCGAGATGGTCCAGTCCTGGATGTTTTTCAGCCAGTGGTTGTACGTCGCGGTCCAGTGCTCCGGGAAGAATTTCACTTCGCCGCGCGCCACCACGTCGAGCCCATCCTTCGCCAGGCTTTCCATCTTCACGAACCACTGATCCGTGAGCATCGGCTCGACGATCACGCCGGTGCGTCCCGAGCGGGGTACCCGAAGCTTGTAAGGCTTCTCGGATACCAGGAAGCTTTCTTTTTTCAGATCCTCGATGATCCGTTTGCGCGCCGCGAAGCGTTCCAGCCCGCGGTAGCTCGCGGGCACCTGGTCGTTCAGGTGCGCATCGAGCGTCATGATGCTGATCGGCTGCAGGCCGTGCCGCCTGCCGACCTGGTAGTCGTTGAAGTCGTGCGCGGGCGTGATCTTCACGGCGCCGGTGCCGAACTCGGGGTCGACATAATCATCGGCAATGACCGGGATCGTCCGGCCGCTCAGCGGCAGGACCACCTGCTTGCCGAGGAGCTTCGCGTATCTTTCGTCGCCGGGATGAATCGCCACGGCGACATCGCCCAGCATGGTTTCAGGACGTGTCGTTGCTACCGTAAGGCCTTTGAGATCGCCGATCGGTCCATCCTTGAACGGATAGAGAATCTCCCAGATCCGGCCATCCTCTTCTTCGCTGTCGACCTCGAGGTCGGACACGGCCGTGCCGAGCACCGGGTCCCAGTTGACCAGCCGCTTGCCGCGGTAGATGAGACCTTCTTCGTAGAGCCGTACGAATACTTCGACGACGGCACGCGACATGCGCGCGTCCATGGTGAAATAGCCGGCCTTCGCGCCTTCCGTATCGGCGTAGTCCCAGTTCGCCGAGGCGCCAATCCGCCGCATCTGGCGCGTGATGGTGGATCCCGACTGATGCTTCCACTTCCACACCAGGTCGACGAACTTCTCGCGGCCGATCTCGCGCTTGCTCTTCCCCTGATCCTGGAGCTGCCGCTCGACGACGATTTCGGTGGCGATGCCGGCGTGGTCGGTGCCGACCACCCAGTTGGTGTTGAAGCCGCGCATGCGGTGATAACGGATGAGCGCGTCCATCAGCGTCTGCTGGAAGGCGTGGCCCATGTGCAGCGTGCCGGTGACGTTCGGCGGCGGCAGCTGGATGCAGTAGGCCGGAGCGGCATGATCCCGGTGGGCGAAATAGCCGCCGGCTTCCCACCGGCGGTACCAGGCCTGCTCGACGGCGGCCGGGTCGAAGCTCTTGTCGAGCACTTCAGTCTCTTCTGGGCGGCGGCGCGACGGCGTGGGCGACCGAGGCGGCGAGCGCCTCGCGCACGATCTGGGAGAGGCTCACGGTGAGCTCGGCGCGCGCGCCCTCGAGCGCCCGGGCGATCACGCGCTCGATCTCCGGCGCGAGCCGCGAGAGAAGCGCGCGCTCCAGCTCGCGCGCGAGCGCCTCCAGGCCGGCGGCGCTTACCGCGGGCGGTTGCGACGCGGTGGCTTCGTCGACTACCTCGGTGAGGACCGGAACCAGCGGGTCGTCACTCACTGCGCTCGGGTCACTCACTGCGCTCGGCTTCCTTGGCGAGGTCGTGGTGCCTGATCTTATAGCCGCGCTCGAGGTAGAAGCGGTAGCGGCCGCGCCCGGCCTGGCGCTCCGAGTCCTCGGCGGCCACCACCTCCAGCAGGCGCTCGAAGCGCTCGAAGTGCGGCGGGCAGTCGGCCCCCAGGTTGAGCAGCAGATCGCAGCCCGGCGCAGTCTCGGCATCGGCGGCGATGAGCACCGGCGTGTCGGGCGCGAGCGGGTCGTGCACGGCGCAGTGCGGCACGAAGCCGATCGCCGGCCAGGTCCACAGCATCTTGTCGATGCGGCTGGCGAGCTCGGGCCCGGGCGCGTAGATCAGCAGGCGCTTCTTCTGGCCCGCCGCCTTTCCGGCGAGCCGGCACGCCACCTGCAAGCGATCCTGCGCGTTGAAGTAAAAATCGATGGTCGTCAGAGGCGCTTTCCTGCCGCATGCTTCAGAACAAATCGAACCAGCAGGGGCACCGGCCTTCCGGTGGAGCCCTTCTCGCGGCCGCTTTTCCAGGCGGTGCCCGCGATATCGAGATGCGCCCAGCGCAGCTCGCGGGTAAAGCGGGCGAGGAAGCAGGCCGCGGTGATGCTGCCCCCGGGACGGCCGCCGATGTTGGCGAAGTCGGCGAAGTTGGAGCGCAGCTGCTCCTGGTAGTCCTCCCACAGCGGCATCTGCCAGACGCGGTCCCAGGCCTCGTCGGCCGCCTCGCGCATCTCGTCGGCGAGCTTCTGGTCGTTGGCGAACAGCCCGCTCGCGACGTGCCCGAGCGCAATCACGCAGGCGCCGGTCAGGGTGGCGACGTCGACGACGGCTTCGGGCCGGAAGCGCGCCGCGTACGTGAGCGCATCGCACAGGATCAGCCTGCCCTCGGCGTCGGTGTTGAGGATTTCCACCGTCTGGCCCGACATCGACGTCACCACGTCGCCGGGCCTGGAGGCCGCGCCGCCGGGCATGTTTTCGCAGGCGGGGATGATGCCGACAAGGTTGACCGGCGCGCGCAGCGCGGCAAGCGCGTGCAGCGTGCCGAGCACGCTGGCGGCGCCGGACATGTCGTATTTCATCTCGTCCATCTCGGCCGCAGGCTTGAGGGAGATGCCGCCGGTGTCGAAGGTGATGCCCTTGCCGACCAGCGCGAGCGGTCGTGCGCCCTTGGCCGCGCCGGAATAGCGCAGCACGATGAGCTTGGGCGGCTGGTGCGAGGCGCGCGCCACCGAGAGGAGCGCGCCCATGCCCAGGCGCTCCATGTCGCGCCGCTCGAGCACTTCGATGCCGAGCTTGAATTGCTTCGCCAGCTTCTTCGCCTCGTCGGCGAGGTAGGCAGGCGTGCAGATGTTGGGCGGCAGGTTGCCCAGCGTGCGCGCCAGGGCGCAGCCCTCGGCGGTGGCCTGCGCCTCGGCGAGGGCCTGCTGCAGTTGCGCCGTCGGGCTGATCGGCAGCACGACCCGCTCGAGCGAAGGCGAAGGCGGCTTTTTCTGCGTCTTCAGCTGGTCGAAGCGGTAGAAGGCATCGCGCAGGGCGAGCACCGCGTGCTGCACGTTCCACGAGAGGGGGCGCGTGCCGAGCTTGGTATCGACGAGGAACAGCGCCGCGTCCTTGGTGCCCAGCTCCCTGAGCACGGCTCCTGCGCCGCGCAGCGCATCGCGATACGCCGCTTCGGCGTAGTCCTTGCGCTCCCCCAGGCTCACCAGCAGCACGCGCTCGGCCGCCACGCCCGGAAGCGCGCGCAGCAGCAGGGTGGATCCGGTGCGCCCGGCGAGATCGCCGAGCGCCTTCTTCAGCGCGCCCTTGCCGGCCTGGTCGACTCGCCTCGCGGCGGGCGTGAGCTCCTGGCCGGAATGGATCCCGAGCACCACGCAGCCCGCTTTCGCCGCCTCGGGCGAGAGCGTCTTTATGCTAAATTCCACAGCGAAAGTATCGCATGATCTTCCACCGGGCGCTCCTCAGGGAATTCGCTGGACTCGCGGGCGCGGTGTTCATGACGCTGTTCGCGATCGCGCTCACCACGCGCCTCATCCGCCTGCTCGGACAGGCGGCCGGAGGCAAGATTCCCACCGATGCCGTGGTCGCCTTCCTCGGCTTCTTTTCGCTCGGCGCGCTGCCGGTGCTGCTGTCGCTCACCATGTTCATCTCGGTGCTGCTCACGCTGACGCGCGGCTGGCGCGACTCGGAAATGGTGATCTGGTTCGGCTCGGGGCTGTCGCTCGCAGCCTGGCTGAAGCCGGTGATGCTGTTCGCGCTGCCGCAGATCGCGGTGATCACCGCGCTGTCGCTGTTCATCTCGCCGTGGGCGGCCCAGATGAGCGAGCAGTACCGCACCAAGGTGGATGCGCGCGACGACGTGAGCCGCGTCAGCCCCGGCGTGTTCGGCGAGACCTCGAGCAAGGAGCGCGTGTTCTTCGTCGAGTCGATCTCGGGCGACTCCTCGGTGGTGCAGAACGTGTTCGTGAGCTCGGTGCACCAGCAGAAGAGCGGGGTCAGCATGAGCCGCAGCGGCAAGACCGAGACGGCGCCCAACGGCGACCGCTTCATCGTGCTCGAGGACGGCCGGCGCTACGAGGGCGCGCCGGGCGACGACGAGTACCGTGTCATGGAGTTCGAACGCTACGCCGCGCGCATCGAGACCGTGGAGGGGTCCGCGCCGCAGCTCACGCACAAGAACCTGACCACCTGGGCGCTGATCCAGGACCCCAGCGACGCCAACCTCGGCGAGTTGCTCTGGCGTGTCGGCATTCCGATCTCGGCGGCGGTGCTCGCGCTGCTCGCGATCCCGATGAGCTTCGTCAACCCGCGCGCCGGCCGCTCGCTCAACCTGCTGTTCGCGCTGTTCACCTACATCGTCTACTCGAACCTGCTCAGCGTGAGCCAGGCGCGCGTGGCGCAGGGCCGCATGGACTTCGACGTCGGCTGCTGGCTGGTGCACGCCGGCATGATTGCGCTGCTGGTGTTCATGTTCGCGCGCCGCATGCAGATCATCCGCCTGCGGCTGGGGCGCTAGCCGCGTGGCCGCCAGGACCCGCCTGCGCACCCTGGAGCGCTACTTCGCGCGCCAGATCTACGGCAACGTGACGTTCGTGCTGGCCGCCTTCCTGGGCCTGTTCGCCTTCTTCGACCTCATCAAGGAGCTGGGCGACCTGGGAAGGGGCGACTACCAGCTGCGGCAGGTGTTCGTTTTCGTGCTGCTGTCGGCGCCGACCAACGCCTACGAGCTGTTTCCGGTGGCGGTGCTGATCGGCACACTGTACGTGCTCGCGCATCTCGCCAGCAATTCAGAGTACACGGTGATGCGCGGCTCGGGCCTGTCGCCGCGGCGCGCCGCGCTGGTGCTCGCCAAGATCGGCCTCGCTTTCGTGGTGCTCACCTTCCTCATCGGAGAGTGGGTCGCGCCCGCCGCCGAAGAGCAGGCGCAGAAGGTGAAGCTGCGCGCCATGAGCTCGCTCATCGGCCAGGACCTGCAGTCCGGGCTGTGGTTCAAGGACGAGGGCTCCTTCATCAACGTGCGCGAGGCGCGGCAGGCCAACGTGCTTCAGGGGGTGCGCATCTTCCAGTTCGACACCGAATACCGCCTGCACAAGATGACCGCGGCGGAGCGCGGCGAATACCGCGGCAAGGGCCGTTGGCACCTGGCCAACGTGGTGGAGACGCAGTTCACGGCGCAGGGGCCGCGCACCGCGCGCTTCGCCCAGCAGGAGTGGCGCTCGGCAGTGAGCCCGGACATGCTCGACGCCCTGATCGTGCGGCCCGAGCGCATGTCGGCCTGGGCGCTGCACAAGTACACCCAGCACCTTGCCGGCAACCGGCAAAAGACCGAGCGCTACGAGATCGCGCTATGGAAGAAGCTGCTTTACCCTCTGGCCACGCTGGTGATGATGGCGCTCGCGCTGCCCTTCGCCTACATGTCGGCGCGCGCCGGCGGCTTGGGGCTCAAGGTCTTCCTCGGCATCATGCTCGGCATCTTCTTCCACATGCTGAACAGCCTGTTCTCGCACATCGGTCTGCTGCAGAACTGGCCGCCGTTCTCCGCCGCGGTGCTGCCGAGCGCCGCCTTCCTCGCGGCGGCGATGCTCATGATGTGGTGGGTGGAAAGAAGGTAAGGCGGCGCCGCTAGGCGCAAACGAGCCGCGTCCCGGCCAGGCGGTCGTGGAGGAACTGCCGGTCGCGGTCCCACAGGCTCCACAGGACTGAGATGAGCGTAGGCACGAGCAATGCTGCGAGCACGAACCGCAGCAGCGCGCGTTTAGGCGTGACTTCGACGAGGCGGATCTTCCAGGCCTTCATCGCGAGTGTTTGGCCGCCGCGCAGCCAGCACCACAGGAAGTAGCCGGCGAAGACCAGGGCGATGAACACCTGCAGCGCGAGGCGCGGCCAGCCGGCGTGGATGGTGTCCGCGCCGCCGCTGGCAAAGTAGAACGTCCAGGCGGCGAAGAAGGCGACGGCGAACAGCAGCAGCGCCTCGTATCCCAGGCTCGCGAGCCGGCGCGGCAGCCCGGGGGTTGCCGCCACCGGCTACTTCGGATTCTTGGGTGGCCGGCCCGGGGGCGGCGCCATGCGCGCGCGCTCCTCCGGCGGGAGCGCCTGGTACTCGGCCCACTGGCGGCGCAACTGCTCGCGTTTTTCCGCGCGCTGCTTGGCCATGCGCTTGTAGTTCTCGCGCGCCTGGCGGCGCTGCTCCGGCGTAAGCGCGGCCCAGCGCTGCATGCGCAGCTGCACGCGTTCCTGCTGCTGTGCCGTCATCTTCGGATAGCGCTTGGCGAGCCCGATCCATTTGCGGCGCCGCTCGGGCTCTATGTTTTCCCAGTCGTCCCTGAGCGGGGCAAGGATCATCTGCTGGTCGGCGGTGAGCGCGGCCCATAAAGGGCTGCTCGCCTTCTTGCCAGCCGGCTGCGCCGGCGCGCCTGTCGCCAAGCACAGCGCCAGCACGACAAGCGCGGCGCGGACCATTACTGCTCCGCGCTGCGTTGCTGCTTGAGCCAGTTCTGGAAGCCGCGATCGAGGTAGGCGTCGATCGGCAGGTCGTCGGTGAGCAGCTGCGCGTCGATCTCCTCGAGCTCCGCGGCGCGCTGATTGTGCTGCCAGTTGTAGATCACCGCTGCGGCGAGAGCGGCCATGGTGAGGGAAGCGAGCAGGCGCCACGCCAGGCCGCCCCAGCCGCCGCCGAGGCCCAGCACGTTGTCGGCCAAGGCCATGGCAGGGGAGGGCCCCAGACGCTGGCGCTCGAGCGCGAGCAAGCGCGCCGCCTTCAGCCGCTGCGCCGTGCGGGTGTCGTCCCCCAGTCCGCGGTTCAGGACCTGGCGGACTTTGTTTCCGATTTGCATCTCGTTCATGGTTTTATCAGGACCCTGCCGGTTCAGAGCGTAACTCCCCGCACTCTAAGCGCCGCTGCCAAAGTATGCGCCGCCCGGGAGCAATGCGTTTTCACGCTGCCCTGCGAGCAGCCCATCCTTCGGGCGGTTTCGGCCACGTCCAGTTCCTCCCAGTAACGCATGAGAAAAGCTTCCCGTTGACGCTCGGGCAAGCGGGTGATTTCTTGCTCAATTATTTCAAGCACTTGAGTCCGTTCCAGCTCCATCCCGGGTGCCTCGGGGTTTGAGGCATCGGACGCCTCCAGCGTTTCCAGGGGGTCCTGGTCGTCGTCTTCCCGCCCCGGCGACAGCGACGAAAGCAGCGTGGTCCAAAGCGCGCGCACCTTCTGGCGGCGAAACCAGTCTCGGATCGCGTTTTGCATGATGCGGTGGAAGAGCAGCGGCAGCTCGGCCGCAGGCCGGTGGCCGTATTTCTCGGCGAGCCGCAGCATCGCGTCCTGCACGATGTCGAGCGCCGATTCCTCCTCGCGCACGGCGAATACGGCCTGCTTGAATGCGCGCCGCTCGACGCTCTCGAGAAACGCCGATAGCTCGCTGCGGGATGCCAGTAGAACCCTCTGCCGGGGCGGCGTTGTTTGGCGGCAGATGGTACCAAAAACGCCTGCCTGCCAGACGGCGCGCGGCTTGACCGCACCGCACCAAGCCATTATTGTTCAAAGCTTTTCCGCCGCATTTGCCAGCGGCCCGGGGGAACATGGACCGAGTCAAGACGAGTCAGCTCAGCGGTGCCGAGATCGTGGTGCGCTGCCTCCAGGAGGAGGGCGTGGACTACGTGTTCGGCTATCCGGGCGGCGCGGTCCTGTTCATCTACGACGAGCTCTTCAAGCAGGACAAGGTGCGCCATGTGCTGGTGCGCCACGAGCAGGGCGCGGCGCACGCCGCCGACGGCTATTCGCGATCGTCGAAGAAGGTCGGCGTGTGCCTGGTCACCTCCGGCCCCGGCGTCACGAACGCCGTCACCGGCATCGCCACTGCGTACATGGACTCCATCCCGATGGTGGTGCTCACCGGCCAGGTACCCACGCACGCCATCGGCCTCGACGCCTTCCAGGAGTGCGACACCGTGGGCATCACCCGCCCCATCGTCAAGCACAACATGCTGGTGAAGGACGTGAAGGACCTCGCGTTCACGATCAAGAAGGCGTTCCACATCGCGAGCACCGGGCGCCCCGGGCCGGTGGTGGTCGATATTCCGAAGGACGTGACCGCCGCCGTGACCGAGTATCACTACCCGGAAAGCGTGGTGATGCGCTCGTACAACCCCGTGCGCAAGGGGCACGCAGGGCAGATCAAGAAGGCCGTCCAGCTTCTGCTGGAGGCCAAGCGGCCGATGGTGTACACCGGTGGCGGCGTCGTGCTGTCGGATGCTTCCTCTCAATTGAGGGAACTGGTAAGGCTGCTCGGCTTCCCTTGTACCAACACGCTGATGGGCCTGGGCGCGTACCCGGCGACCGACCGGCAGTTCCTCGGCATGCTCGGCATGCACGGCACCTACGAGGCCAACATGGCGATGCAGCACTGCGACGTGCTGCTCGCCATCGGCGCGCGCTTCGACGACCGCGTCATCGGCAACCCCGCCCACTTCGCGCAGAATCCGCGCAAGATCATCCACATCGACATCGACCCGTCGTCGATCTCGAAGCGCGTGAAGGTCGACGTGCCGATCGTCGGAAACATCCCCGACGTGCTCGATGATCTGCTGAAGATTTTCAGGACTTCGAAAACCGGGGCCATCGAGGCGTGGTGGACGCAGATCGAGGACTGGCGCGCGAGGGACTGCCTGAAGTACGACCGCAAGTCGAAGATCATCAAGCCGCAGTACGTGCTCGAGAAGCTCTACGAGGTCACGCACGGGCAGGCCTTCGTCACCTCCGACGTCGGCCAGCACCAGATGTGGGCGGCGCAGTTCTACAAGTTCGACGAGCCGCGCCGCTGGATCAACTCGGGCGGGCTGGGCACCATGGGGTTCGGCCTGCCGGCGGCGATGGGCGTGCAGCTCGCCAACCCCGGCGCCACGGTGGCTTGCGTCACCGGCGAGTCGTCGATCCAGATGTGCCTGCAGGAGCTCTCCACCTGCAAGCAGTACCGCCTGCCGATCAAGATCATCAACCTCAACAACAAGTACATGGGGATGGTGCGCCAGTGGCAGCAGTTCTTCCACGGCAACCGCTACTCCGAGTCGTACATGGACGCGCTGCCCGATTTCGTCAAGCTGGCCGAAGGCTACGGCCACCGCGGCGTGTTGATCGACAAGCCGGCGGATGTCGAGCCGGCCTTAAGGGACGCTTTTTCCCGCAAAAGCGAGCTGGTGTTCCTCGACTTCATCACCGACCAGACGGAGAACGTCTATCCGATGATCCCGGGCGGAAAAGGGATCACGGAAATGATTTTGTCCGAGGAGTTGTGAGCCGTCACATCATCTCCGTCCTCGTGGAGAACGAGGCGGGGGCGCTTTCCAGAATCTCGGGCCTGTTTTCGGCGCGCGGCTACAACATCGAGACGCTCACCGTGGCGCCCACCGAGGACGCCTCGATGTCGCGCATGACCATCGTGACCAGCGGCTCGGAGGACGTGATCGAGCAGATCACCAAGCAGCTGAACAAGCTGATCGAGGTGGTCAAGGTGATCGACCTGTCCGAGGCCGAGCACATCGAGCGCGAGCTGATGCTCATCAAGGTGCGCGCGGGGCTGAAGGAGCGCGAGGACATGAAGCGCATGGCCGACATCTTCCGCGGCCGCATCATCGATGTCTCCGACAACACCTACACCATCGAGCTCACCGGCGACACGCGCAAGCTCGACGCCTTCATCCACGCGCTCGACCAGGGCAGCATCATCGAGACGGTGCGCACCGGCGCGAGCGGCATCGGCCGCGGCAACCGGGTTCTGCGGGTTTAGAACCCGTTCTTTCTCAGGGGAACACCATGAAAGTCTATTACGACAAGGACGCCGATCTTTCGCTCGTCAAGGGCAAGAAGGTCGCGATCATCGGCTACGGCTCGCAGGGCCATGCGCACGCGCAGAACCTGCAGGAATCCGGGGTGAGCGTCACGGTGGGGCTGCGCAAGGGCGGCGCCTCGTGGGACAAGGCGAAGAAGGGCGGCATCGCGGTGGCCGGGATGGACGAAGCCATCAAGGGCGCCGACATCGTCATGCTCCTGCTGCCCGACGAGCACCACGCCGCGGTTTACCAGCAGTTCATTGAACCCAATATCAAGAAAGGCGCGTCGCTGGCGTTCGCGCACGGCTTCAACATCCACTACGGCCTGGTCCAGCCGCGCGAGGACCTGGACGTCTGGATGGTCGCGCCCAAGGCGCCGGGCCATACCGTGCGCTCCACCTACGCCTCGGGCGGCGGCGTGCCGATGCTGATCGCCGTGCATCGCGATCCGTCGCAGAAGGCGCGCGACCTCGCGCTTTCGTATGCCGCGGCGATCGGCGGCGGCAAGGCCGGCATCATCGAGACCGACTTCAAGGAAGAGACCGAGACCGACCTCTTCGGCGAGCAGGCCGTGCTGTGCGGCGGCTGCGTCGAGCTGGTCAAGGCCGGGTTCGACACGCTGGTCGAGGCGGGCTACGCGCCGGAGATGGCCTACTTCGAGTGCCTGCACGAGCTGAAGCTGATCGTGGATCTCATGTACGAGGGCGGCATCGCCACCATGAACTACTCGATCTCCAACAACGCCGAGTACGGCGAGTACGTCTCCGGGCCGAAGGTGATCGACGAGGACACGCGCAAGCGCATGAAGGCCATCCTGTACCGCATCCAGTCGGGCGAGTACGCCAAGGACTTCGTGCTGGAGAACCGCGCCGGGGCGCCGACGCTGCTGTCGCGCCGGCGCATGACCGCCGAGCTGCCGATCGAGAAGGTCGGCGCCCGCCTGCGCGAGATGATGCCGTGGATCCGCAAGAACCGCCTGGTGGATACCTCGAAGAACTGACATGAAGGAGGGCAGAACCCGCTATCCCCACCCGATCATCGCGCGCGAGGGCTGGCCTTTCCTCGCCGCAGGGCTTGCGGTTTCCTTGGGCGTTGCCGTGTGGGGCGGCTGGGGCTGGTCGGTGCCGTTTTGGCTGGTGACGCTGTTCATGCTGCAGTTCTTCCGCGACCCGCCGCGCGAGGTTCCCGATGACGAGCGCGCGGTGCTCTCGCCCGCCGACGGCCGCATTGTCGAGGTCAGCCGCACGCGGGACCCTTACCTGCAGCGCGAGGCGCTCAAGGTGAGCGTGTTCATGAACGTGTTCAACGTCCATTCCAACCGCTCGCCGGTGGACGGCGTGGTGAGGCAGAGGTGGTATTACCCCGGCGAGTTCGTCAACGCGGCGCTCGACAAGGCTTCGCTTTCCAACGAGCGCAATGCGCTGTGGCTGCGGACCCTCGAGGACCGGGACGTAACCTGCGTGCAGGTGGCCGGCCTGATCGCGCGGCGCATCCTGTGCTATGTTGACGCGGGCGCCGAGCTGTCGCGCGGCCAGCGTTTCGGCTTCATCCGCTTCGGCTCGCGCGTGGACTTGTACCTGCCGCTGGATGCGCAGGTGAAGGCGGCGATCGGCGAGAAGGTGTATGCAGCGGAGACCGTGCTCGCATGGCTGACGACCCGGAGTTCGACACCGAATTAGCGCCGGCCCCGCGGGGGCTGGGCGGGCTGCGCCGCCGAGGCATCTACCTGCTCCCGAACCTTTTCACCACCGGGGTCCTGTTCTGCGGCTTCTTCGCCATCGTGCAGGCGATGAACGGCCGCTACGAGATCGGCGCCATCGCCATTTTCGTCGCCATGCTGCTCGACGGCATGGACGGGCGCGTGGCGCGCTGGACCAACACGCAGAGCGAGTTCGGCGCGCAGTACGACAGCATCGCGGACATGGTGGCCTTCGGCGCGGCCCCCGCGCTGGTGGCCTACATCTGGGTGCTGAAGGACCTGGGCACGCTCGGCTGGACCGGCGCCTTCATCTACTGCGCGGGCGCCGGCATCCGCCTCGCGCGCTTCAATGCCAATATCGCGCTGGTCGACAAGCGCTATTTCCAGGGCCTGCCCAGCCCCTCGGGCGCGGCCGTGATCACCGGGCTGGTATGGTTCCTGGTCGATTTCGGCATCCGGCCCACCGACTGGATCGCCTACCTGGTGTGGCTGGTCGCCGTGTTCGCCGGGGTCACGATGGTGTCCAACGTGCCTTTCTGGAGCTTCAAGGAAGTCAACTGGAAAAAGCGCGTGCCGCTGTGGGTGATCCTCGCCTGCGTGATCGGCATTTCGATCGTGGCCTCGCGCCCTTCGCTGGTGCTCTGGGCGCTGTTCATGTCCTACGCCCTGTCAGGCTATGTCATGTGGGGCATGGGGCACCGCGCCCGTCCGGTGCTGCCCGAGGAATAAGCAACAAGCGATCGTCTTTGCTTGTCAAAGTGTTTAAAGCCGCTTCTCGCCCCGGCGCGGCGCGCCCATGATGGGGTATGGGTCGAATCGGAAAATGCTACCCGCGCTTCCAGCCGAGCGAGCAAGCCAGCCCGCGGGCGCCGGCGCAGTCCCGCGAGGCCTCGGCTTCCCCGGTGCTGGGCGCGCTCGTCGGGGTGCTTTCAGCGCTCGGCCTTATCGGCTGGCTGCTTAGCCGCTAGGCCGGCGCGCACCCACTGCGCGAAGCGGTGCGCGTCGAATTCCTGCGGCACGTAGACCCCGTGCGCGAAGGCTTTCGATTGCATTCCCTGCTGCTGCCATTCGCAGTTGCGAGCGTCCTGCCGGTTGGTGATGTCCCATAGCGCGACATAGTGCTGCAGGTCGTCCCCGGCCAGGGGCAGGTGGCGCGCTTCGAACAGCCAGTCGTAGACCATGCGCACGCTGTGCGGGCCGGTCGGAAACATGAGCTGCGAATTGACGTAGTCGGGATGCACGTTCAGGAAGAGGTTCGGCAGTACCATGTCGGCGCTATAGAGTTTTTCGCGCTCTTCCTGCCGCAGGCCCTGGAACGGCGGCAGCCGCGAGCTGCCATCGAGCGTCAGCGTCGCCGCGCCCGCCTTGTACTGCGGCCTCGATTCCGGCGTGCCGCGCAGCCCCCAGGCACCGGCGTCCTGATAGGCGGTGACGATCCTGCAGAATTCCGGGTGCACCGGCGGGCAATGGAAGCACTCGGAGAAGTTCTCGCCGAGGAGCTTCCAGTTGGCCTGGACGTCGAGCACGATGCGCCTGCCGATGCGCAGCTCGCGCAGGCCATAACGTTTGAAGCGCTCCGCGCGCTTGCCGATGGAGTCGGCAAGAGGGGCCGGATCCGCGCCGAGGTTGATGAACACGAAGCCGCTCCATTGGTCCACCGCCACCCCGTAAAGCGGAAAATCGGCGAAGCGGAAGTCCGACGTTTCCATGCGCCGCGGCGTGGCGACCAGGCGGCCGTCGAGGTCGTAGGTCCACGCGTGGTACGGGCAGACGATGCGCTCGCGGGCGAAGCTGCCCTTGTCTTCGGTGCACAGCACCGAGCCGCGGTGCCGGCAGGTGTTGTGGAAAGCATTGATCCCGCCCGCCTGCGTGCGAAGGATGACCACGGACTGTGTCCCAATGCGGACCAAGCGCCAGTCGCCGGCAGCGCAAAGCTCTTCCTCGCGCGCCACGGCGACCCAGCGCGAGTACCAGAAGGCTTTGAGCTCCCGCCGGTAGTGCTCGGGGTCGCGGTACCAGCTTGCCGGCAGCCCGGGCTCGATGCGCTCGAGCGGGCGCCTTTCCATTTCCATCCGGCATTATGCAACCGGCCGGCGCAGCGCCAGCGCGCACAGGGTCGCGGCCAGCCCGCCCAGCCCCAGCGTTGCGAAGGCCACGCCCCATGACACCGCCGGGCCTGCACTGGCATGGGTTGCAGCGTCCAGGACCAACCCCAGGGCGAGCGGCGCGAGCGCGCCCGCGCTGAAGCCGGCGAGCCCGCGCCAGGCGAGCACCGCACCGAGATAGCCCGGGCGCACCGCTTCGGAAATGGCTGCGGTCAGCACCGGAGAGTCGCCCAGAGTGACAAATGCGTAGGCGAGCGCGAGCGGGATCAGGACCGCCGAGGGTGCGTGTATCAGCCAGCCGATGACGAAGGACACGCAGGCCCCGGCCGCGGCGAGCGCGACCAGCAGCGGGCGCCTGCCGGTGCGATCCGACAGCCGGCCGATGGTGAAGGCGGCGATGGCGCCGGCGAGGTGCAGGCTGCCGGCCAGATAGGCGCCGGAGACCGTCGCGCCGGCCGCCCCGGCGCCCTTCAGCGCGAAGCCCGCCGCCAGGAAGGCAGGGATCCATGCCCACATCCCGACCACCTCCCAGGAGTGACCGGTGTAGCCAGCGATCAGCAGACGCGATGCGCGGTTGCGCACGATCTCGTCGCTCAGGCGCACCCCTGCAGAGCGCGGGTGGACGCGGTGGGCGAACGGCATCAGGGCGATGATCAACAGCACGGCGCCCACCGCCGGCACCGTCCCGCCGAGCAGGAAGGCGAGCTGCCAGCCGCCGAGCGCAACGCCCAGGCCCGCCAGGGCGAGAGAGCCGGCGTAGCCGGCCGAGGTCGAGGCAATGAGCCAGCCCATGGCCTTGCCGCGCGCCTGCGGCGCTATCTCGTCCGACAGGACCATGATGAGGGGCGTGTAGACGCCACCCTGCGCGAGGCCGACCAGCCCGTAGAGCAGCATCGCCGAGCCCCAGTCGCGCGCCAGCCATCCGAAGCCCGCGCTGCCCGCTGCTGCGACCAGGGCCGACACGATCACCATGCGCTTGGCGCCGAAGTGGTCCGCTGCCCAGCCGAAGCCGAACACCGACAGCGCATAGCACAGCGTAAAGCTGGAGACGATGGCACCGGCGGCCGTGGCGCTGAGCTGCCAGTCGAGCGCGATCAGCGGAATGACCGCGGCGACGGTCATGAAGCTGGCGAACAGGAACACGCGCGCGGCGCAGATCGCGAGGAGGCGACCGGGGCTCATCGTTGCCTTTTTTGCATCTTTCGAGCTATAGTGCCACGCATGCAGCAGGCCATGCTTGTTTCGAGCCTCCTCCCGCTCGCGCTCCTCGCGCTGGGCGGCCTGCTGCTGCGCCCCGCGCGCTAAATACCCCTGCCCACAATCCGAGCACGCAACCTGGCCAGAAGAGGCCAAGGGACCACTCCATGAGCACTCAGCGACTCATCATATTCGACACCACCCTGCGCGACGGCGAGCAGAGCCCGGGCGCCTCCATGACCAAGGACGAGAAGCTGCGCATCGCGCGCGCCCTGGAGCGCATGCGGGTCGACGTGATCGAGGCGGGCTTCCCGGCCTCGTCAAACGGCGACTTCGAGGCGGTGCGCGCCGTCGCCAATGCCGTCAAGGACTCCACCGTCTGCGGCCTGTGCCGGGCCAACGACAAGGACATCCAGCGCGGCATAGACGCCCTGAAGGGGGCGAGCGCCTGGCGCATCCACACCTTCATCGCGACCAGCGCGCTGCACATGGAGAAGAAGCTGCGCATGACGCCGGAGCAGGTTTACGAGCAGGCGAGGCTGTCGGTGCGCTTTGCGCGCAACGCCTGCCCGGACGTCGAATTCTCGCCGGAGGACGGCTCGCGCTCCGAGCTGGACTTCCTGTGCCGCGTGCTCGAAGCGGTGATCAGGGAGGGCGCGAGCACCATCAACATCCCGGACACCGTGGGCTATGCAGTGCCGCAGCAATTCGGCGAATTCATCAGAAGCCTGCGGGAGAAGATCCCGAACTCCGACCGCGCGGTCTGGAGCGTGCATTGCCACAACGACCTGGGCATGGCGGTGGCCAACTCGCTCGCGGCGGTGCAGATCGGCGGCGCGCGGCAGGTCGAGTGCACCATCAACGGCCTGGGCGAGCGCGCCGGCAACACCTCGCTCGAGGAAGTGGTGATGTCCGTCAGGACCCGCGCCGATTTTTTCAACCTGGAGGTGGGAATCGATACCACCCACATCGTGCCGACGTCGCGCCTCGTGTCGCAGATCACCGGCTTCGTGGTGCAGCCGAACAAGGCGGTGGTCGGGGCCAACGCCTTCGCGCACGCCTCGGGCATCCACCAGGACGGCGTGCTCAAGGCGCGCAATACCTACGAGATCATGCGCGCCGAAGACGTCGGCTGGAGCACCAACAAGATCGTGCTGGGCAAGCTCTCGGGCCGCAGCGCCTTCAAGCAGCGCCTGAAGGAGCTCGGCATCGAGCTCGACAGCGAGGACGCGTACAACACGGCTTTCCAGCGCTTCAAGGACCTCGCCGACAAGAAAGCCGAGATTTTCGACGAGGACCTTCAGGCGCTGGTGACGCAGGAAGCCGGGCGCTCCTCCGAGGAGCACTGGAAGCTCGTGACGATGAGCCAGGGCAGCGGCATGGGGGAACGTCCGCACGCCTGCGTCGTGCTGCTTCAGAACAGCGAGGAGATGCGCTCGGATGCGAAGGGTGACGGCCCGGTCGACGCCACGTTCAAGGCGATCGAGAGCATCGCGAAAAGCGGCGCCGAGCTCCTGCTGTACTCGGTCAACGCGGTCACCACCGGAACCGAGTCGCAGGGCGAGGTGACGGTGCGCCTGTCGAAGGGCGGGCGTATAGTGAACGGCGTGGGCGCCGATACCGACATCGTGGTGGCCTCGGCCAAGGCCTACATCAACGCGCTGAACAAGCTGGAGAGCAAAATGGAGCGCTTGAACCCGCAGCATCAACTGTGAGAACAATATTCCTCGCGGCCACGCTGCTTCTCTCGTTTCCATGCGCTGCACAGATGTACAAGTGCGTCGACAGCAAGGGCGTGACGCACTACACCGACGCCCCGCTGCCGGGCTGCAAGGGCGGCGAGGTCGACATCGGCCCGCTGCCGTCCGTCTCGGGAGCGCAGCCCGCGCGGCGCGACGAGGACTTTGCGCGGCAGGAGGCCGATTTCAGGCGGCGCCAGAACGAGCGTGCGCAGGCCGAGGCGAGCTTGCGCGCGGCGCTGGAGGCGCGCTGCAAGGCGCTGCGCCTGGAGCACGCCCGGCTCTCCAGCGGACGGCCGCTGGCGCAGATCAATGACGACGGCGAGCGCGTCTACGTGCCCGACGAGCTGAAGGGCGAGCGGCTCGCCCAGGTGCGCGAGGCGATGCGCGCATGCCCCTGAACCGGCGCTCCTGGCTGTTCGTGCCGGGAGCCGACGAGTCTGCCCACGAGGCGGCCGCCCGCAGCGGCGCCGACGTGGTCATCCTCGAGCTGGAGGACTTCACGCCGCCCGAGCTGCGGCCCAGGGCGCGGGCGCTTTCCGAGCAGGCGCTCGAGCGCTGGCGCGGCGCGGGCGCCGTCGCCGGGGTGCGCATCAACCCGCTGGAAAGCGGCGGACGCGAAGACCTTGCCGGGGTGATCGCGGCCCGCCCCGACCTCATCCTGATGTCCAAGGTGGAGACGCCCGAGCAGGTGAAGGCGCTCGAGGCGGCCACCGGCAGCGCAGTCGACCTGGTGCCCAACATCGAAACCGCCGCCGGCCTGGTGAACACCTATGCCATCGGAAAGGCGAGCAAGCGCGTCGTCGCCATGCTGGTGGCGAGCGAGGACATGGTGGCCAACCTGGGCACGGTACGCACCCGTGGCGGCGCCGAGCTCGCCTACGTGCGCGCGCGCTTCCTCCTCGAGTGCCGCGCCGCCGGGGTCGAGGCGATCGATTGTCCCTACACGTTCAGCGACCTCAAAGGGCTGATGGCCGACGCGCGCCACGCGAAATCCCTGGGCTACCGCATGAAAAGCCTGGTCGTCCCGGCCCACGCGAAAGCGCTCAACGCGGTCTTTTCAGCCTCGAGGGCGGAGCTGGCGAAGGCGCGCCGCATCGTGGCGGCGTTCGAGAAGGCCCGGGCAAAGGGGAAGGAGCGGGCCAAAGTCGACGGCGCGCTTATCGAAGTGCCGATCTACGCCGCCGCTAAGCGGCTGCTCGAGTCAGCCGGGCAAAGCTCACCGCCGCGGCGAAAAAAAAGAGGCTGAGCGCGATTTCGGCGGCGGCGAGCGCCTGCGACAGGCCGCGCTCGCTCCAGGCGCGCATCACGCCCTCGGCGAAATAGGCGAGCACCAGCATGCTGGACCACTGGTAGGTGTAGCGCCTGCCCGCGGCGATGCCGGGGAAGGCGAGGACCAACGGCAAGGCCTTGAGCGCCACGAGCGAGCCTCCCGGCCGCAAAGGCGCGAGCCACAGCTCCCACGAGATCGACAGCACGAACAGCAGCGCGAGGCTGCTCGCCGCGGTCAGCCGAAGCGCACGCAATAGACGGGGGGAAGCTGGGTGGAGATGCAGCGCCATGAATCGCCCTGGTCTTGCGAGATCCAAAGCCCGCCGGTGGTCGAGCCGAGCGCAAGGCAGTTGCCCGAGCTGTCGAGCGCCAGGCCATGGCGGTACACCAGATCGTAGGCGTGCTCCTGGGGCAATCCCCGCCGCAGGACCTCGAACGACTTGCCGCCATTGCGGGTGCGCGTTACGCACAGCGCCGCGCCGACGGGCACGCGGCACTCGTCCTTCACTGCGGGAACGAACCACGCGGTATCGCCGTCCCTCGGGTGCACGGCGGCAGTGAAGCCGAACTTCGACACGGTTTCGCCGGCGACCTCATGCCAGCTCGCCGCGCCGTCGGTTGAGCGGAAGATGCCGTTGTGGTGCTGCACCCACAGCGTATCGGGGCGCCCGGCGCATTGCACCATCCGGTGCGGATCCTGGATGTTCTGGTCGTCGATCCTGTCCGGCGGCATGTACGCGGCGCGCATGCCCTTCGCCGCGAGCGACCAGCTGCCGCCGCCGTCGCCGCTCTGCCAGACGCCGCCGCAGGAGACCGCCAGCGTGACGCGGCGGCTGTCGCCCGGATCCAGGCAGATCGAATGGATGCCGGGCTGGTCGTAGCCGCCGCCGAACCACTCGGCGCGCTCCGGTCGCTGCCACAGGCTTTCCACGAGCTGCCAGCTCGCGCCGCGATCGGTCGAGCGGAACAGGCCGCCGGGAATGGTGCCCGCCCACAGGCTGCCGCCCCCGGCCTCGAGCGACCAGATCTGCGCGAGCTTCCAGGGGGTCTTGTCGTCCTCGGGCTGCGGCGGATAGGCGGGCGAGGCGACTTCTTCCCAGGTGTCCCCGCCGGTTGCCGAGCGGCGCAGCTTCACCCCGAAATGGCCGAGGTTGAGCGCTGCATACAGATCTCGCCCATCCGCGAGCACCATGCTGACCGGATCGCCGAGGAAGTGCGGCGGCCGCAGCTTCCCGTCCTCGAGTACGAACAACCCCTTCCGGGTGCCGACGTAGAGCTTCATGCTCAACCTCCGCTCAAGGCCTGAAGGACGTAGATCTCGCTCGCGGGGCGCACCGCATCGCTCAACCCGCTGCGGTCGCGCGCGCGTTGCCCGTCGATGAACACCACCACGTGCTTGCGCAGCTCGCCTTGCTCGTCGAGCACGTAGTCGCGCACCCTGGGATGCGCGGCGAAGACCTGCTGCAGCGCCCCGCCGAGCGTCTCGGCGGCCACCTCGCTCTCCGGACATTCGACATGGCGCAGCAGATTGGAAGTGAACACGACGCGCGCCATGGCGTCAGCTTAGCTTAAGGGCAAGCTCGGCGAGCCGCCGGCCCTGCGCGACGCACAGCGCGCGCTCCTCCTCGCTGATCGGGATGTCGTCCGCCAGCCCGGCGAAGTGGCTCGCGCCATACGGCGTCCCGCCGGAGCGCGTGGCGTTGATCTCCGCCTGGGTATAGGGCAGGCCGAGCACCAGCATGCCGTGGTGCAGAAGCGGCAGCATCATCGACACCAGCGTGGTTTCCTGCCCGCCGTGCATGCTGGCGGTGGAGGTGAACACGCAGGCCGGCTTGCCGGCGAGCGCGCCCCGATGCCACAGCAGCGAGGTGCCGTCCAGGAAGTGCTTGAGCGGCGCCGCCATGTTGCCGAAGCGGGTCGGGCTGCCGAGCGCCAGCCCGGCGCAGTCCTCGAGGTCGTTCAGCTCGCAGTACGGCGGGCCCTCGTCCGGCATGGCTTTCTCACTCCCCATCCCCGGAACGGTTCGCAGGCGCGCTCGAGCGCCCGGGACGCGCTCGATGCCCTCGGCCACCAGCTCGGCCATCCTGCGCACCGAGCCCCCGACGCTGTAATACAGGACGAGCAGATCCACGGCGGTATCATAAAAGGATAATGGAGAAGAACGCATTGCGCGCCACCGGCGATTTTCTGATCGACGTGGTGCGGCGCTTCTACGAGGAGCGCGCCTTGCAGGCCGCCGGCAGCCTGAGCTACACGACGCTGCTTTCGCTCGTTCCGCTGTTCACCGTGGCGCTCGCCATCTCGACGGCCTTCCCGGTGTTCGACGAGACCATCGCCGTGCTGCAGAAGTTCTTCTTCGAGAACTTCATCCCCGATGCGCGCGGCCTCGATACCATCGCGGAGCAGGTGAAATCGTTCACCGAGAATGCCGGCCGCCTCACCGCGATCGGCATCGGCTTCTTCGTGATCACCGCGGTGATGCTGATGCTGACCATCGACGAGGCGCTGAACCGCATCTTCCGGGTGCAGCGGCGCCGGCCGCGCCTGCAGCAGGTGCTCGTCTACTGGGCGGTGATCACGCTCGGCCCGGTGCTGATCGGCGGCAGCCTGTCGATGACCTCGTTCGCGCTCGGCGCGTCCCTCGGCCTGCTCAACCTCGACATCGTGGCCGACGCGGTGCTGAGGGTGCTGCCGTTCATCTTCACCTGCGCCGCCCTCACGCTGCTGTACGCCGTGGTGCCCTATCGCTACGTCGAGCTGCGCCACGCGCTCGTGAGCGGCATCCTCGCGGGCATCCTGTTCGAGCTCGCGAAACGCGGCTTCGCCGTGTACCTGACGAAGTTCCCCACCTATACGCTGATCTACGGGGCTTTCGCCACCATCCCGATCTTTCTGGTGTGGCTGTACCTGTCCTGGGTGGTGGTGCTGGCGGGCGCCACGCTGACCGCGATGCTGCCCGCTTACCGCCTCGCCGAGGGTCGAAGCGTGCCGGGACGCGAGCTGGCGGAGGCGCTGGCGGTGCTCGGTGCGCTGGCGCGGGCGCAGACCGAGGGGCGGGTGATGCCGCTGCGCCGGATCAGCAAGGAGGTGCGGGTGGTGCCGCATCGCTGCGAAATGGTGCTGGAACGCGCGCGCGACCTGGGATGGACGGCGCGCACCGAGCGAGACGGCTGGCTCCTCACGCGCGACGCCGACGGCGTCACGCTGAGCGAGGTCTACCGGGCTTTCGTCATGGATCCCGACTCGGCCGGCATGCGCGATGTCGATCTCGGGTTATCTTTGCGCCAGTACTCGGACAAGGAACGCGACAAATGAACGAAATTCCGCGCGCCGAGCGACTCATCGTGGCGCTCGACGTGCCGACGCCGGCCGAGGCGCGCGCGCTGGTGGAGAGAATCGGCGACGCTGCGCGGTTCTACAAGATCGGCCTGGAGCTGTTCATGGCCGGCGGGTATTTCGAGCTCATCGACTGGCTGGTCGCGCGGCGCAACAAGGTGTTCGTCGACCTCAAGTTCTTCGACGTGCCGGAGACGGTGCGCCGCGCCGTGGCCAGGCTGCGCGGCCGCGGCGTCACCTTTGCCACCGTGCACGGCAACCAGGCGATGATGCAGGCGGCGGGCAGCGAGAAGGGCGAGGTGAAGATCCTGGCGGTCACGGTGCTCACCAGCCTGGACCGCGGCGACCTGGATGACCTCGGCTTCTCCTGCGAGCTCGAGCGCCTGGTGCTGTCGCGCGCGCGCCGCGCCCTCGAGGCGGGCTGCGACGGCGTCATCTCCTCGGGCCTGGAAGCCGCGCGGCTGAAGGCTGAGTTCAAGGACCGCCTGCTCGTCGTCGCCCCGGGCATCCGGCCGGTGGAGAACAAGGCCGACGACCAGAAGCGCACGGTCGACGTCGCGCAGGCCTTTGCCGCCGGCGCCGACTACATCGTGGTCGGCCGGCCGATCCGGCAGGCGAGCGACCCGCGCGCCGCGGCGCAGTCTATCCAGGAGACGATCGCTAAGCTCTTTCCTTGAAGGATTCGATAAGACGCCTGAGGTGCTCATGCTGTAGAGGCAGCGGCCCGTAGAAAAGCTCCCGGCCTTTGTGCTCTATGAGGACGGCCTGCGGGAACTCTCTCGCCAGCTCGAAGAATCCGGGGCGGTAGGCCTCGCAGCTGTCGCACCAGAGCGCGCACAGGCAAGTGACGGTCATCTGTAGCGGGTCCGCTACGTGAGGTTCACGCATTCGAGGATAGTCGCATTTCCCTAGAATAGCTGCCGGATGCGCGTGCTTTTCGTGACACCGGAATGCGCCCCGCTCACCAAGACGGGCGGGCTCGGCGACGTGAGCGAGGCGCTGCCTTGCGCGCTGCGCGCTGCGGGGATCGACGTGCGCACGCTGCTGCCGGGGTATCGCGAAGTCCTGGCGGGGGTGGACGCGCAGGCGGTGTCAACCTTGAATCTATTGGGGCATGACTGCCGCCTGCTGGAAGCCGGAGCGTTGCTCGTCCTCGACTGCCCCGAGCTTTACGCGCGCGACGGCGGTCCCTACCAGACGCACGACGGGCGCGACTGGGACGACAACGCGCTGCGCTTCGGCCTGCTGTCGAAGGCGGCCGCGCTTCTGGGCACGGCGCGCTCGCCGCTCGACTGGCGGCCGGACGTGGTGCATTGCCACGATTGGCCGGCGGCGCTCGCGCCCGTTTACCTGCATTTCGAAGCGCAGCACGCCGCGTCGGTCATGACGATCCACAACCTCGCGTTCCAGGGCAGCTTCGACGCCGCGCTGCTGCGCCGGCTGGAGCTGCCGCAGGCGAGCTTTCATGTGGACGGCGTGGAGTTCCACGGACGCCTGTCGTTCCTCAAGGGGGGCATCGCCTACGCCGACGCGCTCACCACGGTGAGCCCGAGCTACGCGCGCGAGATTCAGACCGAGGCGCTGGGCTGCGGGCTCGACGGCCTGCTGCGCCGCCGGCGCGGGGTGCTCAGCGGCATCCTCAACGGCATCGATGGCGCGGCGTGGAATCCCGCCGCCGACCCGCGCATCGCCCAGCGGTATGAAGCGCACACGCTGGAGGCCAAGGCGGCCAACAAGGCGGCGCTGCAGCGGCGCATGGGGTTGCGCCCGGACGAGGACCTGCCGCTGCTCGGGATGGTCAGCCGCCTGACGCACCAGAAGGGCTCCGACATCGTGGCGCAGGCCGCCGAGGAGCTCGCCGCGATGCCGGCGCAGCTCGCGCTGCTCGGCAAGGGGGAGCGCGCGCACGAGGACGCGCTGCGTGCGCTGGCCGCGCGCCATCCCGGCAGGATCGCGGTCGAGATCGGCTTCAGCGAGGAGCTCGCGCACGGCATCGAAGCGGGCGCCGACGCGTTCCTGATGCCCTCGCGCTTCGAGCCCTGCGGGCTGAACCAGATGTACAGCCAGCGCTACGGCACGCCGCCGGTGGCCCGCGCCACCGGCGGGCTGGTGGACACGATCGTCGACGGCGTCACCGGATTCCTGTTCGAGCGCGCCGAGCCCGCGGCGCTGGCCGCGGCGGTGCGCCGCGCGCTCGCCGCCTACAGGGACCCTACCCGCTGGGCGAGAATCCAGCAGGCGGGAATGAAATGCGACTTCAGCTGGACTGCAGCCGCTCGTCGATACGCAGATCTCTATGCGCGGCTTGCCAGGCCGCCGGCGTAGCGCCGAGCGCAGGCGAGTCGGCGTCGTGCTCGCCGCGAATCGGCCAGCGCCCGTTCCCCAGGTTGAAGCGCGGCCGCTGCCCCATGGCGTCCTGCTGCGCGGCGGCGAGCGCGGTGAGCGTGCCCACGTCGCGCCAATAGGCCCGCTCCTCGAACTCCTGCACGCCGGGCACGAGGTTCTCGGAGAAGTCGTAGGCGAACACGCGCGCGCCGCCGCAAAGGCGCGGCAGGATGTCGCGCCCGAAATCGGTCTCGCCGCGGCTGCGCCCCTCCACCAGCGCCGTTTCCAGGACGTCAGGCTCGAACAGATAGTTGCCCATCGACGCGTAGGCACGCGCCGGATTGTGCGGCAGCGTCGGTGCGCGCGGCGGCTTCTCGTGGAACGCGTGCACGCGCCCGTCGGCCTGCGTCGACACGATGCCGAAGGAAGAAGCCTTCTCCGCCGGCACCGCGACCGCGGCAACGGTGACTTCCGCCTTTTTGCTGCGGTGAAAGGCGATCATCTGGCGCACGTCCATGCGGTAGACGTGATCGGCGGCGAATACCGCGACGATGTCCGGCGAGTGGGCCTGCAGCACGTCGAGATATTGATAAACCGCGTCTGCGGTGCCCTTGAACTGCCCGCCGTAGGTGTTCGAACGCGGCAGCAGCACCTTGATCATGCCCTCGCCCTGCGCGAGCCACGGCGCCCACGCCGCCTCGATGTGGCGCACCAGCGAAGCCGGCTTGTACTGCGCGAGCAAGTAGATGGTGGAGATGTCGGAGTTGACCAGGTTGCTCAGCACGAAGTCGACGATGCGGTAGCCGTTCGCGAACGGCAGCGCCGGCTTGGCATGCTCCGCGGTCAACGGATAGAGCCGCGTGCCTTCGCCGCCGGCGAGAACCAGGGCAACTATGCTCATAACTTTGGTGGGTGCGTCCGGAGAGAGTGTAGAGGGTTCTTGTTGGTCTCGCGCCGCATGATAGGGAGTAGTGCTAACAGTGACTATCGACCGGACTTGATTCAGATGGTAGTGCCGCGCCGACCGCTTGTAGTACCGTCGTTACAAACCTGTCTTCAAGCTGTCAGCGCCTGAGGTAATCTAGCGCGCAGTGGACGCCCCCTCCCGCATCGTGATCGCGCCGGCCGCCGTCTGGCGCGGCCGTCCTTATCCCCTGGGCGCCACCTGGGACGGCGCCGGCGTCAACTTCGCGCTGTTCTCCAAGCACGCCGAGCGCGTCCAGCTGTGCCTGTTCGACCCGAAAGGGCGGCGCGAGATCGAGCGCGTCGAGGTGCGCGAGCGCACCGATTTCGTCTGGCACTGCTACCTTCCGGAAGCGCGTCCCGGCCAGCTGTACGCCTACCGCGCCCATGGCCCGCACGATGCGGATCGCGGCCACCGCTTTGATGCCACCAAGATCCTGCTCGATCCGTACGCCAAGCTTCTGAAGGGAAAGATCGCCGCGGGCCTCGGGCGCTGCCGGGTGGTCGACACGGCCTTCAGCTGGGGCGACGACCGGCCGCCGCGCACGCCCTGGCAGGACAGCGTCATCTACGAGCTGCACGTCAAGGGCTTCACCCAGCTGCATCCCGAGGTGCCCGAGCAGCTGCGCGGCACTTACGCCGGGCTCGCGACCGCGCCGGTCATCCGCCACCTGAAGGAGCTCGGCGTTACCGCGGTCGAGCTGCTGCCGGTGCACAGCTTCGTCGACGAGCGGCGCCTGGTGCAGCAGGGCCTGCGCAATCACTGGGGCTACAACAGCATCGGCTTTTTCGCCCCCGAGCAGCGCTATTCGGCCACCGGCACGCTGGGCGAGTTCAAGACGATGGTGAAGACGCTGCATGCCGCGGGCATCGAGGTGATCCTCGACGTGGTCTACAACCACACCGCCGAAGGCGACCACAGCGGCCCCACCTTGAGCTTCCGCGGCATCGACAACCTGGTCTATTACCGCCTGGACCCCGCACAGCCGCGGCGCTACCTCAACCTCCCCGGGACCGGCAACCGCCTCAATTCGAGCCATCGCGTGGTGCTCGCGCTCATCATGGACAGCCTGCGCTACTGGGTGCAGGAGATGCACGTGGACGGCTTTCGCTTCGACCTCGCCTCGACGCTCGCGCGCAGCGGCGCCCACGTCTTCGACCGCAACGGCGCCTTCCTCTCGGCGGTGCGCCAGGACCCGGTGATTTCCCAGGTGAAGCTGATCGCCGAGCCCTGGGACGTGGCCGAGGGCGGCTACCAGCTCGGCAATTTTCCGCCCGGCTGGGCGGAGTGGAACGACAAGTACCGCGATACGGTGCGCTCCTACTGGAAGGGCGAGGGCGGCGTGATCGGCGAGGTGGCGTCGCGGCTTTCGGGCTCGAGCGACATCTTCCAGCACGCCGGCCGCGCGCCGACCGCGAGCATCAACTACCTCAGCGCGCACGACGGCTTCACGCTGCAGGATATCGTCAGCTACAACGACAAGCACAACGAGGCGAACCTGGAGGCCAACCGCGACGGCTCGGGCAACAACCGCAGCTGGAACTGCGGGGCCGAGGGGCCTACGGCTGACGCCTCCATACTCGCCTTGAGGCAAAGGCAAAAGAGAAACCTTCTCGCGACGCTGCTGTTCTCGCAGGGCGTGCCGATGCTCTTGGCGGGCGACGAGCTCGGACGCACCCAGCGCGGCAACAACAACGCCTACTGCCACGACAGCGCGCTGTCCTGGGTGGATTGGGAATTGGATGAAGCCGGCCGCGGGCTCGCCGCGTTTACAAGCAAATTGATTCAACTTAGAAACCGGCATGCGCTGTTCAGGCGGCGGACCTATTTCCGCGGCCGCACGGTGCGCGACCCGGAGATGAAGGACATCTCCTGGCTCAATCCCGACGGCGAGGAGATGAGCGACGAGGACTGGAACCAGGCCTCCGCGCGCTGCCTGGGCGTCCTGATCTCGGGCCGCGGCCTCACCGAGCGCGACGAGCTCGGCCGGCTGGTCGAGGACGACGACCTGCTGCTGCTGCTGAACGCGCACGACGACACCATCGCGTTCGCGCTGCCTACGGGGAGCTGGCAGCTCGTCCTCGACACCAGCGACCAGCCGTTCCAGCAGAGCGGCAGCTACGCGTTGCAGGCCCGGTCGCTTGCGCTGCTGGTCAAACCCAACAGGTCAGGCCCAGCTCGAACGGGTGGGTGAGCAGCTCGTGGTGCGGAAAGATGCGGATGCGGTAGTCCAGCCGGCCGGCGAGACCCGGCTTGAGGTCGAGCCGGAAGCGCTGCTCGCCGCCGTCGAGCGTGCCGTCGGCGGCAAGCTCGTGGCTGTGCTGCACCACCGGCGTCTCGCGCAGCCCGCGCGTCAGCAGCAGCTCCACGCACACGTCGGCGGGTGACAGCCCGTTCAGCTTCACGGCGATTTCCACCGGGATGCTCTCGCCGAACTGGATGCGGCTCCTCGGCGTATCGAGGCGGCGCGCGGCGACTCCGGACCAGGCGGCGCGCACCTTGGCTTTCCACGCCGCCACCGCCTTTGCGCCCTGGTAGGCCTGGTCGGCATACCTGCGCCCCTGGCGCGCCGCCGGGAGGTAGTATTTGGAAACGTATTCCCCGAGCATGCGGGAGGCGTCGTAGCGCGGCAGCAGCGAGGCCATGGAGCGTTTCGCGAGGCGGATCCACTCGGGCGAGTAGCCGCCGTTCGAGCGGTTGTAGTACAGCGGCACGACGCGGTCCTGCAGGATCTCGTAGAGGGTGCGCGCTTCTTCGCGGTCGCGGCGCTGCGGCTCGAGCTCGGGCGAGCCCGGCTTGATCGCGAAGCCGTTGTCGCCGTCGTAGCCCTCGTCCCACCAGCCGTCGCGGATCGAGAGGTTCAGCACGCCGTTCATGCCGGCTTTCATCCCCGAGGTGCCGGAGGCTTCCAGCGGATAGACCGGGTTGTTGAGCCAGACGTCGACGCCCGATACCAGGCGGCGTGCGAGGTGCAGGTCGTAGCCCTCGAGGAACAGGATGCGGCCCTCGAACTCCGGCGCCTGCGACATCTGCGCGATGGCGCGAATCAGCTCCTGGCCCGGCTCGTCGGCAGGGTGGGCCTTGCCGGCGAACAGGAACAGCACCGGACGCTCGCGGTCCCCGACGATGCGCGCCAGGCGCTCCATGTCGTTGAACAGCAGCGTGGCGCGCTTGTAGGTGGCGAAGCGCCGGCCGAAGCCGATCGTCAGCACGTTCGGTTTCGCGGGATCGGCGTAGCGCAGCAGGCGCTCGAGGTGCGACTCGCTGCCGTGGTTGCGCGTGTGCTGCCCCGCAAAGCGATGGCGCACCATGTACAGCATGCGCGCCTTGATGTCCTGGCGCACGCTCCAGAAGATGTGGTCGGGGATGCCGCGGATCTTTTCCCAGATGCCGGGGTAGCCCAGGCGGTGCATCCAGCCCACGCCGAGGAAACGGTCGAGTACTTCGCTCCATTCGGGCGCGAGGAAGGTGGCGACGTGCACCCCGTTGGTGATGTAGCCCACCGGGTTCTCCTCGGGCGGCACCTGCGGCCAGAAGTCGTGCAGCAGGCGCTGCGAGACCCCGCCGTGGATGCGCGACACGCCGTTGTTGTGGCGCGAGCCGCGGATCGCCAGCGCGGTCATGTTGAAGTCGCCGCCCGCAGGCGGGCGCGCCAGCGCCGCCACTTTCTCGGGCGGGCCGAGCTCGGCAAAGCAGCTGCGCAGGTAGGGCACGACGGTGGCGTCGTTGAACTGGTCGTGCCCCGCCGGCACCGGCGTGTGCGTGGTGAAAACCGTGTTCGACGCCACCACCTCGATGGCGGCCTCGAGCGACAGCCCTTCCAGCACCAGCGCGCGCGCGCGCTCCAGCACCAGGAAGGCCGCATGGCCTTCATTGATGTGCCACACCGAGGGCTTGAGCTCCATGGCGGCGAGCGCGCGCATGCCGCCCACGCCGAGCACCATCTCCTGCTCGAGGCGCGTGGTGCGGTCGCCGCCGTACAGGCGATGCGCGATGTCGCGGTCGCGCTCGCTGTTCTCCGGCAGATCGGTGTCGAGCAGGTACAGCGTGACGTGGCCGACGCGCGCCTGCCACACCTTCACCAGGAGCCTGCGCCCGGGAAGCACCAGCTCGACGCTGAGCTCGCCGCCGTCCCTGCGCTTCACCGGCTCGATCGGCAGGTCGTCGAAGTCCGAGTCGGAGTACTCGGCGCGCTGCCGGCCCTCGCCGTCGATGGTCTGCGTGAAATAGCCCTGGCGGTAGAGCAGGCCGACGGCCACGAAAGGCAGCTGGAAGTCGCTCGCCGCCTTGCAGTGGTCGCCGGCGAGGATGCCCAGGCCGCCCGAGTAGATGGGCAGGCTCTCGTGCACGCCGAACTCGGCGCAGAAGTAGGCCACCACGTCCTCGCGCGCCACGCGGTCGGCGTTCTGCTTGAAGGGCGGCTCGGCGTGATAGGCGTCGAAGGCCGCCAGCACGCGGGTCAGGCTGTCGAGGAAGGCCGGGTCGGTGGCCGCGTCGATGAGGCGCTGCTCGTCGATGCGCTTGAGCATCGCCTTGGGGCTGTGGCCCACCGCCTCCCACAAAGCGGGATTCAGCTTGGCGAACAGCGCCCGCGTCGGGCGGTCCCAGCTGTACCAGAGGTTGTTGGCGAGCTCGCCCATGCGCGCGAGGCGCTTGGGAACGCGGGGATTGACTTCCAGGAAGTAGCGGGTACCTGAGGGCATGGAATTTTTCCGCGCGGCGCTGTTCCGGCTTCAGTACGGTCGGCGCGCGGAACAGCGGATTCTACCCAAGGAATGTGTCGTTCACCCGCTTCTTCCGGCGCGTTTCGCCGGGGGCGCGAAACCGCGCAGCAGGACGAGCCCTTTCCTCAGGGTGGCGATGTCGGCGACTCCGAGCGCGCGCGCGCAACGCGCGGCATAGCGCCGCTCGGCGGCGAACTTGTCCAGCACCAGGCGGGCGTACCTGGGAACCGCTTTGCCGTACGCCGCCTCGGCCAGGCGGTAGCCCGGCTCGAGCGCCTTCGGGCCGTGGGCGGCGGCGAGGAAGGCCAGGTCGACGATGTCCCTCGACCCGGTAGACTCGTCGAGCCCGCGGTCGGCGTTGGCCAGAAACTTCTCCGCCACCGCGCTCGCCAGGTCGAGCGTCGGAACGCCGAGCTTGCGATCGAGCTGCCCGCTTAGCTCGATGCGCGCCTCGAACACGACCTCGAGCTTGATGCGCACCTCGCCGGCGCCGAGGAACGTGCGCACGCCGTCGCGGTCGGCACGCACCTCGCGCGCCAGCTCGAGCGGCCTGCTGAGGAGCGCGCCGAGCGAGTCCGAGGCTACCGTTTCGCGCAGCAGCCGGAAGCCGGTGCGGCTCGAGCACAGGAAATCGATGTCGCGCGACTCGCGGAACTCGCCGAGCGACAGCGCGATCTGCGTGCCGCCGCCGAAATAGCAAGCGGCGCGCCCGAGGAAGCCGGCGTCGAAGGCCGCGAGCATGCGCGCCACCGCGCGGTGATGCGGCTTGCGGAACTCAGGCATTGAGCAAGCCTCCGCCGTAGCGCTCGGCGAGCCGCCCGATCAGCGCGCGCTCCCCGGACGTAAGACGCGCAGCGTCGACGAAACGCCAGTTGCGCTCGTACAGGCCGAAGGCGTCGCGCGCGGGCATCAGATCTTCCGCCCGGTTCCAGGCGAGCTCAGCAAGCGCGGGGTAGTCCGCAACGCGGACGAGCAGCCCGTCGAGGAACCGGTCCAGCTCCCCGGCAAAGCCCGCGTCGTGGCTGGCGTGCAGCAGCTTTGCGCCCAGGGCGCGCGGCAGGCGCAGCTGCACGGGCGCGAGTCCCGCGCGGCGCTCGCGACGGCGCTGGGCGCGCTTCGCTTCGCGCAGCTGGGCGCGCCGGTCGGGGCGTTTCATGCTGTCGAATATAAGTGGAAAAATGTTGACATGTCAACAAACTCGGCCGCCGCGCCGCGCGATTTCATTTGATCGCAGCGGGGTGCTCGTGAAGACCCCGCCGGGGTCTGCTAAGGGATCGGTACGGCGGCGAGCAATTGCGCGCCGACGTCGACGCGGCGCGAGGAGTCGTGCGCCGGGCGCAGGCGGTGCGCGGCCGCGCCCGGGACGATGGCCTGCACGTCTTCCGGCAGCACCTTGTCGCGCCCCTCGAGCAGCGCCCAGGCGCGCGCGCAGTGCACCAGCGCGAGCGCCGCGCGCGGCGAGAGCCCGGCGACGTAGTTCGGCGAGCGGCGGGTATGCTCGACGATCGCCTGCACGTAGTCGAGCAGCGCGGGCGCGACGTAGATGCGCTGCACGCCCGCCTGCAGCTCCATCAGCTCGGCCGGTGTCATCGACGGCTCGAGCGTCGCGAGCAGGTCGCGCCGGTCGGTCCCCAGCAGGAGCGCGCGCTCGGCGGCGCGGTCCGGGTAGCCGAGCTCGATGCGCATGGTGAAGCGGTCGAGCTGCGACTCGGGCAGAGGGAAGGTGCCGACCTGCTCGGAAGGATTCTGCGTGGCGATGACGAAAAAGGGCGAGGGCAGCTTGCGCGTCTCGCCCTCGGCCGTGACCTGGTGCTCCTCCATCGCCTCGAGCAGCGCCGATTGCGTCTTGGGCGTGGCGCGGTTCACCTCGTCGGCGAGGATGACCTGGGCAAAGATCGGGCCCGGGTGGAACTTGAAGGCGCCCGTCTCGCGCTCGTAGACCGAGACGCCGATGATGTCCGCGGGCAGCATGTCGCTCGTGAACTGGATGCGCTGGAACTGCAGGCCGAGCGAGCGGGCGAGGACATGCGCGAGCGTGGTCTTGCCCACGCCGGGCAGGTCCTCGATCAGCAGGTGGCCGCGCGCCAGCATGCAGGCGAGCGCGAGGCGCACCTGGGTTTCCTTGCCCAGGATGATGCTGCCGGCCGCCTCGATCACGCGCTGGATCGGCCCGCGCGCGAGGTTTTGTGAATGGAATTCGGCCTTTAGCAGCATGCAGCGATTGTACTTGATGCGCTAACCTCAGGGACTTGATGCGCTAACATCAGGGCCTGCATGGCTGCGGCATTTATCACACATCCGGACTGCCTCAGGCACGACATGGGGGCGTATCACCCCGAGCGCCCGGCGCGCCTCGCCGCGATCGAGGACCAGCTCATCGCCTCGGGGATCGGACAACACCTTACGCGATACGAAGCGCCGCTTGCCACCGACGGGCAGCTCGCCCGCGTGCATCCAGCGGACTACGTGCGCGCCATCCGCGACGCGGCGCCCGAGTCGGGCACGGTCCATCTGGATCCCGACACGGCGATGAACGCCTGGAGCCTGCGGGCGGCGCTGCGGGCCGCGGGCGCGGCGGTGATGGCGACCGATCTGGTCCTGACAAAAAAACACAATGCCGCGTTCTGCAGCGTGCGCCCGCCCGGCCACCATGCCTGCCGCGCGCGGCCGATGGGCTTTTGCATCTTCAACAACGTCGCCGTGGCGGCCCGGCACGCGGTGCAGGCGCACGGCGTGCAGCGCGTGGCGATCGTCGACTTCGACGTGCACCACGGCAACGGCACCGAGGAGGTCTTCGAGGGCGATCCGCACGTGCTCATGGTCTCGACCTTCCAGCACCCGTTCTACCCCTACAGCGGCACCGAGGATCCCGCGGCCAACATGGTGAACATCCCGCTCGCCGCGGGCACCGGGTCGGAGGGCTTGCGCGAAGCCGTCAGCAAGGCCTGGATCCCCGCGCTCGAGGACTACAGACCTGAATTGATCGTCTTCTCCGCCGGCTTCGACGCGCACGCCGAGGACGACATGGCGATGCTGCGCTTCTCCGATGCCGACTACGCCTGGGTCACCGCGCAGGTGAAGCAAGTGGCCGAGCGGCACGCGCAAGGCCGCATCGTCTCGATGCTCGAGGGCGGCTATTCGCTATCCGCGCTCGGCCGCAGCGTGGTCCAGCACCTGCGCGTGCTGGCGGACCTGAATTAAATGGGGACGTACCGCATTTTTCTCATTTGAGAAGTTTCACCATCTGCACATAACCGCGCCGCTGGGCGTGCTGCAGCGGCGTCACGCCATTACGGTCCGGCAGGCTTGCATCGGCGCCCGCCTCTAGCAGCACCCTGAGCGTGTCCACATGGCGCGGGCCGCCGTCGCCTAGCACGATCGATTCCATCAGCGCAGTCCATCCGAGATTGTTGACGCGGTCGAGCGGCGCGCCGGCGTGGATCAGCGCGCGCACCACATCGGCATGGCCCAGGTGCGCTGCGGCGATGAGCGCCGTGCCGTCATAGCGGCTGGTGATGTTCTCCGCGCTCGCCCCCAGCTCCAGCGCGAGCCTAAGCGTGGGCAGGTCGTTTGCCACCGCGGCGATCGTCACGATGTCGTAGCGGTCATTCTCGAGCGCGTTCGGGTCGGCGCCCGCGTTGACCAGGGCGCGCATCGCCGCGTGCTTGCCGCGGTACGCGGCGACGTGCAAAGGCGTGCGGCCGTGCGCGTCACGGGATTCCACGGTTGGAGATGCCTTGATGTGCGCGACATCGCCGCTCGCCGCGGCGCGATGCAATCCGGTGTAGCGCTGAATTTCCGCGGGACTCGGCGGAATTTGTGCAATCGCCGGCATCGCGGCCGCCAGCGCCGCCAGAATCACCGCGCGGTTCACGCCGAAACCCTCTCGTCCAGTATGCGGTCGGCGGCGCCTGCGAACGCCTTCTCGTCAGCCGAGTCCAGCCGCACGCTTTGCGCTTCGGGCATGCGGGTGAAGTTCTTCAGCGAGGAGCGCCGGTAGGCCGGGTCGTAATGCTCGCCGAGCAGCCGGGCGACGAGCTCGCGCCAGGCGCCCCGCGCGGCAAGCGCCTTCCACGCGCCGATCTTCTCGCGGCCGTGCAGGCCGGCCAGGCAGTCGAGCTGCGCCTCGAGCAAGCCGCGGTCGGCGAGGAAATGCCGGTACTCCTCCAGCAGCAGCGTCACGCGCGCTTCCAGCGCGGCTTCTATGCGCAGGCAGCGCGAGGCCCGCATGCGCGCGATCAGCGCCTCGGGCACCTGCAGCTGCCCGATCTTCTTCGATTCGCCCTCCACGAACACCGGCCTTGCGGCGTCCAGAGCGCTCAGCGCAGCGAGCAGCTGACTTTCGAACCACTTCTGCGAAGGCTGCGGGCGGCCCGGCAGGTTGCCGAGCACCGAGCCGCGGTGCGCGGCGAGCTCCTCCAGGTCGAGCACCTGCGCGCCGGCCCTGCGCAGCGCGCCGAGCAGGCGGCTCTTGCCGCTGCCCGTGGGGCCGTGGACGACGCGGAACTCGAATCCCTCGGGGATGCT
>CAZJJC010000232.1:0-15905 GCA_964546195.1 uncultured Enterobacteriaceae bacterium | reverse complement strand
CGTCAGTGTGATGTCGTTAGCTGGGTCCATGCGCGCTCGAGCAGTACGCCGGCGAGGTGCAGCTTGGTGGCCGCGGAGTTATAGAGATCCGCCGGAGGGTTCAAATCTTTCGTGAGCAGCAACACCGCCTCTTTCGCGTGGCTCGCGGCGGAAGCCTGCCGGGCAAAAACCGGGGTCGCCCCGGCGCCGAAGAAAACGAAGCGGTTGCCTTTCGACTGGTAGGCGGCGAGCCCGATGATGGCGTAGTCGCCGTGGCGCCGCGCGAGCTCGAGGAACGCCGAGCGCTCGTCCTTCAGCTGCGCGCGGATTTCCGCCGCCACGACCAGCTCGCCGGGCTGCAGGTCGACCTCGAACAGGCCCTTGAAGAACTTCTCCGCCGCGACGATGCGCTCGCCGCTTTTGCCCTGCACCACGATCGAGGCGCCGAGGGCGACCAGGCAGGCCGGATATTCGGCGGCCGGATCGGCGAGCGCGATGCTGCCGCCGAGCGTGCCGCGGTTGCGGATCGCCGGATGCGCGATGTGCGGCACCGCCTGCGTGAGCATCGGGACGTGCTTGCCGATCTCCTCGGAAGCCCCCAGCTGGGCATGCGTGACGAGCGCGCCGATGCGCACCACGCCCTGCTCCAGCGTGATCGTCTTGAGGGACGCAAGCCCGGTGATGTCGACCAGCAGCTCGGGCGCGGAGAGCCGCATGTTGAGGCTCGGGATCAGGCTCTGCCCGCCGGCCAGGACCCTGGCGCCCGGCCGCTCGATCAACTCGAGCGCTTCGGCGAGCGACCGCGGTTTAATATAGGCAAACGACGGCGCCTTCACCCGCTCTCCTCCTCCTCCTCAAGACGCTAGCATAACCGCCCCATGACTCCCAGCGAACTGGCGCGCGCGTTTCTGCAGGCGATGGAGCGGCGCGATCTTGCTGCGGCGCGGGGCTTTCTCGCCGACGGTTTCACCATGCTGTTCCCCGGAGGCGCGGCCTTCACGCGGCTGGAGGACCTGGTGGCGCACGGCGCCGGGCGCTACCGCTGGGTGAAAAAGCGCATCGAGCGGGTCGACGAGGCGCACGGCGACGGCGGGACCGTGGTGTACCTGTTCGGCACGCTGTACGGCGAATGGCCCGACGGCAGTGCGTTCGAGGGCATCCGCTTCATCGACCGCTTCACGGTGCGCGGCGGCAAGCTCGCCGACCAGAAGGTCTGGAACGACCTGGGCGAACAGCTGCGGCGGCGCGGTTGAAGCGGCTGGACCGCGCGCTCGAGCTCGCGATCTATTACGCGTCGGCGCTTCTCATGCTAGGGCTGACCGGCACGGTGCTCTACGCGGTGGTGGCGCGCTATTTCTTCAACGCGCCGCCGAGCTGGTCCGACGAGGTGCCGCGCGTGATCTTCCTCTGGGTCACCTACCTCGCCATCGCCGTGGCGGTGAAGCGCGGCCAGAGCCTGCGCGTCACCTTCGTGCTCGAGAAGCTGGCGCCGCTGGCGCGGCTGGGGCTCGAGATGTTCATGCACGCCTCGATCTTCGTCATGCTGGCCTGGCTGTTCTGGCACAACCTCCCGGTGATCGAGCTCAACCAGGGGACGCGCATGCTGGCGACGCAGTGGTCCGACGCGCTGCGCTACTGGCCGCTGTCGGTGGGCTGCGTGCTGATCGGCTTTTACCAGCTGCGCCTGGTGCTGCGCAGCTGGCGGGAGTACAAGGCGCCACGCGCATGATGCTCGCCGCGATGCTGCTGGTGCTGCTGATCTTCACCGTGCTCGGCATGGACATTGCCTGGGCGATCGCGCTTGCCTGCTTTGCTTACATCGCGCTCTCCGGGCTCACCGACAACCCGACCTCCTTTGTCCTGTTCGCGCAGCAGATGACCGTGGGCCTGGACAGCTTCGTGCTGGTGTCGGTGCCCCTGTTCATCTTCGCCGGCGAACTGATGAACGTGTGCGGCGTGACCCAGCGGCTGGTACGGGTCGCCGCGGTGATCGTCGGCCACATGCACGGCGGCCTGGCCAATGTCGGCGTGGTGGCGAACTTCCTGATGTCCGGCATCTCCGGCTCCGCGGTGGCCGATGCCGCGGCCACCGGCACCGTGCTGGTGCCCGAGATGAAGCGGCGCCGCTTCCCGGGGGACTTCGCCTGCGCAGTGATCGCCTGCGCCTCGACCGTGGGGCCGATCATCCCGCCGTCGATCTCGTTCCTGCTGCTCGCCTCGATCGTCAACGTGTCGGTCGGGCAGCTGTTCCTCGCCGGCATCGTGCCCGGATTCCTGATGTTCATTGCCATGTTCGTCGTGACCTGGTGGCTGTGCAAGCGCCGCGACTACCCGCGCGAGCAGCGCGCCACCGCCAAAGAGCGCTGGAGCGCCATGCGCGACGGGGTGCTCGCGCTGATCGCCCCGGCGGTGATCGTCGGCAGCATCGTCGCCGGCGTGGCCACGCCCACCGAGTCGGCGGCCATCGCGGTCGGCTACACCCTGTTCCTCGGCCTCGCGGTGTACCGCAACACCACCCTCGCCGCCGTGCTGCATGCCGCCGGCACCGCCGCGATCGGCTCGGCGCTGGTGATGCTCACCGTGGCCGCCTCGCAGATCTTCGCCTGGCTGGCGGTGCAGGAGCGCCTCGGCGAGATCCTGACCGCGTGGATGCTCGGGCTGTCGGGCAACGTCTACGTGGTGCTGATGCTCGCCAACCTGCTGATGATAGTGCTCGGCATGTTCATGGAGCTGGTACCGGTGATGTTCATCCTCGCCCCGATCCTGTTTCCCCTGGTCACCTCGATGGGGGTGAGCGAGGTGCAGTTCGGCGTGGTCATGGTGCTGAACCTGATGATCGGCATGGTTACCCCGCCGATCGGGCTCAACCTGATGGTGCTCTCGGCGATCACCGGCGAGAACGTGATGCGCATCTTCCGCGCCTCGGTGCCCTACTTCTGGGCGCTGCTCGCGGTGCTGCTCGCGATCACCTATATTCCGCAGCTGACACTGTTCGTCCCTCAACTATTCTATCCGGCGAGATGAAGGGGTTCCCATGAAACGAAGACAAGCACTCAAGGCAATCGGGGCGGCGGCGATCGTCTCCCAGGTCGGGCTGTCCAAGCTGGCGCGCGCGCAGGTGAAGCTACGCTATTCCAATGCCAGCAACGCCGGCTACCTGGCCAACATCGTGATGCAGGAGTTCTGGGACGAAGTGCGCAAGCGAACCAACGGCGAGATCGTCTGCGAGACCTTCTGGGGCACGCTCGGCGGCGAGCAGACGCTGCTGAACGGCGTGGCGCTCGGCACGCTCGACGGCTACCACGGCGCCTACACCGGCATGCGCGAGTTCGATTTGTTCTTCGCGGCCAATCTGTTCCGCGACTACGAGCACGCGGCGCGCGTGGTCAACGGGCCGCTGCGGCCCAAGCTGTCCAAGGCGCTGGAGGCGAAGTACAAGGTGCACCTGCTCGGGCTGGGCCGCGCCGGCTCCTTCGGCATCCAGCTGAAAACCCCGTTGACTTCCTGGGCCGATCTGCGCAACAAGAAAATCCGCGGCGGGCCGCTCGAGGGCATCATCGAGAGCATCAAGGCGGTCGGCGCCAACGCGGTGCCGATGGCCTTCAACGAGGTGTACACCGCCTTGCAGCAGGGCGTGGTCGACGGCCAGGTCAACCTCAACACCCTGATCATGACCATGAAATACCACGAGGTGGTCAAGTACTGGGTGAGGAACGAGTTCGGCCTGGGCTTCGACAAGGTGGTGATCTCCCAGCGTGCCTGGAACCGCTTCAAGCCCGAGCAGCGCAAGATGATGCAGGAGCTGTTCTTCGAGCTGGAGGCGAAGAAGTGGTATCCCGTCCTGACGCAGCGCCTGGACGCCGACTTCAGGAAGTGGGCCGAGATCCACGGCAAGGATTCGGTGGTGACCCTAGACGCCGCTCAGCAGCAGAAGATGACCCACCCGGTCAGCGAGCGCCTCGCCAACGAGATCCTCGGCCCGGGCACCTTCAGGCAGATCCAGGACGTGGCGTAAGCACCAGCGAGCCCGTCGTCTGCCGGCTCTCCAGCAGGCGATGGGCCTCAGCCGCCTTCTCGAGCGGGAAGGAGCGTTGCACCTTGGGCCGGAGGTCACCGCGCGCCTGCGCATCGAACAGCGCCTTTGCCGAGGCCTCGAGCTCCGCGGTAGTGGCCACGTAGTCGCCGAAACGCGCCCAGGTGAGCGACAGGCTGCCGCGATCGCGCAGCAGGTTCACCGAGAACGGCGGCACCAGGCCCGAGGAGTTGCCGAAGCAGACCATGTGGCCGCGCGGCGCGAGGCAGGCGATGGAGCCTTCCCAGGTCGCCTGGCCGACGGGGTCGTACACCACCGGGGCGCCGCCGCCGGTCAGCTCGCGCACGCGGGTGGGCCAGTCATCGCGGCCCAGAACGAAGACCGCCTCGTAGCCGTTCTGCTTTGCCGCCGGCACCTTCTCCTCCGAGCCGACGATGCCGATCGGGCGGGCGCCGCGCGCACGCAGCCACTGCCCTGCCAGCGCGCCAACCCCGCCGGCTGCCGAGTGAACCACCGCCCACATGTCTTTCGCTACCGGGAAAACGCGATGCGTGAGGATCTGGACGGTCAAACCCTTGAGGAAGCACGCCGCCACCAGCTCGTCCGCGATGCCATCGGGAACCGGCACGCAGCGCGCGGCCGGAAAGTTGCGCACCTCGCAATAGGCGCCGAGCGGGCGCGACGCGTAGGCGACGCGCTCGCCGGCCTTGAACCGGTCGGAGTGGGATTGCTCGACCACGCCGACGGCTTCCATACCCAGCACGAGGGGCTTGGGCAGGTCGTGCAGGTCCTTGTAGTCACCGCGCCGCCCGTGCACATCGGTGAAGTTCACGCCAATCGCGGTATGGCGGATGCGGACCTCACCCGCGGCGGGCCGGCGGTCCGCAGCTTCCCGCATCTCGAAAACCTCCGGCCCGCCGAAGCGATTCAGGGCGATTTCACGTCCCATATTGGCTAAGATTCTAAGATGGAACTGTCGAACAAGTCCGCGCGGCAGTTGTTCGAGGAGGTCAGGGCCAACCCGACGCGCAAGCGCTTCGGCTTCGGCGCGCGGCCGGCGCTCATCAACATCGACCTGCAGAAGGCCTACACCGCGGTGGGCGAGTTCGCCACCGCGTACGAGACCCACCCGAAACAGATGGAGTACGTCAACCAGCTTGCGCGCCTGTTCCGCGAGAAGCGCCGGCCGGTAGTGTGGACCTACGTCGCCTACATGGATTCCGGCGAGGACGCCGGGGTGTGGGGCACGCGCACCGACACTCCGGACTCGCTGCAGAACATCAAGGTCGGCGCGCGCCGCGCGGAGTTCGACGACCGGCTGGAGGTCGACCGCAAGCGCGACATCCTCGTCAACAAGCGCATGGCCTCGGCGTTCCACGAGACCAACCTCGGCTCGGTGTTCAACCACCACGGCGTGGACACGGTGGTGGTCACCGGCGGCTCGACCTCCGGCTGCGTGCGCGCCACCGTGGTGGACAGCCTGTCGCGCAGCTACCGCACCATCGTTCCCGAGGAATGCGTGGCGGACAAGCACGAGGGCCCGCACTTCGCCAACCTCTACGACATGGCGCTGAAGTATGCCGATGTCGTACCGGTTTCCGAGGTTTTCGAATTCATGAAAACCCTTCGGTGAAGCGCGATCCCGGACTCTACGACTATCTGCCGTACACGCGCCGGCCGAAGATCGAGTGGCCGAACGGCGCGCGGGTGGCCTTCTGGGTGGCGCCGAACATCGAGTTCTACGAGCTCGAGCCGCCGAAGAATCCCTCGCGCAGCGCCTGGGCGCGCCCGGCTCCCGACGTTCTGAATTACTCGTACCGGGACTACGGCAATCGCGCCGGGTTCTGGCGCATGGCCGAAGCGCTGGACCGCTGCGGCATGCGCGGCAGCGTGTCGCTCAACGTCGCGGTGTGCGAGCACCATCCCGAGGTAATCGACGCCTGCGTGCAGCGCGGCTGGGAGCTCTATTCGCACGGCACCTACAACACGCGCTACACCTTCAACATGAGCGAGGCGCAGGAGCGCGCGCTCTTCCAGGATTCGATCGACAGCATCCGTAAGGCCTCGGGACAGAAGCTCGACGGCTGGCTCGCACCCGCGCTGACCTACACCGACCGCACGCTGGATCTGGTGGCCGAGATGGGGCTGACCTATGTCTGCGACCTGTTCCACGACGACCAGCCCGGCCCGGTAAAGGTGCGCAAAGGCCGCCTCGCCAGCATCCCCTATTCCCTGGAGATGAACGACGTCATCTCCTACAACATCAACCTGGTCTCGCCGCGGCACTACGCCGAGATCATCCGGCGCCAGTTCGACCGGCTGTACGCCGAAGGCGCCGAGTCCGGCACCGTGATGTGCATCCCGCTGCATCCCTATCTCGTCGGCCAGCCCTACCGCATCAAGGCCTTCGAGGAGGCGCTCGCCTACATCGCCGGCCACGACAAGGTGTGGCTCGCCACCGGGCGCGAGATCGCGCGCCACTTCCTCGACCACTCCTACGACGCCTTTGCCGAGGCGTCGCATCCCGTCCATGATCTCTGACGAGTACCTGAAGTATCCGAAGCGCCGCTACGGCATGGATCACGACCGCTATGAGTGGTCCATGCTGCCAGGGAGAAAGGAAGTTGCCTGGCCGGGCGGAGCCCGCATCGCGCTCTGGGTCACCGTCTCGCTGCAGTGGTTTCCGCTCGACATGAAAGGCCAGCCTTTCAAGCCGCCCGGCGCCATGCAGACCGCCTACCCCGACTTGCGCCACTACACGCTGCGCGACTACGGCAACCGCGTCGGCATCTTCCGCGTCATGCAGGCGCTCGAGCGCCACGGCATCCGCTCAAGCGCCGCCATGAACGCCGCCGTGGCGGTACGCTATCCGGCGCTCCTGAAGGAAGTCGTTTCCAGGAACTGGGAGATCATCGCGCACGGCCTGGACATGGATCACCTGCATTACGAGGGCATGTCCGGCGAAAAGGAGTTGATCCAGAAGACCCTGCAGCACCTGCCGAAAGTGCGCGGCTGGCTCTCGCCCGCCAAATCGGAATCGCACAAGACGCTCGACCTGCTTGCCGAGGCCGGCATCGAGTACGTGTGCGACTGGGTTAACGATGACATGCCTTACAAGATCCAGAACCTTTATTCGATGCCGCACCCGGCCGACATCGACGACTACCAGATCCTGGTCAACAACCACCATACCGAGGACGAGTTCCGGGACCAGCTGATCGACCAATTCGATGTGCTGTACGAGGAAGCCGGCGCCCAGGGCGGACGCATCCTGGCCATCTCGCTGCATCCGTTCGTGATCGGCCAGCCCTACCGCATCGGCGCGCTGGAAAGCGCGCTCACCCACGTCATGCGCCACCCGGGCGTGTGGCCCGCCACCGGCGCCGAGATCCTCGACGCCTGGAAGGCTCAGCGCATCGCCCAGGGGAATTCCGCGGCGTAGCGGCGCTCGAAGGCCTCGATCTCGTCCTTCAGCGAGAGCGTCAGCCCGAGCTCGTCGACGCCTTTCAGCAGCATCTCGCGAAAGAACGGATCGACGGTGAAGGGGTAGGCCTTTCCGGATTCCAGCACGACCTGATTGGCCAGATCGACGGTCAGCTCGGTCCCGGGCTTGTCGCGAAGAAGTGTTCTCAGATGCGCGCATACCTCGTCCGCCAGGCGAACCGGCACGATGCCGTTCTTCAGGCAGTTGTTGTAGAAGATGTCCGAGAAGCTCGGCGCGATGACGCTGCGGAAGCCGGCGTCGTAGAAGGCGAAGGCCGCGCCCTCGCGCGAGGAGCCGCAGGCGAAGTTGCTATTGCCAACGAAGATCTTCGCGTCCCGGTAGGCGTCCCGGTCGAGCACGAAATCCGGCTTTTCGGCGCGCACATCGTGGAACAGGAACTGGCCGTAGCCGCCGCTGCGCGGCATCTTGAGGAAGCGTGCCGGCAGGATCTGGTCGGTGTCGACGTTGACCGGCTCGTAATGGGCGGCTACCGCCGTGAGGGTTTGGAATTTTTCTCCCATATCAAACCTTGCGAATATCTTTGATGCAGCCAAAAACCGCGGCGGCGGCGGCCATGGCCGGGCTCATGAGGTGGGTGCGCACGCCTTGCCCCTGGCGGCCTTCGAAATTGCGGTTGGAGGTGGAGGCGATGCGCTCGCCGGGGCGGCCGGTCTCGCCGTTGATGCCGACGCACATCGAGCAGCCGGCATGGCGCCACTCGAACCCCGCCTGGAGGAAGACGCGGTCGAGGCCCTCGGCCTCGGCCTGCTTCCTTACCAGGCCGGAGCCAGGTACCACCATAGCGGGAACCCTCGCCTTGCCGCGCTTCGCCACCGCCGCGGCCGCGCGCAAGTCCTCGATGCGGCTGTTGGTGCAGGAACCGATGAAAACGCGATCGACTTTCAAGCCGTCCAATCTTGTCCCTGGGGCAAGGCCCATGTATTCCAGCGCGCGCGCCGGCGCGGCCGGCACCACGCCGCTGACGGGCAGCGCGTGCTCGGGGCTGGTGCCCCAGGTGACCATCGGCTCGAGCGTGCCGGCGTCCAGCGTCACCTCCGCGTCGAAGCGCGCGCCCGGGTCGGTCGGCAGCGTTCTCCAGTGTTCGAGCGCTGCATCCCACGCGGCGGCGTTGGGGGCGTAAGGCTTGTCGAAAAGATACGAGAACGTCGTATCGTCGGGCGCCACCATCCCGGCGCGCGCGCCCGCCTCGATCGACATGTTGCAGACGGTCAGCCGCTCCTCGATGCTCATCGCGCGGATCACCGGCCCCGCATACTCGATGACGTGGCCGACCGCGCCGCCGGCGCCGATCTTGGCGATGATGGCGAGGATGACGTCCTTTGCCGTCACGCCCTCGGGCCTGCGCCCTTCCACCGAGATGCGCAGGGTCTTCTGCGGCGCCTGCCACAGCGTCTGCGTAGCGAGCACGTGCTGGTTCTCGGACTGGCCGATGCCGAAGGCGAAGGCGCCGAGCGCGCCGTGGGTCGAGGTATGGCTGTCGCCGCATACCAGCAGCAGGCCGGGCAGCGTGATGCCCTGCTCCGGCCCGACGATGTGCACGATGCCCTGGCGCTCGTCGGCGAGATGGAAGGCGGTGATGCCGTGGCGCCCGACGTTGCCGGCGAAGGTCTCGACCATGCGGCGGATCTCCGGTGTCGGCGCATCCGCGGGCGAGCGGCTCACCGTCGGGACGTAATGGTCGGGCGTGCCGAAGGTCAGCTGCGGGCGGCGTACCGGCAGGCTGCGCCCGTCGAGCTTGGCGAAGGCGTGGAACGAGCCGTCGTGGATAATGTGCCGGTCGACATACAGCAGGCACTGCCCCTCCCGCCGCAGCACGACATGCCGGTCCCAGATCTTCTCGAACAGAGTGCGGGCGGAAGCCATGACTAAAGTGCTGGTCGTCGTTCCTTTCCCGATGAGCGAGGAAAACCGCCGCGCCCGGGAAGCGCAGCTCGAGGCCGTGCAGTTCGGCCCCGGCATCGAGTTCCACTTCCGGCCGGTGCGCGCCGCTCCGGCAAATTATACGAGCGAACACGACGCGGTCCTGGCCGACGTCTCGATCCTCGACACCTGCAAGAGCGCGCAGGAGGAAGGCTACGACGCGGTGTGCATCGACACGATGAGCGATTCGGGGCTGGCCGCGGCGCGCTCGCTGCTCGACATCCCGGTGATCGGCCCGGGCCGCGCCTCGATGCTGGCGGCGCTGATGCTGGGCGAGCGCTTCTCGATCCTGATCATGTGGGAGCGCTGGCGGCACCTCTACCGCAAGACCATCGCCGAGCTGAGCCTCGGCGCGCGCTGCGCCTCGATCCGCTCGATCGGCGTCACGCCCGACAACCAAGCGCTGCTCGCCGGCAAGGAGGAACAGGTCTTCCCGCTGCTGCTCGAAGCGGCGCGCGCGTGCGTCGAACAGGACGGCGCGGAAGTGATCCTGCTCGGCTCCACCACCATGCACCAGGCGCACGGCTACCTCGCCGCACGCCTGCCGGTGCCGGTGATCAATCCCGGGCCGCTCACCTACAAGCTGGCGGAAGCCACGCTCGCGCTCGGCCTGAAGCACAGCCGCAAGGCGTTTCCGAAACCGCTGGTGCCGCGCGTCGACATGATTGATGCTTTTTTCAAAGACCTGGGAACCTAGACATGCCAAAGATTCTCGTCATCGTGCCGTTCGCCCTCGACGCCGGCGGCGTCGCACGCCGCAAGTCGCAGCTCAAGGCGGTGAAGCTCGACCCGGAAAGCGAGTTCGTGTTCCGCCCGGTAAAGGCGGGACCGGCCTCGTTCATGAGCCCGCACGACTTTAGCCTCATGGACCTCGCCATCTTCGAGGCCGGTGCCGAGGCGCAGAACGAAGGCTACGACGCGGTATGCATCGACACCATGAGCGACTCGGGCATGGCCGCGCTGCGCTCGGTGCTCGACATCCCGGTGGTGTCGCCCGGGCGCGCATCGATGCTCTTCGCCCTGACGCTGGGCTCGAAGTTCTCGGTGCTGGCGCAGTGGCCGCCCGCCATCGTGCGCTACAAGAAGGCGATCGCGGAATACGGCCTGGCGCAGCACTGCGCCTCGGTGCGCTCCTTCGACATTCCGCCCGATTTCGACGCGCTGCTCGACGGCAAGCAGGAGAGCGCCTTTCCGAAGATGCTCGAGGTGTGCCTGCGCTGCGTCGAGCAGGACGGCGCCGACGTGATCTGCCTGGGCTCGACCACCATGCACCAGGCCGCGGCCTGGATCGCCGAGCGGCTGCCGGTGCCGCTCGTCAACCCCGGGCCGCTTACCTACAAGCTGGTGGAATCGCTACTGGCGCTCAAGCTGACCCACAGCCGGGCCTGCTATCCCAAGCCCCAGGTGCCGAAGCTGCCGATGCTTCACGCCATGCTCGATGCGGCTGCCGCGCTCTCGCCGGCAATGCGCCCGAGCGTGGTCGCGGTCAGCAAGCCGCCGCCGGAGAAGTAGCCCCAGTTCGACGGGCCCGACAGTCCGCGCGCCGCGCCGCCCCCGGCGAACAGATTGCCGAGGGGAATTCCATCCGTTCGCAGCACGCGCGCGGACGGATCGATCACCAGGCCGCCCTGCGTGTGGAACAACGCGCCCGTGACCTTCGCCGCGCAGAACGGCGCGGCGAGCGGCGCGCTGCCTTTGAAGCTTCTGTTCCAGCGATCCTTTTGGCCGGAAGAGCGAAGCTTGTCGACCTCGGCATTGGTCCGCTCCAGGGCTTCAGGCGAGATCGACATCATCCCTGCGAGCTCCCGCAAGGAGCCGGCCTTGCGGATGCCGCCGAGCGAGCGGATCTCCTCGTAATCCTTGAACCCGAGGATCGGGCGCTCGCGCGCCTCGTCGAAGACGTCCCAGGCGAGGCGTTCCGGCTGCGCGATGACCTCGACCGCCTGCTCGGAATAACCGCGCACCTCGTTCGAGAAGCGCTCCCCCCTCAGGTTGACCTGGTAGCCGCCGTTGGTGAGCACGCCCCAGTTGACCGGATTGCCGTACGGCACCGCGACCGCGCCGTGCCCCTGGTAGCTGCCCATGTCGGCGAGCGCCGCGCCGAGCGCGAGGCCCCAGCGCACCGCGTCGCCCTTGTTGCCTGCGTGTCCCGAGAATTCGGCGTCGGCGATCTCGGGAATGTGCTGGCGCACCAGTTCCGGGTTGCCACCGAACCCGCAGCAGGCAAGCACCAGCGCGCCGCAGCCGACGCTCTCCGAAGCGCCATCCGGGCGCTCGAAGCGCACGCCTGTGACTTTTCCATTTTCCGAGATGAGCTCCGTGGCGAGCGCGCTGGTCATGATGTCGATGCCCATACGTCCCGCCGAGGCGAGCAGCGCGCCTTCCAGCTCCTCGCCCGTGCGGTGCGGCGTGCCGTGCATGCGCAGCACCGAGTGCCCGGGATAGAGGAAGCCTTCGACCAGCTTGAACTGCACGCCGTGGCGCTGCGCCAGCCACTCGACGGTGGGCCCGGAGGCGCGCGTTATTGTATCGACCATCGTATGGTCGGTCTGGCCCTTCGCCTTGCGCCAGATGTCCTCGGCCAATAGCTGCGCCGAGTCCTCGATGCCCAGGGCTTTCTGGAAATGGGTGCCCGCGGCCGGGATCAGCCCCGTCGACAGCGCGGTGCTGCCGGCGGGCTTCGCATCGCGCTCCAGCACCAGCACCTCGACGCCGCGCTCCCTGGCCGCCAGCGCCGCGGTCAGCCCGCAGGCACCGGCGCCGATCACCAGCACCGGCACCGAGTACTCGAACCTCAAGCCTGCACTCCCTCGATCCTCGGGTTGCACGCCGCCGGCACCAGCAGCCGCACCTCCTGCGCGGCGATGAGCTCGCGCGCCTTCTTCAGGTAGGCGGCGAACGCCGGGTCCCTGTACAGGGCGGCGCGGCGCCGCTCGCGCTCGCCCGCGTCGGCGTAGCCGAACATCATCACGATCTGGTTGATGTCGCGGCCGATCTCGGTACGATACAAGCCCATGAAATTGCCGAGGATGCGCTGCTGCGGCTCGAGGCCCTCCTTCTCGAACAGCTCGAGGAAAGCCTGCACCGCGCCGACCTTGAGCGTGTACAGGCGGAAATCGACGACCATGCGCTTCTCCTTGCTATGCTTGTATTATGAATCGGACATTTGAGGTGCGGCGCCTCGGGCGCACGTTCTTCGCCGAAGTGCTCGGCCTCGACCTGTCCCGCCCGCTCGACGACCAGACCTTCGCCCGCGTGAAGCAGGCGCATCTCGAGCACGGCGTGCTGGTGTTCCGCGCGCAGCACCTCACGGCGCAGCAGCACATCGCGTTCTCGGCGCGCTTCGGCCCGCTGCAGGTCCATCCGATGGGCCAGTTCAACCTGGAAGGCGCGCCGCAGATCCTGCTGGTATCGAACGACAAGCACCCCGACGGCCGTCCGGTGGGCATCGCGGACGCGGGGCGCTACTGGCATACCGACATGTCGTACATGAAGGAGCCGGCGCTCGGCTCGCTGCTCTACGCGCGCGCGATCCCGGACGAAGGCGGCGACACGATGTTCTGCGACATGACGGCGGCCTGCGCGGACCTAGCGCCCGAGATGCGTCGCAAGCTCGCCGGGCTGACGGGCGTGCACCACTTCGCCAGCCGCTGGGCCCGCGAGTCGGAGAAGTATGGCGTGCGCCCGGCGCAGACCCGGGAGGAGCAGGAGCGCAACCCGCCGATCGAGCATCCGATGCTGCGCACGCATCCCGAGACCGGCGAGCCGGCGATCTATGCGGGGGGCTTTGCCGTTCGCGTGAAGGGCATGCCGGAGGACGAGTCGAGGGTGCTACTGGACTGGGTGGAAGCCTGGGTGGCTCAGCCGAAGTACGTGTACCGGCACAAATGGCGGCCGCACGACCTGGTGTTCTGGGACAACCGGCGCGCCATGCACCACGCGACCGAGTACCCCGAGCAGATGCGGCGCCACATGCACCGCACTACCGTGAAGGGCGACGCGCCTTTTCTCAGTACTTGACCCGCGCGTCCTCTGAGACGCCGTAGCGCGCCTCGAGCTCCTGCACCTCGGGCATGCCCAGCAGGTCGAAGAACTCCTTGAAGCTCGGCACTTCCTTCGCCACGCCCGCGATGCTGCCGGTCTCCTTCAATGTGTCGAGCACCTGGCTTGCGGCGCGCATCGCGGCCAGCAGCAGCCAGTTCGGATAGATGATGAGCTTGAAGCCCAGGCGCTCGATCTCCTCGCGCCCGAGGAACGGCGTCTTGCCGCTGGTCGCCATGTTGTAGAGCAGCGGAGCTTTGAGCCGCGGCGCGATCTTCGGCAGCTGCTCGGCGTTCGGCGCTTCGACGAACAGCACGTCTGCCCCCGCCTCCTGATAGCGCAGCGCCCGCTCGATCGCCGGCTCGAAGCCTTCCACCGCCAGGGCATCGGTCCTCGCGATGAGCACGAAGTCGCGGTCGCTGCGCGCATCGGCGGCGGCGCGGATCTTCGCCACCATCTCGTGCGCCGGGACCAGTTGCTTGCCCATCAGGTGGCCGCAGCGCTTCGGCATGTCCTGGTCCTCCAGGTGCACCGCCGCGACGCCCGCGCGCTCGTAGGCCTGGATGGTGCGGCGCACGTTGAGCACGCCGCCGTAGCCGTTGTCCGCGTCGGCGATCAGCGGCAGCCCGCTCGCGTCGGCGATGCGCGCGGCGTTGTCGACCATCTCGGTCATGGTGAGCAAGCCGACATCCGGCATGCCCAGGCGCACCGCGGTGGTCCCGGCGCCGGTCATGTACAAAGCCTCGAAGCCGTGGCGCTTGACCAGCTTGGCATTGAGCGCGTCGGCGACGCCAGGCGCCATCAGCGCGCCGGGGCGCGCCAGCAACTCGCGTAGCTGGGTAGTAGGCCGCATTTTTGAAACGACGATTATGCCGCGAATCAGCCCGGGATCGCAGCGCCACCACCTCGAGCAGCCGCTCGGCGTTGACCGGCTTCCTCAGCCAGGCGGCCACCCGCAGGCGGACTTGTTCTGCTGCCCGCTCCTCCCCCGCAAGGAAAATGACCGGATATCCGCGACCGCGGGGTCGTCCCGCAGCGCGGCGACGAACTGCAGTCCGCTCATGTACGGCAGGTCGATGTCGGTGATGATGAGGTGCGGCGGCTTCTCGAGCGCCTGCCGGCCGGCGACGATGGCGTCTTCGGCTGTCTTCACCTCGTAGCCCGCATTGGTCAGGTGCAGCCTGACCAGCTCCCGGGTGGCCCGGGCGTCGTCGACCACCAGGATGCGCGCCTTGGGCATCAGCCGATGGGCCGGTCCGTTATGGCGCGCGACCTGGACGCCAGGGCGCGTCGCTCGCGTTCGCCGCGCTCGATCTCATGGCGCAGCACCTCGGCCACCTTGCGCAGGAACGCGATCTGCTGCCACAGCCGGTCGGCAACGCCCAAGGCATCGCCCTGCAGCTCCACGCGCGCGCGCTCCACCGCGCGCTGCGCAAGCTCGAGCAGATCCGCGGCGTCGCGGACCGCGGCGAGCGCCCGGGCGACGGACTTGGAAGGATGCGGCATCTCTCTCGCATTGTCGGCGGGGGGCCGGGTGGCGCGGCCCGCGCGGGCCCCACCACCACAAAATATGACATCTAGATTCCGCTCAGATCCGGTTTCGCTCGATGAGCTGCTTCGCGATGATGATGCGCTGCATCTCGTTGGTGCCTTCGCCGATGCACAGCAGCGGCGCGTCGCGATACAGGCGCTCCACGGGAAACTCTTTGGAGTAGCCGTAGCCGCCGTGGATGCGCATCGCCTCGTGCGCGTTCTCGAAAGCCGCTTCGGTGGCGAAGTATTTCGCCATCCCGGCCTCCATGTCGCAGCGCTCGCCGCGGTCGTAGATCCCGGCGGCGTTGCGCACCAGCAGGCGCGCCGCCTCGACGCGCGTCGCCATCTCGCCCAGCTTGAGCTGGATCGCCTGGTGCTCGCAGATCGGCTTGCCGAAGGTATGGCGCTGCTGCGAGTACTTGAGCGCCTCGCGCAGCGCCGCCGCCGCCACGCCCACTCCGCGCGACGCCACGTTGATGCGCCCGAGCTCGAGCCCGCCGAGGGCGTGGTGAAAGCCGCGCCCTTCATCGCCGCCGATCAGGTTTTCGGCGGGCACGCGGTAATCCTCGAAAACCAGCTCCGCCGAGTCGATGCCCTTGTAGCCGAGCTTCTCCAGCTTGCGGCTGACCGACAGGCCCGGCCCCTTCTCGCACAGGAACATCGACATGCCGCGGTGGCGCGGCTCGGCCTGCGGGTCGGTCTTGGCGAGCACCGCGAAGCAGGCGCCGTGGATGCGCAGCGCCTCGATCGAGTTCTCGAGCGCCGCCTCGGAGGCGAAGAACTTCGCCATGCCCGCTTCCATGTCGCAGCGCTCGCCGGCGTCGTAAGCGCGCGCCGCGTTCTCCACCAGCAGCCGCGCCGCCTCGCAGCGCGTCGCCATCTCGCCGAGCTTCA
>CAZJJC010000231.1:0-4857 GCA_964546195.1 uncultured Enterobacteriaceae bacterium | reverse complement strand
CTAAAAGGCCCCGCACGTGGCGGGGCCTGTAAGCCCGTCTTCACGGGCGGCGCCTAGCTGGGCGCCTCTTGTATCCGCGGGTTGCCGCGGCGAGCCCGCTCGAGCCCGGTATCCCGACAGGTGGCCGGGAATCCCGCCGTTTCGGCCGGTGGTGCCGGACGCCGTTGCAGACGCGGCTTCAATCTAGGCGCTCTTCCCGGCCGCGTCAATCGCGAATCGCGAACCAGTTGATCCAGGTCAGCAAACGGATCGCTACGGCCGGGCAACCAGCTCCTCGACGGTGCTCTTCAGGGCGGCGAGGTAATTCTCTATGACGCCCCACACGATCCGGTCATCTACAGCCGCATAGCCGTGGATCAGGATGTTACGGAAGGCGATGATTTTGCTGCGGTTCGGAATGGCCGCTGCAACATCCGGCGAATCCTTGTCCAGCCGGACCAGCGCCTCGCCGATGATGCTGAATTGGCGTTCCACTGCCGACCGCAGCATTTCGTCGGCGAGGTACTGCTCGAACTGCTTTCCTCGTGTAAAGCGCTCGATCCGTTCCGCGGCGACCTGAATGTCGCGCAGGTACTTCCGCGCCTCAAGCCGCATAGAGCAAGGTCTTTTCCTGCTCTACACGCTGACGGAAATACGGGTTGGCCAGACCGGGTGGCGTGACGAGGTCCACCGGACGCGCGAACAGCGCTTCAAGCTGCTCGCGTAATGCAAAGTAGGCGGCCGCATACTCGCGCGGCGGGCGCTCGCCCAAGTCGACCAGAAAATCCAGATCCCGCGGCGCGTCGCTCCGCAGTCCCGAGCCGAACAATTCCAGACGGCGAACGCCGAGGCGCGCACAGATGCGGGCAATCTCCGTCCGGCGGGTTTCGATCTCCGAGAGCACGGCGCTCATGGCGCCCAGATGGTACTCCCCAATCCTCGCTCCCGACTATTTCGCGCCCAGGCCCACGTTCTGGCCGCCGTAGCGGCGAAGGCGCAGGTCGGCCTGCTCCTTGTGGCCCCAGAAGCGCTCGATGGCGCACAGGCGCGAGCAGTACTCGCCCACCGCGACGCTCGCCTCGCGCGTGATCTCCTGGTAGGTGCAGGTTTTCAGGAACTTGCCCACCCACAGGCCGCCGGTGTAGCGCGCCGCGCCCAGGGTGGGCAGGGTGTGGTTGGTGCCGATCACCTTGTCGCCGTAGGACACGTTGGTTTCCGGCCCGAGGAAGAGCGCGCCGTAGTTGCGCATGCGCTCGAGGAAGTAGCGTGGATTTTCACAAAGCACTTCCACGTGCTCCGCGGCCACGCGGTCGGCCTCCTTGACCGCCTCCTCGCGCGAGTCGACCAGGATGATCTCGCCGTAGTCGCGCCAGGCCACCCCGGCGACGTCCGCCGTGGGCAGCACCTTCAATTGCCTTTCGATTTCAGCAGGCAGCGCTTCACAAAGGGATTTTGAAGTGCTGATCAGAATCGCCGGACTGGTCGGCCCGTGCTCGGCCTGGCCGAGGAGGTCGGTGGCGATCATCTCCACATCGGCGGTCTCGTCGGCGATCACCAGGATCTCGGTCGGGCCGGCGAAAAGGTCGATCCCCACGCGCCCGAAGAGCTGGCGCTTCGCCTCCGCGACGTAGGCGTTGCCCGGGCCGCACAGCATGTCCACCGGCGTGATCGACTGCGTGCCCAGCGCCATCGCCGCGATCGCCTGCACGCCGCCCAGCACGTGGATCTCGTCGGCGCCGCCGAGCACCATCGCCGCGATGGTCTCGGCGTGCGGCTCGCCCTGGTTGGGCGGGGTGCAGGCGACGATGCGTTTCACGCCCGCCGTGCGCGCAGTGACGATGCTCATGTGTGCCGAGGCCACCATCGGGTAGCGCCCGCCGGGCACGTAGCAGCCCACGCTCTCCACCGGGATGTTCCTGTGGCCGAGCTTCACCCCGGGCAGCGTCTCGACCTCGATGTCGCGGATCGCGGCGCGCTGGTGCTGGGCGAAGTTGCGGATCTGCGCCTGCGCGAACTTGATGTCTTCGAGGGTGGAGGGCGGCACGCGGGCAAGGATTGCTTCCAAGTCGCTTTTGCCTAATTTCTTTGGAACCCACTTGTCGAACTTTTCCGAGTACTCGCGCACCGCCGCGTCGCCGCGGCGCTTCACATCCGCCAGGATGCCCTCGACCGTGGCGCGCACCTTCTGGTCGATCTCGTCGGTGAGGGACTGGGCTATGCGGCGCTTGAGGTGCCTGGCCATGGGGCTTCCTTCTAGAATCGGGCTCTGACCCCGATTCTAGAACGGAGGATCGCATGCCTTATACCCCGGTCGTACCCAAAGGCTCGGCGCCGCCGCTGGCGCCCTATTCCCCCGGCGCCAAGGCCGGCAACGTGGTCTACGTCTCGGGCACGCTCGCGATCGACAAGGAGGGCAAGACCGTGGGCGTGGGCGACGTGAAGGCGCAGACGCGCTTCGTGCTGGAGACGGTGAAGTCGGTGGTGGAGGCCGCGGGCGGCTCGCTCAAGGACGTGGCCTTCAACCACATCTTCCTCAAGGACCTGAAAGACTACGCGGCGATGAACAATGTGTACCGCGAGTACTTTCCCTCGTCGCCGCCCGCGCGCTATTGCATCCGCGCCGACCTGGTGAAGCCCGAATTCCTCGTGGAAGTCGCGGCTATCGCGCACCTCGCCTGAGCGATAAATGGGGTACGTCCCCATTTATCGGGTACACTGCGCACCTCGCAGTTTTCAGTCGGGCAAAGCTCCCTTCGGTTTGGCAGCTCGTTCCGGCCAACCCAAGGAAAAAAAACCATGAGCTTTTCGACGCTCGGACTCGATTCGTCCCTTTTGACCCCCCTCGCCGCGCTCGGCTATGCCGTGCCGACGCCGGTGCAGCGCGAGGCGATTCCCGCGGTGCTCGCGGGCGGGGACCTGCTGGTGTCCTCGCAGACCGGCAGCGGCAAGACCGCGGCCTTCGTGCTGCCGGCGCTGCAGCGCCTGAAGCAGCCGGCGGCGGCCGCGGGCAGCGGGCCCCGCATGCTGGTGCTCGCGCCCACGCGCGAGCTCGCCATGCAGGTGCAGAAGGCCATCCACGGCTACGCCGCCGGGCAGAAGCTGCGCACCGCCCTGCTGGTGGGCGGCATGCCCTTCGGCGCGCAGCTGCAGCAGGTACGCAAGCCCGTGGACATCGCGGTGGCGACCCCGGGGCGGTTGAAGGATCATCTGCAGCGCGGCAGCGTGAGCCTCGCGCGCGTGGAGCTGCTGGTGCTGGATGAAGCCGACCGCATGCTCGACATGGGCTTCCAGGAGGACATCGACTGGATCGTGGCGCAAGTGCCGGCGCGGCGCCAGACGCTGCTTTTCTCGGCCACGCTGGAGGGCGTGGTCGGGCGCCTGGCGCGCAGGGTGACGCAGAATGCAAAACGCATTTCCGCCGGGAGCTCAAGTATTCATAAACCTGACATAACGCAGCACGCGCTCTTCGCCGACAACGAGGCGCACAAGGCGCGGCTGCTCGACTCGCTGCTGCGCGACACCGACATCGACCAGGCGCTGGTGTTCACCGCGACCAAGCGCGCCGCGGAGGACGTGTACCTCGCGCTCACCGGCAGCGGCTTCGCCGCGGGCGCGCTGCACGGCGACATGCACCAGCGCGAGCGCAGCCGCACGCTGCAGAGCCTGCGCGAGCGCAGGATGCGCGTGCTGGTGGCGACCGACGTCGCGGCGCGCGGCATCGACGTGCCGGGGATCAACCTGGTGGTGAACTACGACGCGCCGCGCCAGGCGCTGGACTACGTGCACCGCATCGGGCGCACCGGGCGCGCCGGGCGCGCGGGCGTGGCGGTCACCTTCCTCGGGCGCGGCGAGCGCCACCTGGTGCGCTCGCTCGCGCGCGACACCGGCAACGCGATGAGCGTGATGGTGATCCCGGGCCTGGAGCCCCGGCCGCGCGATGCTCGCTAGCGCGCTGTCGCGCGAGGAAATCAACGAGCTGCCGATCCGGCGCTACGAGGGGCCGGTGCATCTGGTCGCCGCGCCGGCGCAGCTGGCGCAGGCGATGGCCGACATCCTGCAGGAAAGCGTGCTCGGCTTCGATACCGAGACGCGGCCCTCCTTCCGCGTGGGCGAGAGCTACCCGCCCGCGCTCGCGCAGGTGGCCACGGCGCGCGCGGTGTACCTCTTTCGCCTGCAGCGCCTCGACTGCTCCGCGGCCCTCGCGCAGTTCCTGTCTGCCGAGCACATCGTCAAGTCCGGGGTCGGGCTCGCCGAGGACCTGCGCCAACTGCGCAAGAGCTTCCAGTTCACCGAAAAGGCGGTGGTCGATCTCAGCGCCGCGGCGAAGCGCCAGAGCCTCGCCAAGACCGGCGTGCGCACGCTCGCCGCGGCGTTGCTCGGCTTTCGCATTCCGAAGGGCAGCAAGACCTCCAACTGGGCGGCGGCGCACCTCACGCCGCAGCAGATCGCCTACGCCGCCATGGACGCCTGGGCCTGCCGCGAGCTCTACCTGAAGTTCCGGGAGCTCAGGTGGGTGTGAGGATATGGATCACGCGGCTCGCGATGAGCTCGCGCGTCTTGGCGCCGTAGGCCGCCATGTGCGGCGCGGCGGCATGGGCCTTGAGCGCGTCCATGCTGTCCCACTTCTCGATCACGAGGAAGGTATCGGCGCCCCACTTCGCCTGGATCGGCGGCGCCCCCTCCGCGTCCACCGTCGCGCCGTACTCGATGCAGCCCGGCTCGAGCGCCACGTTCGGCACGTTGGCGCGGAAGTGCTCGAGGATCAGGGCGCGCTTGCCGGGCTTGGCGGTGATGACGGCGATGACGTGGACCACGCCCCGATTCTAAAGCCAATAATTCGGGGTCAGAGCCCGAATTCTGGGCGCGCGGTAGCGCGCC
>CAZJJC010000230.1:0-3076 GCA_964546195.1 uncultured Enterobacteriaceae bacterium | reverse complement strand
CCTCGCCGGCGGTTGGATAGTCCGGAGCAGCAAGGCCGGGCTTTATTTGTTCAACAACCTTGAAGGAGATTGAAGATGGCGAAGAAAAAAGCGAAAAAAGGCGGAAAGAAAAAGAAGAAAAGAAGGGCATCCTCAAAGAAGAGGAAGCAGTCAGTAAAAAAAGCTGGTAAGAAAAAAGCGGCAGGCAAAAAGAAATCCGCCAAGAAGACGAAAAAGGCGGGAAAGAAGAAAAAGGCAGCCAAAGCCGCCAAACCGGCCAGCCCTGCGGAACCGATGGCGAGCACTCAAGCAGCAACGCCATCCACCGCTGCGACCCCCGGCGCGAGTAACGCGCTGAATCCAGCGGCCGCTTGGCCGTTTCCCACCGGCTCCCGGCCGTAACCGGGAACCGGGGGGACGAGGCGGGGGGCGAAAGCCCCTCGCCGGCCTCTCGAAGCTCAGCGGACCGGCTTGGTCATTCGGCCCAAGACTGGAGATTAGGCCGGTCCGCGAGGCTTCCCTTCCGAGAAAGTCCATTTTACGGCGGCACCCGCGGTCCGCGGGCATTGGTTAAAAAGGATGGCGAAACAGGCGCCGCAGCTTCAGTATCTCCATCAAGCGATTGAAACTAAAAGAATAAGTCGATTTGCTGCGCTGCCATGGTCCGCGCGGCAGGGCTGCGCCCGACGAGACATTTCTCACCTTGGCGCCTATACAATCGGCCCCGAAGACGGCTAGCAAGGAGGCACCAACATGAACACGAGCAATGCCGATCCGATTTCCGCCGCCCTCGGGCTCGCCTGGCTGACCTTGGCGCTCGGCCTGGTCCTTTTCCTGACGCAAGGCTCGGCGCTGCCGGAAAGCCCCCCGGTCCCCGCCGTAGTCGAATCCGCGCCGGTGCCCGCCGTGACGCAGGCCACGCCGCAGGAGCTGCAGCAGGAGCAGCAGGCGCTCGCCGAGTTCATCGCCAAGCGCTGGCGCATCGCCGATGAGGCGGCGTCGAGCTTCGTGTCGCTCGCCTACAAGGCGGGGCGGCTGCACTCGGTCGACCCGGTGCTGATCCTCGCCGTGATGGCAATCGAGTCGCGCTACAACCCGGTGGCGGAAAGCGTCATGGGCGCCAAGGGCCTGATGCAGGTGATCCCGCGCTGGCACCTCGAGAAGCTCTCCGACCACGGCGGCGAGGACGCGCTGCTCGAGCCCGAGGTCAACATCCACGTCGGTGCCCAGATCCTGCGCGAGTACTCCCGGCGCCTGGGCGACGAGGTGCTCGCGCTGCAGATGTACGCCGGCGCCTTCAACGAGCCCACCTCGCGCTACGCCAACAAGGTGTACGCCGAGCGGGCGCGCCTCGAGCCGATCAGGCAGCGGGCGCGCAAGCCGCAAACCGAGCAAGCCGCCTAGCGCGCAAACCGCGCTAGTCGCTCCCCGGCCTCCTCGAGGTCTTCCATGCTTCGCGTATAGGCGAAGCGCACGAAGCGCCCGGTGGCGTTGGCGCCGAAGTCGATGCCCGGGGTGGCCGCCACCGCTTCTTCTTCGAGTAGTTTCAGGCAAAAGGCTCTGCCGTCCCGCCCGCAATCCGCGTAGACGTAGAACGCGCCGTGCGGCTCGGCGGGGATCGAGAGCCCGGCTTGCCTCAGCGCCGGCACCAGGAAGTCGCGGCGCCGCGCGAACTCGGCTCGCCTCTGCTCCAGAATCGAGAGGCTTTCCGGCAGGAAGGCGGCAAGCGCCGCATGCTGCGCGGCGGCGGGCGCGCTGATGAACAGGTGCTGGGCGAGCTTCTCGAAGCCGCGCACCGCGCTCCGGGGCAGCACCACCCAGCCCAGGCGCCAGCCGGTCATGCAGAAGTACTTGGAGAAGCTGTTGACCAGCACCACCTCGCCGGGAAAATCGAGCGCGCTCCACGGCTCGATGCCGTACACCAGCCCCTGGTAGATCTCGTCCGCCAGCAGCACCCCGCCGCGTTGTGCAATGAAAGCCGCAATCCGTTCCAGCTCTCCTTTATCTATCAAAGTACCCGTGGGATTCGACGGCGAGCCCAGGAGCAGGCCCTTGGTGCGCGGGCCCCACGCCGCGCGCACCATGCCGAGGGTGGGCTGAAAGTCCTCTTGCGCGCCCACCGGAAGCGGGCGCGCGACCCCTTCGAAAGCGCGCACGAAGTGCCGGTAGCCCGGGTAGCCCGGATCGGGCACCAGGATCTCGTCGCCGGCATCCACGTACAGCGACGCCACCGTCAGCAGCCCGCCCGAAGCGCCGGAAGTGACGGCAATGCGGCTGCTGTCGACTTTCACATGGAATTTACTCTGGTAATGCGAAGCAATCGCTTCGCGCAGCGCCGGCAGGCCGAGCGTGGCGGTATACGCCGTCCTGCCGTCGCGCAGGGCGCGCACGCCCGCCTCCACCACCGGGGCGGGCGCGGTGAAGTCGGGCTCGCCGATCTCCATGTGCACCACGCGCCGCCCGGCGGCCTCCAGCGCGTGGGCGCGCGAGAGCACGTCCATCACTTCGAAGGGCTCGATCTCCTGCGCGCGCCGGGAAATGGGAACTGCCATGAGAGGCGGGGATTATAATTTTTCCGGTGGACGAGGAGCTGAAGAAGAACGCGCTCGATTACCACCGGCGCAGCCCGCCGGGCAAGATCTCGGTCCTGCCCACCAAGCAGCTCACCAACCAGCGCGACCTCGCGCTCGCCTACTCGCCGGGGGTCGCCGCGGCCTGCGAGGAGATCCTGCAGGACCCGGCGAAGGCGGTGCTCTACACCTCGCGCGCCAACCTCATCGCCGTGGTCACCAACGGCACCGCGGTGCTCGGCCTGGGGGCGATCGGGCCGCTCGCCGCCAAGCCGGTGATGGAGGGCAAGTCGGTGCTGTTCAAGAAGTTCGCCGGCATCGACTGCTTCGACATCGAGCTCGACGAGCGCGATCCCCAGAAGCTCGTCGACATCATCGCGGCGCTCGAGCCGACCTTCGGCGCGATCAACCTGGAGGACATCAAGGCACCCGAGTGCTTCATCGTGGAGCGCGCCCTGCGCAAGCGCATGAAGATCCCGGTGTTCCACGACGACCAGCACGGCACCGCGATCACCGTCGGCGCGGCC
>CAZJJC010000229.1:0-6084 GCA_964546195.1 uncultured Enterobacteriaceae bacterium | reverse complement strand
GCTGAAGGCGCGGATGCGCGCCGCGCCCACGATGCCGCGCTCGAGCGTGAAGATGCTGGAAGTGCGCAGCCATTTGGCGTCGTCGCGCGGCACGGCGATGTCGATGCGCGCGCGGCCGTCGTCGCCGAGCGAGATGCGCTCGACGCGGCCGATCGGAAAGCCCGAGAAGGTGAGATCCATGCCGAGGCTCACGCCCTCCGCGTTGTCCGCCACGAGCGTCAGGCGCTGCGTGGCCTCGAACACGCCGCGCGCGTAGAGCGCGTAGAGGATGAAGCCCCCGGCGACCATGAGCGTCAGCCCGAGCAGCAGGCCGACGCGGAACTGCAGGTTCTTCGGAACGGGGGTGAAGCCTTCGCGCTCCATCTAGGCGTACTTTACTGCCAGCGCCAGGAGCTCGATCAGCGCGAGCGTGACAAACAGGCGCACCATTCCGCCCATCACCGCGTCCGGCGCCGAATCACGATCGCGCGTCGCGTCCAGGCCCGCGGCGATCGGGATCACCGCCACCACCGCGCCGAAGACGAAGCACTTGAACATGAATCCGGCGAGCGCCAGCGGGCCGAACACCAGCGCCACGGTGCGCGTGTACTCGGCGAAGCCCCACGGCGAGGTGCCGTACAGCACCAGATAGGCGATGACCATGACGACCGAGCAGCTGACGATGGTGAGGGCGAACACCGAGATCGCGGCGGCCGCGATGCGCGGCACGAACTCGCGCTCGTAGCGGTCCATGTTGGCGGCGTGCAGCTCGTCGAGCTCTCCGGAGGCCCGCATCATCGCGATCTCGGTGACCGTGGCGGCGCCGGAGCGCAGCGCGACGTACATGGCTGTGAGCAGCGGCACCAGCTCGAACACGATCGCACGCAACACCAGCTCCAGCGCGAACTGCGCGAGGCCGTAGCCGAGCGCCAGGCTGATGGTGATCTGGATCACGACCAGGCTGAGCAGCGCGATGAAAAGGGTGAACCCCGGAAGCACGTGCCAGGCGTCGAAGTAGACATGCCGCATCGCGACGGCGCGGGTGCGCGCGGTATAGGCGGAAAGCGAGAGCGCGGCAGCCGCGGCGGTGTACGCGAACAGCAGGGCGCGGCCCCACGCCCTGACCCAGCTCATCTTCCTTCGGCGAGCTGCTGCAGCGTTAGCTCTTTGACCTTCAGTTTCGCTCCCGCCGCCAGGATCTCGGCCCAGGTCGTCGGGTCGACCGGGATGCCTTCGCGCTCGCGCCGCGCGCGCGTCTCGCGTTCGGGCTCGCCGGCGATGCGCAGCTTGTCGAATCCCGGCGCGACCGGCGACTGGCGCAGCCAGTCGAGGAACTGGCGCGATTCACCGGCGAACCGCGCGCCGCTGTCCAGCCTGGAGGGATCGATCACGATGGCCAGCATGCCGTTCAGCACGCGCTGCTTGCTGCTCTCGCCGTAGTGCCAGGTGCCCCCGCCGGAGAGCGCGCCGCCGAGCAGCTCGCAGGCGAGCGCGACGCCGTAGCCCTTGTGGCCGCCGAAAGGCAGGATCGCTCCCAGCGGCGGCACCACGGCGTAGCGCGGGTCGTCGCTGGGATGGCCGCGCTCGTCGATCAGCAGGCCCGGCGCGACTTTCTCGCCCTTGTTGTGCGCCACGCGCATCTTTCCCTGCGCCACCGCGCTGGTCGCCATGTCGAGCAGGAACGGCGCCTCGCCCGGCAGCGGAATGCCGATGCACAGCGGGTTGGTGCCGAAGCGCGCGTCGGCCCCGCCGTGCGCGGCGACACGCGCATGCGAAATCACGTTCACGAAATGGATCGATATCAGCCCCTGCGCGAGCGCCATCTCCGCCCAGTGGCCGATGCGCCCGAGGTGGTGCGCGTCGGCGAGCGTCATGACGCAGCTGCCGTGGCGCCGCGCGCGCTCTATGGCGAGCTCCATCGCCTCCAGCCCGATCACCTGGCCGTAGCCCTGGCAGCCGTCGAGCGCCAGCAGGGTTCCCAAGTCCACGTTTATCTTCGGATGCCGGTTGACCGACAGCCCGCCCTCGAGCAGCGCGGCTACGTAGCGCGGGATCATGCCGACGCCGTGCGAATCGTGGCCGAGAAGGTTGGCGAGCACCAGGTTGTCGGCGACCAGCCGCGCCTCGCGCGGCTCGCTGCCGCCGGCGCCGACGATGGCTTCGATCGCCCGCGCGAGGGGCTGCGGCTGGAAAACGGGGTCCATCGATGGGGCGTGAGTGTACTTGATCTAAAATCCGCTTCTCCCATGCCGTCCGCGCGAAAAAAACCCGAAGAGCTGCGCTCGTACCGCTGGTACGGCGCGCAGGACCTGCGCGCCTTCGGGCACCGCTCGCGCACCGCGCAGATGGGCTACGACCGCAGCGACTACGCCGGCAAGCCGGTGATCGCGATCATCAACACCTGGTCCGACATCAATCCCTGCCACACCCACTTCAAGCAGCGCGTCGAGGAAGTGAAGCGCGGGGTATGGCAGGCCGGGGGCTTTCCGGTGGAGATGCCGGCGATGTCGCTCGCCGAGCCGATGCAGAAGCCCACCACCATGATGTACCGCAACTTCCTCGCGATGGAAGTGGAGGAGCTGCTGCGCTCCTACCCGGCCGACGGCGCGGTGCTGATGGGCGGCTGCGACAAGACCACCCCGGGCCTCGTCATGGGCGCGACCAGCATGAACCTGCCTGCGATCTACGTCCCGGCAGGGCCGATGCTGAGAGGCCACTGGCGCGAGAGCACGCTCGGCTCGGGCTCCGACAGCTGGAAGTACTGGGCCGAGCTGCGCGCCGGCAACATCACCCAGCGCGACTGGAACGAGATCGAGGACGGCATCGCGCGCTCGCCCGGCACCTGCATGACCATGGGCACCGCGGCGACCATGATGTCCATCGCGGAGACGCTGGGCCTCGCCCTGCCCGGTGCCTCGTCGATTCCGGCGCCGGATTCCAACCACGCGAAGATGGCGAGCCTCTCCGGCAGGCGCGCCGTGGAAATGGTCTGGGAAGATCTCAAGCCGCGCGACATCCTGAGCGGCGATTCTTTCGACAACGCGATCGTCACGCTGATGGCGATGGGCGGCTCCACCAACGCGCTCATCCACCTCGTCGCCATGGCCGGCCGCGCCGGAGTCAAGCTGCCGCTCGAGCGCTTCAACGAGTTCTCCGCCAGGACGCCGCTGCTCGCCAACGTGCGCCCTTCGGGCGACAAATACCTGATGGAGGACTTCTACTACGCCGGCGGCTTGCGCGCCCTGCTGTCGGAGCTGAAGGACCTGCTGCGCCTCGAGGCGCGCACGGTCACCGGAAAATCCCTCGGCGAGAACCTGCAGGGCGCCCGCATCTTCCACGAGGACGTGATCCGAAGGAGGAGCAATCCGTTGAAGGCCTCGGGCGGACTGGTGGTGCTGCGCGGCAGCCTCGCGCCCAACGGCGCGGTGATCAAGGCGGCGGCGGCGGCTCCCAAGCTGCTCAGGCACGTGGGCAGGGCGGTGGTGTTCGAGGATTACAACGACATGGCGGCGCGCATCGACCGCGACGATCTCGATGCCGACGCCGATTCGGTGCTGGTGCTGCGCAACTCCGGCCCGCTCGGCGGCCCCGGCATGCCCGAGTGGGGCATGCTGCCGGTGCCGAAGAAGCTGCTGAAGCTCGGCGTGCGCGACATGGTGCGCGTCTCCGACGCGCGCATGAGCGGCACGAGCTACGGCGCCTGCGTGCTGCACGTCGCACCCGAATCGTTCGTCGGCGGGCCGCTGGCGCTGGTACGCGACGGCGATTTCATCGAGCTCGACGTCGATAAGCGCGTTGTCAATTTGAACATTTCCGAGGAAGAACTGAATCGACGCAAAGCAGCCTGGAAGCCGCCGATGAAGAAGTACGCGCGCGGCTACGGCGCCCTCTTCTCGCAGCACGTGCGCCAGGCCGACGAGGGCTGCGATTTCGACTTCCTCGAAGGCAGCGCCCCGATCCCGGAGCCCGAGATCCACTGATGAACCTGCCGCAGAACGCTTTCAAGCGCGCCCTGGCGGCGGGCAAGCCGCAGATCGGCCTGTGGTCGAGCCTCGCTTCGAGCTACAGCGTCGAGGTGATCGCAGGCGCCGGGTTCGACTGGCTGCTGCTCGACTGCGAGCATTCGCCCAACGACCTCGAGAACCTGCTCACGCAGCTGCAGGCCGCCGCGCCGTACCCGGCGCATTCCGTAGTGCGCGTGCCGTGGAACGACATGGTGACCATCAAGCGCGTGCTCGATATCGGCGCGCAGTCGCTGCTGGTGCCCTACGTCTCGACGCCGGAGGAGGCGCGCAGCGCCGTGTCCTTCACGCGCTATCCGCCGGCCGGCGCGCGCGGCGTCGCCGGCACCACGCGCGCCACGCGCTTCGGCCGCATCAAGGACTACGCCAAGCGCGCGCACGAGGAGCTGTGCGTCCTGGTGCAGGTCGAGACGCAGGCGGCCCTCGACAACATCGAGCCGATCTGCGCAGTGGAGGGCATCGACGGGGTGTTCATCGGACCGGCCGACCTGCACGCCTCGCTCGGCCATACCGGCGAGATCGCCCATCCGCAAGTCAAGCCGCGCATCGACGACGCCATCCGGCGCATCCGCAAGTGCGGCAAGGCGCCGGGCATCCTCACGCCGAACGAGGCCGACGCGCGCCGCTGGCTGGAATGCGGCGCGCTGTTCGTCGCCGTCGGCGCCGACGTCGGCATCCTCGCGCGCGGCGCCGAAGCCCTCGCCGCCAAATTCAAGACGTGAAACCCGAAATCATCCTGACCGCCCGCGGCCATGCGGGCACCATGGCGACGCTGCAAAGCGAGTTCACGTGCCATCTCCTCTTCGAAGCGCCCGATCGGGAAGCTTTCCTGAAAAAGCATGCCGGCGCGGTGCGCGGCCTGGCGACGTTCGGCCCGATGCCAGTCGACGGCAAATTGATGGACGCGCTGCCCGGGCTCGAGATCATCGCCAACTTCGGCGTCGGGGTGGATGCGATCAACCTGGAAGACGCCAAGCAGCGCGGCATCATCGTCACCAACACGCCCGATGTCCTGAACGACTGCGTGGCCGACACCGCGCTTGCCCTGGTGCTCGGCGTGCTGCGCAAGTTTGCGCAATCCGAGGTCTACCTGCGCGGCGGCAACTGGGCCGCGCGCGGCCCCTACCCGCTTACGGCCTCGGCCGGCGGCAAGACGCTCGGCATCCTGGGGCTGGGGCGCATCGGCGAGGCGATCGCCAAGCGCGCGCAGGCCTGCGGCATGAGGATCCGATACCACAACCGCAACCGCAAGGATGTCGGCTATCCCTACGACCCCGACCCCGTAACGCTGGCGAAGAACTCGGACGTGCTCCTCGTGGTGACGCCGGCCACCGCGCAGACCGCCCGGATAATCGACGCCAAGGTGCTGGACGCCCTCGGCCCGCGGGGCTACCTCGTCAACATCGCGCGCGGCTCGGTGGTCGACGAGCCGGTGCTGCTGCGCTACCTGCAGGAAAAGCGCATCGCCGGCGCCGGCCTGGACGTATTCGCCGACGAGCCGCGCGTGCCGCCGGAGTTCTTCACGCTCGACAACGCGGTGCTGTTCCCCCACGTCGGCAGCGCCACCGTGGAGACGCGCAAGGCCATGGGCGACCTGCAGATCGAGAACCTGCGCCTGCACTTCGCCGGCAAGCCGGTCAAGACGCGGATTGCCTAGGTCAGGACCGGCAGCGGGCTGCGGGTTGCTTGACAAGCTCAAATGAGAGCAATTATCGTTTAGTGTGGTCGCCACCCAACGGCCCGCGCCGGGAGCTGGCGATCCTCCATAACGGGCGCGAGTACAGGCTGCGCGTGACGCAGAACGGAAAGCTGATCCTCACCGCCTAACGGCCCTGCTTTACCTCATGACTCATTACGCCTGCACGGCGCCTGGGCGCCCGCCGAACCCTCGCCTGACGATGGCGCCAAGCTGCATTAGATCAAGCTAGAATCCTCGCTCCTTTTGAGGAGGATGAAATGAGATTAGAGAGAGTGCTGTGCGCGGCCGCGGTGGCCGCCGTGTTCGCGGGGCCTGCCATGGCGCAACAGGTCACCTTCATGACCGGCCCCCAAGGCGGCTCGTGGATCCCCCTGGGCGGCGCGC
>CAZJJC010000228.1:0-2092 GCA_964546195.1 uncultured Enterobacteriaceae bacterium | reverse complement strand
AGGAACAGCACCGCTTTGAAGAACGCGTGGGTCATGAGGTGGAACATGGCCGCCGAGTACGCCGAGGCGCCGAGCGCAGCGGTCATGTAGCCGAGCTGGGAGAGCGTGGAGTAGGCCACCACGCGCTTGATGTCGTACTGGGTGAGTGCGACCAGCGCCATGGAAAGGGCCGTTACGGATCCCACGAGTAAGACGACGGAGCGCGCCGTCTCCGAAAGCTCGTACAGCGGCGACATGCGCGCCACCATGAAGATGCCCGCGGTCACCATGGTCGCGGCGTGGATCAGCGCCGAGATCGGCGTCGGACCCTCCATCGAGTCGGGCAGCCAGACGTGCAGCGGAAACTGCGCGCTCTTGCCCATGGCGCCGACGAACAGCAGCAGGCAGATGAGGGTCATCTGGGAGGAAGACCCTGCTTTACCGAAGACTTCCTGGTAATCGAGCGTACCGAACGAAGCGAGCACCAGCCCGATGCCCACCAGGAAGCCGAAGTCGCCGACGCGGTTGACCAGGAAGGCCTTGAGGCTGGCGTAGATCGCGCTCTCGCGGGTGTACCAGAAGCCGATCAGCAGGTAGGACACCAGGCCGACCGCTTCCCAGCCGAAGAACAGCTGCAGGAAGTTGTTCGCCATCACCAGCATCAGCATGGAGAAGGTGAACAGCGAAATGTAGGAGAAGAAGCGCTGGTAGCCCGGGTCCCCGGCCATGTAGCCGATGGTGTAGACGTGCACCATCAGCGACACGAAGGTCACCACCACCATCATCAGCGCCGACAGGCGGTCGATCAGGAAGCCGATTTCCAGGCGGGTCTCGCCCATCGTGATCCAGGTGTAGACGCTGCCGTTGAAGCTGTTGCCGTTCAGGACGTCGATGAGAACCACCACGGAACAAACGAACGACAGTAATACCGACAGAATCGTGACCCAGTGGGCCCCGGCGCGGCCGATGGCCTTGCCGAACAGGCCGGCGGCGATCGCCCCCGCCAGGGGCGCGAAAGCGATGATCAGGTAGAGGGCCTTCATCCTCTCAGCGAGTCCAGGTCTTCGACATCGATCGAGTTGAGATTCCTGAACAGAACCACCAGGATGGCGAGGCCAATGGCGGATTCCGCCGCCGCCACGGTGAGGATGAAGAACACGAACACCTGCCCCGCGAGGTCGCCGAGGTAGTGCGAGAAGGCGATGAAGTTGAGGTTGACGGCGAGCAGCATCAGCTCGATCGCCATCAGCAGCACGATGATGTTGCGCCGGTTGAGAAAGATGCCCACCACGCTGATCGCGAACAGGATCGCGCCCAGCACCAGGTAGTGCGACAGGCCGAGGGTCATTCCTTCTCCGACGGCATGGAGACCAGGCGCACCCGCTCCTCGCGGCGCGCGCGCACCTGCGCCGAGGGGTCCTGCGCGCGGCTGTCCTTGCGCCGGCGCAGCGTGAGGGCGATGGCCGAGACGATCGCCACCAGCAGGATGACCGCGGCGATCTCGAAGGCGTAGGCGTACTGCGTGTACAGCACCCGGCCGAGCTCCTTGGTGTTGCTGTAGCCCGCCGGCAGCGGCTTCGGGTCGGCGCCCCAGATGCGGAAGGCGAGCACCGTGATCATCTCCCACACCATCACGCCGCCGACCACCAGCGCGACCGGCAGGTTGCGCCAGAAGCCCTCGCGCACGCGCTCGAGGTTGATGTCGAGCATCATCACGACGAACAGGAACAGCACCATCACCGCGCCGACGTAGACCACCACCAGGGCGATGGCGAGGAACTCCGCCTGCAGCAGCAGCCACAGCGCCGCCGCGGTGAAGAAGGCGAGCACCAGGAAGAGCACGCCGTGCACCGGGTTGCGCGCCGTGATGACGAGCAGGCCGGACAGCAACAACACTCCCCCGAAGGAGTAGAAGACTACGGCTTCGAGCATTCTTGTTGGCTAGCGGTAAGGGGCGTCGGCCGCCCGGTCGCGCGCGATTTCGTCCTCGTAACGGTCGCCCACCGCAAGCAGCATGGGCTTGGTGTAGTACAGCTCGCCGCGCTTCTCCCCGTGGTATTCGAGGATGCGCGTCTCGACGATGGCGTCGACCGGGCAGGACTCCTCGCAGAAG
>CAZJJC010000227.1:0-1528 GCA_964546195.1 uncultured Enterobacteriaceae bacterium | reverse complement strand
GCTCGGCGGCTGGGAAAAGCTGATGGAAGCGCTCAAGGCGCGGCTCGAGGAGCAGAAAGGCCGCCACCAGGGCGGCGCCAAGTGGATCGGCACCGGCGGCACCTCCCCTTTCGGCGCCTCCGGCTACAACCCCGAGGGCATCCGCATCGGCCAGGACGGCTCGCGCAACCGCAGCGCGGTGAAGGTCTGGGACCAGCGCGAGTACCGCAACCTCGACGCTTCCGTGGAGCTCGGTACGCGCAACATAAAAGTCGCTCTTCGCCGTCTTCGCAAGTTCGCCCGGCAAGGCGCGCCGGACGAATTCGACCTGGATACCACTATTTCTCAAACTGCCAGAAAAGCGTACCTCGACATCCACATGCGCCCGGAGCGGCGCAACGCCATCAAGGTGCTGATGCTGATGGACATCGGCGGCACCATGGACGAGCACGTCAAGCTCGCCGAGGAGCTGTTCAGCGCGGCGAAGACCGAGTTCAAGCACCTCGAGTTCTACTACTTCCACAACTGCCTGTACGATTTCGTGTGGAAGGACAACCGGCGGCGGCACTCGGAGCGCACCCGCACCTGGGAGCTGCTGCACAAGTACGGCCACGACTACAAGGTGATCTTCGTGGGCGACGCCACCATGAGCCCCTACGAGATCCTGCAGCCGGGCGGCTCGGTGGAGTATTTCAACGAGGAGCCGGGCGCCGCGTGGATCAAGCGCGTCACCGACGTGTACGCCAAGTGCGTCTGGCTCAACCCCGAGCCGCAGGAGATCTGGGCCTACCGCCAGTCGATCGGCGTCATCAAGGAGCTGATGCGCGGGCGCATGTACCCGACCACGCTCGAGGGGCTCGAACGCGCGATGAAGGTCCTTGCAAAATAATCCGGAAATCCTGACCCTGCAGGAGATCATCGCCGCGGCGCGGCGCAACCTGCCGCCGGGGCCCTGGAGCTATCTCGTCGGCGGGGCCGAGACCGAGACCACCGTGCGGCGCAACCGCCAGGCGCTCGACTCGATCGCCTTCCGCCCGCGCGTGCTGCGCGATGTCAGCCGCATCGAAACCGCAGGGATTTTTTTCGGAACCAAGACCCGATTGCCGGTGCTGCTCGCGCCCATCGGCGGCCTCGAGTCGCTGGTCGAGGGCGGCGGCGGCGCCGCCGCGCGCGCGGCCGCCCAGTTCGGCATCCCGTACATGCTGTCCTCGGTATGCCAGCCGGGACTGGAGCGCACCGCCGCGGCCGCCGAGGCCACGCGCTACTTCCAGCTCTATGTGCGGGGCGACGACGCGTTCGTGGACGACTATGTGCGCCGCGCGCGCGAGCATGGCTACGGCGCCTTCTGCCTCACGGTAGACGTCGCCCTCTACGGCCGGCGCGAGCGCGATCTCATCGGCCGCTTCGTCAAGCCTTGGCGCAAGGGGGCCTCGGAGCTGTCCCATTTCCAGGCGGCGCTGTCGTGGGACCAGGTCAAGCGATTCAAGGACAAACATGACGTGCCCCTCATCATCAAGGGCATCGCGACCGCCGAGGACGCGCTGCTCGC
>CAZJJC010000226.1:0-8727 GCA_964546195.1 uncultured Enterobacteriaceae bacterium | reverse complement strand
AAATCAAAGTAAACTCGGGGAGCAGCGTCCTCCCCCAACGTAGGCAAAATAAGCTGTATGGAAATCCAGCAGTCACCTTTAGTCGCCGAGCAGGAAATCTGCCGCGACGCGCTGATAGAAAAATACGCCAAGGGCGGAGAGACCACGGTCGCCCAGGTGCGTCTGCGCGTGGCGCGCGCGCTGGCCCAGGCCGAAGCCGAGGACAAGCGGGCCCATTGGGAGCGGCGCTTCCTGCAGGCGCAGGAAGAAGGCTTCATTCCTGCCGGGCGCATCGCCTCCGCGGCCGGCGTCAATCTGCAGGCCACGCTCATCAACTGCTTCGTGCAGCCGGTGGGAGACTCGATCTCCGAGGTCGTCGACGGCAAGCCCGGCATCTATACCGCGCTGCAGGAGGCGGCCGAGACCATGCGCCGCGGCGGCGGCGTCGGCTACGACTTCTCCGCCATACGCCCGAAGGGCGCCGAGGTGAAGGGCACGCATTCGCGCGCCAGCGGCCCGGTGTCCTACATGCGCGTGTTCGACCAGTCCTGCGAGACGGTCGAGTCCGCCGGCTCGCGCCGCGGCGCGCAGATGGGCGTGCTGCGCTGCGACCATCCGGACATCGAGGAGTTCATCCACGCCAAGGACCAGGGCGAGCTCTCCAACTTCAACGTCTCGGTCGGCGTGACCGACGAGTTCATGACCGCGGTGGAGCACGACCGCGAAATCGAGCTCGCCCACAAGAAAAAGCCCTGGGACGGCGAGGGCGTCTACCAGCGCGCCGACAGCCTGTGGGTATACCGCAAGGTGCGCGCGCGCGAGCTGTGGGACCAGATCATGCGCTCGACCTACGACCACGCCGAGCCGGGCATCCTGTTTCTCGACCGCATCAACCGCGACAACAACCTCTACTACTGCGAGAACATCGAGGCGACCAATCCGTGCGTGACGGCGGACACGTGGGTAATGACCGCGGAAGGGCCGCGACGGGTGGCGGAGCTCGTCGGGTCGCGCTTCGACGCGATCGTCGATGGCAAACCCTATAGCACCGAGTCCGAAGGATTTTTCGTTACCGGCAGCAAGCCGGTGCTGCGGCTGCGCACGCGTGAGGGCCATCGGCTCAGGCTCACCGCGGAGCACCCCGTTCTTCGCGTATGGCGCTCCACGCGTTACTCGCGAGATACGGAATGGGCCAAAGCGGGAGCGCTGTCTCCCGGCGACGAGATCGTGCTGCATGATCACGGCTCGCTATCCGGCTGGTCCGGCCCGCGCACCGAGGCGCAGGGCTATCTGGTGGGCCTGCTTCTCGGCGACGGGCACCTGAAGGAGGACAAGGCCGTGCTCGGCGCCTGGGACCCCGGCCTGCAACGCGAGGCTAACGGCGGCCTGCGGCTTTCACCTGGCGTACAGGCAATCATGGAGACGGCGCTAGCCGCCGCGCGGACGCTGCCGCATCGCGCGGATTTCCGCGGCTGGCAGGCCGAGGTGGCCGGCCAGCCCGGGCATTTCAGACTTGCGTTGACCGCACTGCGCGATCTGGCGCTCGAGCTCGGCATGCGTCCTGGCGGCAAGGAGATCACGCCCCACATTGAGCGCGGCTCGTCGGATTTCTATCGCGGATTCTTGCGCGGGTTATTCGACGCCGACGGCTCGGTCCAGGGCGGGCAGGCCAAGGGGGTGTCGGTCCGCCTTACGCAGGCGAATGCGCGCACGCTGGAGGCGGTACAGCGCATGCTGGCGCGGCTCGGAATCGCTGCGACGATCTACCGCGAACGCCACCCGGCGGGTGAAAAGGCGCTGCCCGACGGCAAGGGCGGCCGCCGCTCGTACCCCACCGCTGCCCTCCACGAGCTGCTCGTCAGCGGCAGCAATCTTGCACGCTTCGCCGAACGCGTTGGCTTTGCCGACGTGGAGAAAGGCAGCCGGCTGTCGGCGATGCTCGGCGAGTACAAGCGCGCGCTCAACAGCGAGTCTTTCACGGCCACGGTGGAGAGCATCGTCGAAGACGGCATCGAGCAGGTATTCGACGTGAGCGTCTCCGGCGCGCACGCCTTCGATGCCAATGGCCTTTACGTGCATAACTGCGCCGAACAGCCGCTGCCCCCTTACGGCTGCTGCTGCCTGGGCTCGATCGATCTTACGAAGTTCATTTCAAATGCATTTACCGAGAACGCGAAATTCGACTTGGACAAGTTCGGCAGGAACGTCGAGGTCGCGATCCGCATGCTCGACAACGTGCTCGACGTCACCGCCTGGCCGCTCGAGCCGCAGCGCAAGGAGGCGATGGCCAAGCGGCGCGTCGGCCTGGGATTCACCGGGCTGGGCGATGCGCTCATCATGCTGCGCCTGAAGTACGACACCGACGAAGCGCGCGAGATGGCGGCACGCATCTCCGAGAGCATGCGCGACCACGCCTACCGCGCCTCGGCCGAGCTCGCGAAAGAGCGCGGCGCGTTCCCGCTGTTCAATGCGGACCTGTATCTCTCGGGGACCGGCTTTGCCTCCCGCCTGCCTCAACCCATCAAGCAACTGATTCAAAAGCATGGATTGAGGAACTCGCACCTGCTGTCCATCGCTCCCACCGGCACGATCAGCCTCGCCTTCGCCGACAACGCCTCCAACGGCATCGAGCCGCCGTTCTCCTGGGTCTACACGCGCAAGAAGCGCATGGCCGACGGCTCGCTCAAGGAGTTCCCGGTGGAGGACCACGCCTGGCGCCGCTACAAGGCCGCCGGGGGCAACGCCGATGCCCTGCCTTCGTATTTCGTCACCGCGCTGGAGATCTCGGCGCGCTCGCACGAGCAGATGGTGGCGGCGGTGGCGCCTTTCATCGACACCAGCATCTCCAAGACGGTGAACGTGCCGGAGGACTATCCATACGGCGAATTCCAGGATCTGTACTTCCTCGCGTGGAAATCCGGGCTCAAGGGCCTGGCGACGTACCGGCCGAACAAGATTCTGGGTTCTGTCCTTTCAGTTCAGAAAACAGAAGATTTCGTCCAGGACGACGTGAACCGCCGCATCCAGGTCAAGTCGGTTCCCGCGCCGGTGCTGGCGTCGCTGCGCTGGCCGGGCCGTCCCGACCTTTCCGGCGGCAACCCGGCGTGGACCTACATGATCGAGCATCCGCAGTACCGCTTCGCCGTCTTCGTGGGGCACGTCGAAAACGGCCAGCCGCACGCCTTCGAGGTCTGGGTCAACGGCAGCGAGCAGCCGCGCGGCCTGGGCGCGCTCGCCAAGACGCTGTCGATGGACATGCGCGCGAACGACCATGCCTGGCTCATGCTCAAGCTCGAGGCCCTCGCCAGGACCGGCGGCGACGATGCCTTCGAGCTGCCCTTCCCGCCCAAGGGCGAGAAAAAGCGCATGCCCTCGGTGGTCTCGGCCTTCGCCCAGATCGTGAAGTGGCGTGTGGAGCAGCTTCACGCGGGTTTAGCCAACGAAAGTTTCAGCCTCTCCCAGGAGGCTGGGTCCTCCCCCGTGGTCGACGCGATGTTCGCGCTGAAGGAGCCCAAGACCGGTACCGACGGCACCCTGTCGTGGACCGTTGACGTCCTAAATCCCCGGACGGGAGATGATTTTGTTCTGGGGCTGAAAGAAATTACTCTGCCCTGCCTTGGCGGGTTCCCCGCGGGCATTACACGCCCTTACTCGGTGTGGCTTTCGGGGGAATATCCGCGCGCGCTGGACGGGCTGTGCAAGATCCTGTCCCTCGACATGCGGGTGCTCGACCCCGCCTGGGTCGGCATGAAGCTAAGGAAGCTGCTGGAATTCCCCGAGCCGCTCGGCGACTTCATGGCTTTCGTGCCCGGCGCCAAGAAGCAGCAGACCTTTCCGTCGACCATTTCCTACGTCGCCCGGTTGATCCTCCACCGCTATGCGATGCTCGGCCTGCTCGACGAGAACGGCATGCCGCGCCGCGCCATGGGCATCCTCGAGTCGCCTTCCGAGACGCACGTCCCGGTGATCGCGGGCGCGAAGTGCCCCGACTGCGGCAACGCCACCCTCATCCGCAAGGACGGCTGCGACTACTGCACCGCCTGCGGCTACGTGGGGGTCTGCGGCTAGCTAGCCGCGCTCGCGGAAGAAGCGCAGCATTTCGCTGCTGGCGTCCGGGCCGCGCGGATCGGCGAAGGAGCCGCTTGCGCTGCCTCCGGACCACGCGTGCCCCGCGCCGTGCACCAGCCAATGCTCGAGCACCGTCTCGCCCTCGGCATTCAGGTGCAGGGTCCTGGTATAGGGCCGCCCGTTGGCGTGCCCCTTCTCGACTCTTTCCAGCGTGCCGGGGATCGCGTGCTCGCCGTTGCTGGGGTGCACGGTGGTATCGCGGTCACCATGGAACACGATCATCGGCATGTCGTGCGGCGCGCCGCTTCGCGTCCGGCTCTTGCGCTTCATGGCGGCAAAGGCCGAAGGCAGGTCGCGCGCGGCTCCGTAAGCGAGACCAGAATGGATGCCGACGGCAGCGTAAAGCTCCGGGTACGTGTTTCCCATGATGGCCGCCATCGCGCCGCCCGCGGATAGACCCGCGACGTATGCGCGGCGCGCGTCGAGCTGATACCGCCCGATCACTTCGCGCGTGATGCCGGCAATCAAGGACGGCTCGCCGGCGTCGCGCCGCTGATGCGGCTCCTGAAACCAGTTCCAGCAGCCCGATAGGTTCGCCTGGGCCGATTGCGCCGGGTAGACCACAACGAATCCGAGCTCATCCGCCAGGGCGTTCATGCGCGTGCCGGCGGCGAAATCATCCGGATGCTGCTTGCACCCATGAAGCATGACCACCACGGGCAACCCCTGCACGGGGCGAGCGGGAAGGTAAGTCTTGTAGGTGCGCGTACCGGCGCTGTTCGCATACGTGCCGGCCAGGAAACGCCCGCCGCCTGGAAGCGACGCGGGCGCGGGCGAGGCCGTTCCTCTCGCCGGCCTTGGGCGGCCGCGCAACGCACGCTGGATCTCCAGCGTGGCTTCCATCAGGTTGCCGCTGCGCACGAGGTCCGTGGCATGGATCAGGCCGGTGGGGAATTTCAATGTTTCGTTTCCTTAAAGAATGCGATCCGCGAGCGCCGCTTTCACCGCGGGACTGGCCTGCAAGGCCCCCAGGACCACCAGTGAACCGATCGCTTCGCGCGCGAGCTCCGGGGAGACGTCATTCGCAATGCTCGCGAGCCCCAGCACCTTGATGTCCAGTTTCTGCCCCGCGTCGCGCACCGCCTCGAGATCGGATTTGCTGTAGTGCTGCAGGCCAAGCACCAGCGTCCGCCTTGCGACGGTTTGTTTCACCACCTCGGCGTGCGTGGCGAGCTGATTGCGGATCGCGGTACGGATGAAATCCGTGCGATTGCTGTAGAAGCCCTCACGCGCCAGCAAATCGATCTGGCCGAGGTCTATCACCCCAAGGTTGATCGTGATCTTTTCACTCTCGATCGGGCTTGCCATCTATATCCCATCTGTTCACCATCCATTTGGATGGTACCTACCCCAGCGGAGCAAGTAAAGAGGATTTCGGCGGGTTGCTGGATAAAGCCTGGTCTGATCTTTGCGTGCCGGATGGGGAGACGGCCGACCCCGCGGTAACCAAAGGAGGGAAGTTCGATATGCACCCGAAATCAGAGAAGTCGTTGCGGCTGTTTGTAAACCCGTTCGCGGTCTGGACCGATCTCGCGCTCAAGACCGGCGAGGCGATGTTGACCTCGGCGCATGCCGCGACCGCGCAGGCGAATGCCCTGAGAGTGGCCGTGATCCCTACCGCTGACGCGCCGCCGCCGAAAGCGCGGCGAACAAAGGTGCGCAGCAAAGCAAAGGCGAAACGGCGCGCAAAGCGTTAGACCCTATTTTCCGAACGCGCTCATCCACAGAAGGCCGGCCACTGATTTCGCGTCGGTGATGCGGCCGTCGCCGATCATGGCGATCGCTTCATCGAAGGGTACGGAGAACACTTCGAGAAACTCGCCCTGATCGAGCTTGCGCTCCTGCTTGGTCAGATGCTTCGCCAGGAAAAGTTCGATCGCCTCGTCGGTATAGGCGATCGCGGTATGGATGACGCCGAGGCGGGTCCATTCCTGCGCCACGTAGCCGGTTTCCTCGAGCAGCTCGCGCTTCGCGGTGTCCAGGTGCGGCTCGCCGGGCTCGAGCTTGCCGGCGGGAAGCTCGATGAACTCGCGGCGGTGCGGGTAGCGGAACTGGCGCTCCAGCAGCACGCGGCCGTCGTCGAACAGCGGCACGATGGCCACCGCGCCGGGGTGGCGGATGTACTCGCGCGCGCCCTGGCTGCCGTCGGGCAGGCGCACCGTGTCGCGGTGCACCTTGAGCAGCGCGCCGTCGAACACCCGCTCGCTCGAGATGCAATGCTCGGTCAGGTCTTTCACAGGGTAGCTATGGCGACGGCGCACAGCGCCATCAGCCCGCCGGGGAACAGGCCGAAGACGAGCACCGCCAGGCCGTTGGCCGACATGAGCACGCGCGCGCCGAAGCCGCCGGTGACCGGCGCGGCGTCCACCGGATCATCGAAATACATGAGCTTCACCACGCGCAGGTAGTAGTAGGCGCCGACCACGGAGAGGATCACGGCGGCCACCGCGAGCCAGATCCAGCCCGCGTTCACCGCCGCGGACAGCACCACCAGCTTGGCGTAGAAGCCGACGGTGGGCGGCAGCCCGGCGAGCGACAGCATCAGGATCATCATCATCAATGCGTACCACGGGCTGCGCCGGTTCAGGCCGCGCATGTCGTCGAGCTGCTCGCAATCGAAGCCGGCGCGCGACAGAAGGAGCAGGATGCCGAAGGCGCCCACCGTCATGATGGCGTAGACGATGATGTAGAACAGCGACGCCGCATAGGCCTCCTCGCGGTTCAGCCAGTTGCCGTCCACCATGCCCGACAGGAGGCCGAGGAGCATGAAGCCCATGTTGGCGATCGCCGAGTAGGCGAGCATGCGCTTGAGGTTGCTCTGCGCGATGGCGGTGATGTTGCCCAGGGCAATGGAAAGGATCGCGAGCAGCGCCAGCATCTGCTGCCAGTCGGCCGCGAGCGCCGGCAGCCCGTTCACCAGCAGCCGCACCGCCATGGCGAAGGCCGCGATCTTCGGCCCCGAGCCGATCACCAGCGTCACCGGCGTGGGCGCGCCGTGGTACACGTCGGGGATCCACATGTGAAAGGGCACCACCCCGATCTTGAAGGCCACGCCCGCCATCATGAACACCAGGCCGAAGACCAGGAAAGTCTTGTCCGAGGCATTGCCCGTCAGCGGTTGAACGTGCTCTGCGATTTCCGGGATCGTCAGCGTGCCGGTGGCGCCGTAGATCATCGACATGCCGTAGAGCAGCAGCCCCGAGGACAGCGCCCCGAGCACGAAGTACTTCATCGCCGCCTCGGTGGCCTGCGGCGAGTCGCGGTTGAGCGCCACCAGGGCGTACAGGCACAACGACATCAGCTCCAGGCCCAGATACACGGTGAGGAAGCTGTTGGCGCTGATCAGGATCATCATGCCGAGCAGCGAGAACAGCAGCAGGCTCATGAACTCGCCGCGCAGCAGGCCGCGGTCGAGCAGGTACTGGCGCGAATACACCAGCGCCGTCGATACCGCGAGGTAGCAGGTGGCCTTCAGCAGATGCGCCAGCGTGTCGGCCACGAAAAGGTTGCTGAAGATGTAGTACTTGCGCCCGTCGGAGACGTCCAGCACCCACAGCGTGGCGACGAAGCACGCAAGGAGGGTCGCCTGGGCAATCCAGTAGCCGAGGCGCCGGTCCGCGGAGCGCGCGTCCGCGATCATGAGCACGCAGGTGCCCACGAGCAGCAGCGCCTCGGGCAGCGCGGGCAGGTGATTGGCGACCCAGGTCCAGTTCATAGCTTCGAGGCCGCCACGTGGCGCAGCAGCTCGTTCACGGAGGCGTGCATCACCTCGGTGAAGGGCAGCGGGTAGACGCCCATGAAGAGGACCGCCGCCGCAAGCAGGCCGAGCACCGCGAGCTCGCGCGCGTTCAGGTCCTGCAGCGAAGCCACGCGCTCGTTCGCCACGGCGCCGAAGATCACGCGCTTGTACATCCACAGCGTGTAGGCCGCGCCCCAGATGAGCGTGGTGGCGGCGACCAGGGCGAGCCAGAAGCTCGCCTGCATCGCGCCCATGATGACCATGAACTCCCCGACGAAGCCGCTGGTCGCCGGCAGGCCGGCATTGGCCATGGCGAACAGCATCATCAGCGCGGCGAACTTCGGCATGGTGTTAACCACGCCGCCGTAGTCGGCGATCATGCGCGTGTGCATGCGGTCGTAGAGCACGCCGACGCAAAGGAACAGCGCCGCCGAGACGAAGCCGTGCGAGATCATCTGCACCAGCCCCCCTTCCACGCCGTAGCTGTTGAACACGAAAAAGCCCAGCGTGACGAACCCCATGTGCGAGATCGACGAATAGGCGATCAGCTTCTTCATGTCGGTCTGCACCAGGGCCACCACGCCGATGTAGGCCACCGCGATGAGCGACAGCGCGATCATCAGCCAGGCGAGGTCCTTGGAGGCGTCGGGCAGGATGGGCAGCGTGAAGCGCACGAAGCCGTAGGCGCCGAGCTTCAAAAGGATCGCCGCGAGCACCACCGAGCCGCCGGTGGGCGCCTCGGTGTGCGCGTCGGGCAGCCAGGTATGCACCGGCCACATCGGCACCTTCACCGCGAAGGCGAACAGGAAGCCGAAGAACAGCAGCGTCTGCGCGGAGAGCGTGAGCGGCAGCTTGTGCCAGTCGAGGATGGCGAAGCTGCC
>CAZJJC010000225.1:0-5404 GCA_964546195.1 uncultured Enterobacteriaceae bacterium | reverse complement strand
CAGGCCTTTCGCGGCGGCCTTGTGCGCCGCCAGAGCAACCAGCACTTCCAGGGTCGGCGCGGCCACCTTGGCGGCGCGCGCGAGCGCGAGCGGCGCCATGAGCTGCGCCTCGATCTCCATCGGCCGCCCGCGCTCGTAGTCCTGCAGCATGGAGGGCTTGTGGCCGAGCGCGCCCGAGGCGTGCCCGCCGCTGGGGCGCGTCGGCGCCTTGTCGATATCAACGCCGAGCGCCGCGGCGAGGGCGCGCGCTTCCGCGCTCACCTTGTCCTTCAGCTCTTTCAGCTGCGGGTCGGCGACCACGTCGGAGATCGACGCTTCGGTGAGCAGACACAGGCTGGAATTGGCCAGGTTCTGCACCAGCTTGGCCCACACCGAGCGCCGGATATCGTCGGTTTCGGGCGAAGAAATGCCAAGCTGGTTCAAAATGGATCGCAGTTCGCGCACGACGCTGGAGTCCTTCCGGTCGGCATTGCCGATCACCAGCATGTTGTTGTTCGGCACGAAGTTGCGGATCACGCCCGGCTCGATCACCTCGTTGGCGGAATAGACGGCGGCGCCGACGACGTTGTGCACAGGAATTTTCCGGCGCAGCTTTTCGCCCGGGTCCAGCCGCGGAAGCGCCGCGGGGTACCACCACGGAATGCCGTTCTGCGCGAACACCACCGCCGTATCCGGGCCGAGCCAGGGGGAAGCGGCGTCGGCGAACACGCCGAGCAGGTTGGCCTTCAGGGTGACGAACACCGCGTCCTGCGGCGCGGGGCTGCCGGTGCGCACCTTGCCCTGGATGACGTCCTGGCCGTGCAGCAGCTTGACGCCGTCGCGGCGCATCGCGTCCAGGTGCGCCCCGCGGGCGACGACCGAGACATCGTGGCCGGCGGCGGCGAGGCGCGCGGCGAGGTGACCGCCGACGGCGCCGGCGCCAAACACGCAGATTCGCATCCGGGCGATCTTAAGCTAATAGAATTTCGGGATGGCAAACGAGCGGCCCCCGGTCGTCATCGCCGGCGCCGGGCCCACCGGCCTGATGTGCGCCATCGCCCTTGCCGCGCACGAGATCCCGGTGGTGGTGTGCGAGGCGGAAGCCTCGCTCGCGCACGACCTGCGCGCGGGCTCCTACCATCCCCCGACGCAGGAGATGATGGCAAGGTACGGCATCACCCAGCGCATGCACGAGCACGGGCTGCAGGTGCGCCACTGGCAGATCCGCGAGCGGCGCGGCGCGCTGGTGGCCGACTTCGACCTCGGCCTCCTGGCCGACGTGACGCCCTACCCGTACCGCCTGCACCTGGAGCAGCACCGGCTGACTCCCATCCAGCTCGACATCCTGCGCGGGCAGAGCTCGGCACAGGTGCATTTCGGCCACCGCGTCACCGGCTTCGAGCAGAAAAACGGCGCGCTCAAGGTGCAAGTGGAGTCCGACGGCATCCCGGGCACCGTGGAGGCCTCGTGGCTGATCGGCGCCGACGGCGGCCGCAGCACGATCCGCAAACTCCTGCCGGTGCAGTTCGAGGGCTTCACCTGGCCCGAGCAGTTTCTCGTCGCCAGCACGCCCTACGATTTCAGCCGGCACGGCTTCGCGCTCAACGCCTATATCGCCGATCCGGTCGAATGGTCGGCGCTCTTCAAGATGCCCGACGCCGGTCCGCCGGGGGTATGGCGCGTGGTATTCCCCTGCGACAGCGGCGTGCCGGACGACGCGCTGCTCGCCGCGAAGCACGTCGAATCCAGGATGCAGGGGTTCCTCGCGCGCGGCGACGCCTATGAAGTGCGCCACAAGGTGATCTACCGGGTGCACCAGCGCGTGGCGAACGAGTGGCGCGTCGGCCGCGTGCTGCTCGCGGGCGACGCCGCGCACCTCAACAACCCCCTGGGCGCCTTCGGCCTGAACAGCGGCATCCACGACGCGGTCAACCTGGCCGACAAGCTCGCCCGCGTGTGGCGCGGCGAGGGCGGCGAGGAGCTGCTCGATCTCTACGTGCGCCAGCGCCGTGCCGCGACGGTCGAGGCGGTCCAGGCCATGTCGATCCGCAACAAGCACCTGCTGGAAGAGCGCGACGCGAAGGTGCAGCGCGAGCGCATGGAGGAGCTGGTGGAAATCGCGGGCGATCCGGCGCGCGCGCGCGCCCACCTGCTCGACAGCTCGATGATCGCAGGACTGCGCAGGAGCGAGGAACTCCAATGAAAATCTGCCGCTTCGACGACGACAGGATCGGCCTGGTGCAGGGCGACGCCGTTCACGACGTCAGCTCCGTCCTCGGCGAGCTGGGGACGTTTACCTATCCGCTTCCGCGCTTCGATCCGTTCATCGCCAACCTGGGCAAGCTCAAGGGAAAGATCGAAGCGGCCGCGAAGAGCGCAAAGCCCGTTCCTCTTGAGCGGGTGAGGCTGCTTTCGCCGGTCGCCAACCCGGGCAAGATCATCGCCGCCCCGGTGAACTACACGAAGCACCTGGAGGAGGCGCTGGCCGACAAGGGCATTCACCACGGCAACCTCGTCAACGAGATTCACAAGGCCGGCATGTTCCTCAAGGCCGCGAGCGCCGTGGTGGGCGCCGGCGAAGGCGTGAAGCTGGTCCATACCGACCGCAGGAACGATCATGAGGTGGAGCTCGCGGTGGTCATCGGAAGGGCCGCGAAAAACGTGAGCGCGGCCCAGGCGCCGCAATACATCGCGGGCTATTGCATCGGCCTGGACATGACGATCCGCGGGCCGGAGGAGCGCAGCTTCCGCAAGTCGCCCGATTCGTACTGCGTGCTGGGTCCCTGGCTCGCGACGCCGGAGGAAGTGCCGGATACCGGCGCGCTGCAGGTCTCCATCACGGTCAACGGCCAGCTGCGCCAGGACGCCAACACCCGCGAGCTCATCGTCGGGGTTGCCGAGCTCGTGGCGTGGGGCTCGTCGTTCTACACCCTGCATCCGGGCGATGTGCTGCTCACGGGCACGCCGCAGGGCGTCGGCCCGGTCAAGCCGGGGGACAGCCTGCTCGCGAAGATCGAGCGCATCGGCGCGATGCGCGTCGAGGTGTCCTAAAGAAAACGGGGCCGGACATCCGCCCGGCCCCGCCTTTCGTGCTGCGTTGACGCTTTACTGCGACTTCTTCTCCGGTTCCTTCGCGGGATCCTTCGCGGGATCGGCCGCGCCCGAAGAGCTCGCGGGCGCACTGCCCGAAGAGCTCGACGGCGCACTGCCGCTGGTGGAGCCGGTAGCGCCGCCCGAAGCCGCGCCTGAGGTCGACTTCGGCGTGGTGGCCGAGCTGCCGCCGGAAGGCGAAGTGGACGAAGACGAGCTGGAGCCCGAGCTCGACGGCGGGGGCGTCGTGGACGACGGCGAAGACGAGCTGCTGCTGCCGCTGGTGCCGCTGGATTTACCGCTGCCGCTGTCCTGGCCGCAGGCCGCCAGGCCAAAGGCCATGGCTACCGCTAGTGCAAAAGTTGAAAGCTTCATGTGTCCTCCATGGTTGGGTTGCGAAAGAGAGCAGCAAAGAACGGGCCGGGCGTAACCCCTGAACTCAGAGGGTCAATGCCCGGCGGCCGGGTGCAGACATTCCTGCTGCGGGGAACTTCTTACTTGCTGCCCGGGGTGGTGGATTTCTTGGGCATGTCCGGCTGGCTGCTGGGGCTGCTGCCCGGGGCCTTGCTCGTAGTGCCGCTGGAGCCCGACGGGCTCGAACCGCCGGACGCCGTCGAGCCGCCCGAAGCTTTGCCGCCGCCTTCCTGGCCGCAACCCGCCAACGCCCCGGAAAGCGCCAATGTAACTGCCGCTACCAATGCTGTTACTTTCATTTCTCACCTCCATGGTTGGAAACGCAATCGATTGGGAGCAAGGAATGGACCGCGCGGGCAGCTTTACCCAGGTTGTGCTGTACACGGACGGCGAGGGTCGGGCGAAGTTCAAGCAGCAGGCTCTCGCGCTGCGCGAAGGTACGCCCCAGGCGCGGCTATCCGCCATCCTGCCGGCGACCGGATATCAGCTGCGGATTAGCCCGGTCGGCTTCCGCAGCGAGTTTCACTGCACCCCGGAGCCGCAGTGGGTTTTCATCCTCGGCGGAGAGATGGAGATCGGGCTGCAGGACGGCCAAACGCGCCGCTTCCGGCCGGGCGAGCATTTTTTCTCGGCCGATGTGCTGCCCGGCGGTGCGCGGTTCGACCCGAAGGTCCACGGGCATCGGAGCGCGCAATGCGGCCCCGAGCCGCTGGTGACGCTGTTCCTGAAGGTCTAGGCCGCCTCGACCGCCCCCAGGCGGGGCTCATAGCCGCTTTTGCGCGCGGCGCACACGCACTCGTAATAGAGCTCGTAGCTTTCCTGCGACTCCTTGACCCTGCCGTCGGCAGAGACCTGGCGCCACTTCCAGCGGAACGACTTCTTGTACGGCACGTGAAAGATTTCGCAGTGGTTCATCCGTCTCCCAAATGGGTAGGCGCATTTATACCGCTTCGGCGCGCGGCGCGAAGTCGCCGACCGGCGAGCCCTCGCGTGGTTGAAAACACCATGTCGGGATGTGCCGACGTGGTCAGAGCAGCAGCCGCGTAGTCACGGCGATCGCCAGGCCGACCAGCCCGCCGACGATCGTGCCGTTGATGCGGATGTACTGCAGATCGGCGCCGACATGGCGCTCCAGCTCCTCGACCAGCCGGGTTTCCTGCCAGGCGTTGATCTGGTCCTCGACGAACTTGCCGATCTTGGCGCGGTGCTCCTCGACCAGCGGGGCGACGGCGGCGAGGATCTGCTCGTCGATCCATTGCTGGATGTCCGGGTCGGCAGCGAGCTCCTGCCCGAATCCCGCGACCAGGGACCGGGCGCGTTGCTGGACCGCGGAGGACCCGCCTTGCAGGTCGGCGCTCAGCCAGGCGCGAAACTCGGCCCACAAGCCGCCGACGTAATCCGCCAGCGCGGCGCTGTCGAGCACCTCGTCGCGCATGCGGTGCACTTTCGCGCGCGTCGCCTCGTCGCTTTTGAGCTTTTGCACGAAGCGCGCGACGAAGGCGTCGAAGCGCCTGCGCAGCTCGTGGTCGCGGTCCTCGCGCACCTCGGAGATCTTGCGCAGCGCCACATCGACGATCCTGAGGGCAGCCTTCTCGTCGAGCTTCAGATCGAGGAAAGTGTTGATCCCCCGCAGCAGGGCGGGCGCGTTCTCGGCGACCTCCCGGGATATGAGGCGGCGTGTCTCCTCGCGCGCGAGAAGCTCGTCCAGCGCGGCGAGCGCCTCGTCGAGCAGTGCATGATGCCGCGCGTTCTCGGTGAGGACATCGAGCACCTCGGCGATGGCCGCGGCGAGGTCTGCGCGCCTGGCCGTCTGCGAAACGGTGCGCAGCAGAAAGCCGCGCACGCGCGCGTCGTCGATCGCGCTCAGCGCGTAGGCGAGCAGGCGGGCGAAATAGCCGGCCAGCATGCCGGCATTGCGCGG